>NZ_BAAAKI010000013.1:58390-165501 GCF_039527675.1 Luteococcus sanguinis
CTGGGGTCGGTGACATTCCGCCAGAACGCGCAGCTCACGGCGATCCGGTCCCGTGGCGGGACCGGATCGCCCTGAGCGGGCGATTTTGGCGGACGTTGACTCGCCAAGGGTCAGGCGACGGCCTTGGCGACCGTCTCGAGCACCAGCGCCAGGCTGGTGGCCCCGGGGTCGGGAGTGCCGACCGACTTCTGGCCCAGCGGACGGGCGCGGCCGAGCTTCGCGACCATGTCGGCGGTGGACTCAGCACCCGTCTGCGCCGCGGGCACCGACTCGGCGAAAGCCTGGGCAGCGGGCTTGCCACTCTCGATGGCGGCGACGAAGGCGTCGACCGCAGGCTGCAGCGCGTCGACCATCGTCTTGTCCCCCACCTGCGCTCCACCCAGGCGCTGCACCGATGCCAGCGTGGCGCGGGCTGCGCCAGCCAGCGTCGTGGTCTGCGGATCGTCGTCGTCGCCGAGCGCATTGCCCAGCGCTGTGAGAACGGCGCCCCACAGCGCGCCCGAGGTGCCACCGGCCGCATCGGACCAGGCGGCCCCGGCCCCACTCAACGTCGTCTGGACACCCGCCCGCTGACCGGTCAAATCCCTGGCTGCGGCCACGGCAGCTGCCGAGCCGCGGGCCATGCCGATGCCATGGTCTCCGTCGCCGGCCACCGCGTCCAGGTCACCCAGCTTCTCCTCGTTCTGCTTGAGCGTGGCCGCAACCTGCTCCAGCACCTGCGCGACACGGCCAGCCAGCGCCTGGGAGTTCTCGCTACCGGGACGCTCGACGGACGCCTTGATCGCCTCTTGCTGCAACTCGGTCTCGTCGCGCTCGACGTCCCCGATCGAGCCACGACGGTAGGCGGGGGTGTCGCAGGGCGCGAACCAGAACTTCTCCAGTTCCTCGTCCAGGAAGACCAGCGTCAGGCTGATGCCGGCCATGTCGAGGCTGGTGACGAACTCCCCCACCTCACCCTGGGCGATCACCAGTCCGGCCTCCCGCAGGTACTTCTGCACCGAATGCCAGACGACGAACATCTCCTCGTACTTGCTCGCGCCCAGGCCGTTGAGAAGCGCGACGACGCGCTGGCCGTCATCAGCAGGGTGGTCGGCGAGCAGGCCGTCGACGAGCAGCTTGGCGACCTCGTCGGCGGTGCCCAGCGGCGCTTCGTCGACGCCGGGCTCGCCGTGGATGCCCAGGCCGATGCCCATCTGCCCGCTCGGAACGGTGAACAGCGGGTGGTTCTGGCCGGGCAGGGTGCAGCCGGCGAAGGCGACGCCATAGCTGCGGGTGGCTTCGTTGGCCTTGTTGAAAACCCGCACCACCTCGTCGATGTCCAGCCCCGCCTCGCAGGCGGCGCCGGTGATCTTGAAGGTGGGCAGGTCGCCGGCGATGCCGCGGCGCTTGAGATGTTCCTGCGGCTTGGCCGAGGCGATGTCGTCGGTGACCAGCAAGGTGCGGGCATCGATCCCCTCACCGGACAGCCGCTCGACGGCCTGGCCGAAGTGCAGCACGTCCCCGGCATAGTTGCCGAAGCCGATCAGCACGCCAGCGCCGCGGTCGGCGGCCTTGCAGACCGAGTAGGCCTGAGCGCCCGACGGTGAGGAGAAGATGTTTCCGCAGACCGCACCGTCGGCGAAGCCCTGGCCGACCCAACCGGCGAAGGCCGGGTAATGGCCGGAGCCACCTCCGACCACCAGCGCTACCTTGCCCTGACGCGTCTTGGTGGAGCGGACGACGCCGCCGAAGACGGGCTTCACATACTCGCTGTAGGCGTCCGCGAAGCCGGCCACGGCCTCCGCGGGAAAGTCATCGGGATTGTTCACAAGACGCGTCATGGCTGTCTCCTTCGACAGGTGAGGGGTTCCGCGGGCGGATCAGGCCCCACGCTATGGCCGGGCCTGCACCTTGGCTAGGTTTGTGGACATGCGAGCAGCCGTCCTCCACGCCCCCGGCAACTTCGGTCTCACCGAGGTTCCCACTCCCACCCCCGGCCCCGATGAAGTACTCCTGCGCGTCGAGGCGACCACCCTGTGCGGCACCGATCTGCGGCTGATCAGCGGCGCCAAGACCGCGGGGGTTCGTCCCGGCGTTGTGCTGGGCCATGAGATCGCCGGACGCGTGGAGTCGGTCGGGGAGAACGTGGACGGCTACCCGGTCGGGGCGCAGGCCACCGTGTCCATCGTCGTCAGCTGCAACCACTGCGCGAATTGTCTGGCCGGGCGTGAGCACTTCTGCGAGAACCTCGAGTTGTTCGGCTACGGAATCGACGGTGGGCTGGCGGAGTACCTGCTGGTGCCCGCGCGCGCCGTCGCCAGCGGAAACGTCGTCCTGACCCCGGAGATGCCAGCCCGGACGCTGTGCCTGGCCGAGCCGCTGAGCTGCGTGCTGAACGGTGCATCGCAGTTCAACACCCAGCCCGGGGAGACCGTGGTGGTGCTGGGCGCGGGACCGATCGGGCTGTTGCACACCCAGTTGGCGCGGCTGCAGGGCGCGTCGAACGTGATCGTCACCAACCGCTCCGCGCAGCGTCGGGCCCTGGCCCTGGAACTCGGCGCAACTCATGCCGTTGACCCGACGTCGGAGGACGTCGCGGCCGTTGTCGGTGAGGTCACGAACGGACGCGGCGCGGACGTCGTCATCGTCGCCATCGGTGCGCTGGACCTGGCCAACCAGGCTCTGGAACTCGCCGGGACGGGTGGACGGGTGAACTACTTCGCGGGCTTCCCGAAGGGGTCGACGGCCGTGATGGACCCGAACCTGATCCACTACAAGGAACTGGTGGTGACCGGCGGCTCGAATGCGCGCCGTTCGGACGTGCATCGCGCGGTGCAGGTGCTGGCGAGCGGCGCCATCGACGCCGACAAGATCGTCACCCACACCTTCGCACTGGACGACGTCGACCAGGCGATCGAGGCGGTCGAGAACAAGCTCGGCGTCAAGGTGTGCGTGGAGCCCTGACCAGCAACAGCACCACCGGCACGTGGCCGAGGGCGGCGAAATCGGCCAGCCCGTCGTGGTGGAGGACGCCCATCACCGGTGCAGGCTCATCGGAAGCCCGACCGTCGCGGTCACGCGTGCCAGGTCACGACGCCGTCACTCGGACGCCCGGGTGCGGGCCACCTTCGCGAGCAGGCCATTCAGGAAGGGTGCGGAGTCGTCCGTGCTGAACTCCTCGGCCAGCTGGACGCACTCGGCGATGATGACCTGGGACGGCGTTTCGGTGTGGTCCAGCTCGTAGACCGCGATCCGAGCCAGGTTTCGGTCGACCCGGGGCATCCGCTCCAAGGGCCACTCCTCGGAGGCTGCCTCGCTGATCCGCTCGTCGATCTCGTCCCGGAAGGCCTCGACACCGCGGACGATGTCACGGGTGTACAGGCGCACGGGCGGCTCATTCGCCGCGATGCGCTCGTCCAGGGTCTCCAGCACGTCACGTCCGCGCAGTTCCGACTCGAACAGCAGGTCCATCGCCCGCATGCGGGCCTTGGTGCGGGTCGTGTGGTGAGGGTTCGGGACGACCGGGATCGGCTCCGGGGTGATCTTGAGCAGGTCGGGCCGCCCGGGAACGGGCTCCCCCACCAGCTCGGGATCGTGCGACGACATCAGTTGCTGACGCGCGAGAGGTAGGAACCGTCGCGGGTGTCGACCTTGATCTTCTCGCCGGTGGTGATGAACAGGGGCACCTGCACCTGCTTGCCGGTCTCCAGCGTGGCGGGCTTGGTGCCGCCGGTGGAGCGGTCGCCCTGCAGGCCGGGCTCGGTGTAGGTGACCTCGAGCTCGACGGAGGCGGGCATGTCAATGTAGAGGGGGGTGCCCTCGTGGATCGCCACGGTGGCGATCTGGTTCTCCAGCAGGTAGTCCTTGGCGTCGCCGACGGTGGCGTCCGGGATCGACATCTGGTCGAAGGAGACGGTGTCCATGAACACGAAGCCATCACCGTCGTGGTACAGGTACTGCATGTCGCGGCGGTCCACCGTGGCGGTGTCGACCTTGGTGTCGGAGTTGAAGGTCTTGTCGACGACCTTGCCGGTCAGGACGTGCTTCAGCTTCGAACGGACGACCGTGTTGCCCTTGCCCGGCTTGTGGTGCTGGAACCAGATCACCTGCCAGAGCTGACCGTCCAGGTCGAGCACCATGCCATTCTTCAGATCGTTGGTGGAGGCCACGAAACACCCTTTCAAGACGTCTGCCGCGAGTCGGCAGGTCAGTCTAACCCAAGCACCAGCGTGGACGCCCCCCGCCGGGACCTCCGCGGATGCGTAGGCTGCCCGGCATGTCGACGTCCCCGAAGCCTGCCACCGCCCCGAAACTCTCGCCGCTGCAGGTTGACCTGCAGCGCGTGGAACTCGTGGACGCGCAGCGGTTCGGGGACGACGAACTGGTCAGCGACTTGTCCTGCGCTCGCCTTGAACTGAGCGGTCTGCGCAGCGAGTTCATCGAGTTGTCGCAACTGCTGGCCGAGGGCGGCAGCCTGGCAGGCAGCCACTGGCGACGCACCAACTGGGTGGACGTGTCGATCAGCCACGCCGACGGCGCCAACGCGGTCTTCGACGAGTCGGGCCTGCACCGCACCTCGTTCACTGCCTGCCGCCTGACCGGTCTGGGCCTGCCCGGTTGCACCGCGCAGGACGTCACTTTCACCGAGTGCCGCCTCGACCTGGCGAACTTTCGGTTTGCCAACCTCAAGCGCGTCAGCTTCGTCGGCTGTGACCTGCGTGGCGCCGACTTCAGCAATGCCATGCTCAACGACGTCACCTTCGCCAACTGCACGCTGGACGAGGCGGTCTTCGACAAGGCCCGCTCCGAGCGCGTCCTGCTCGACGGCGGTTCGATCGTGGACGTGCGTGGGCTTGAGGGTCTGCGGGGCGCGCAGGTGCGCTCCGACCGGGTGCTCGACCTGGCCCGTTCGATGGCGCAGGCACTGGGTCTCGAACTCGTCGACTGATCGACTCGCGGGCTGGACCTGGTATGCAGCGCAGGTCACCAGGGCCCTGCGGTGTCACGTGCGCGCTCATGGCGATCAACACGCCCATGAAAAGGTCACCGCTGCGGGGACGATCAGAGCGGCGAAGGTTGGAGGCTGGGCGAAAGGCTCATGGCAGGAGCCCAGGCAACTACCGGGCCACGCCAGCCCAGCACTCCCGCAGGGCTTCCTCGTCCGGGCCGTCGATGATGGACACTCGACCGACCTCGGGGAGACCGACGAAACGGAGCTTCGCGCCCCGAGCCTTCTTGTCGAGCGACATGGTTGCGCGCAGGGTGTCGAAGTCGGCCCCGGAATAGGTGATCGGGAGTCCGACTGAGGTGAGCACGTCTCGATGTCGCTGGACGCTCGTCTGGTCGAGCCCCAGCGCGCGGGCCGAGAGTTCGGCGGCGAAGACCATGCCGACGCTGATCGCCTCGCCGTGACGCCAGGTGAAGTTCTCCTGCTTCTCGATCGCGTGGCCCAGGGTGTGGCCATAGTTCAGCTTCTCGCGTCCCACCCTGCCACCCACGGACGTCGACTCCCGCAGGTCGGCGCTGACGGTCTCGGCCTTGACGGCGATCCCTCGGGTGACGAGTTCGGCGAGGCGGTCACCACGCACGTCCAGCGCGTCGATCGGGTCGGCCTCGACCAGGTCGAGGATGACGGTGTCGGCGATGAAGCCGCACTTGATCACCTCGGCCAGACCGCTGACCACCTCGGGCGCGGGCAGTCCGTCGAGCACGGCCAGGTCGCAGAGCACGCCGCGCGGCTCATGGAAGGCGCCCACGAGGTTCTTTCCGGCCGGTATGTTGATGCCGGTCTTGCCGCCCACGGCCGCGTCGACCATCGCCAGGACGGTCGTCGGGACGCAGACATAGCCGACGCCGCGCAGCCAGGAGGCGGCGAGGAAACCGGCCATGTCGGTGGTCGCTCCCCCGCCAAAGCCGACGACGACGTCGGAACGGGTGAACCCTGCATCGGCCAGCGTGCTCCAGCCGGCAACGAGTTGCTCGGCGGTCTTGGCCCGCTCACCATCGGGCAGTTCGATGGGCGTGATGGTGCGCCCGGGGGCCTCCAACTGGCGGGCCAGTTCGCTCGCCCGGTCGGCCAGGGCGTGCGGGTGGACGAGCGCGACCCGAGCCGCATCCCCCACCAGCGCTGGGAGTTGGGTGAGCGCGCCGGCTTCGACGTGCACCTGGTAGGGGTTGTCCGCGTGAACCTCGATCGTCGTCATCGGGACTGCTCGCCAGGCTCGGGGAAGGTCTGGGGCGGCCCCTCGACAGGCTCGCCGAGGATATCGGGCTGCTCCGAGCCCGTGGCGGCCGGGAAACCCAGCATTTCCATCACGTCACGGGCCACCTGGTTGGGGCGGCGCCCGTTGGTGTCCACGCGATGGGTCGAGACCTGCTCGTACACGGGCAGGCGCTCGTTGAGCAGCCTCACCATCGTCGAATGGATGCCCTGACCGGCGAGCAGCGGACGGCTGTCCCCCAAGCCCACCCGACGGGTGGCCTGCGCGGCGCTGACGTCCAGCCACACCACGGTGTGTCGACCCAGCGCGTCCCGGATCTCCGGGCTCATCACTGCGCCGCCGCCCAGCGACACGACGCCGGGGCGCTGCAGGGCGCCCAGGGTCACCCGACGCTCCAACTCGCGAAACGCCGGTTCGCCGTCCTCCAGGAAGATGGCCGAGATTGGCTTGCCGGCGACCTGCTCGATCGCGGCGTCGACGTCGGTGAACTCGCACCCGGTGCGGCGGGCGAGCACGACCCCGACGGTCGACTTCCCGGCGCCCGGGGCGCCCACGAGCACAATCGTCTGGTCGGGGGGCAAGGGCTCAGCCATGGATGCGCAACCCCTGTTCGTCGACCCGCGCCAGGTAGGCGTCGATATTGCGTGTGGTCTCGCCCACCGAGTCGCCGCCGAACTTCTCCAGCAGGGCCTCCGCCAGCACCAACGCGACCATCGCCTCTGCGACGACGCCGGCTGCCGGGACGGCGCAGACGTCGGAGCGCTGGTGGTGCGCGCGCGCCGCCTCGCCGGTGGTGACGTCGATCGTGCGCAGCGCCTTCGGAACAGTTGCGATCGGCTTCATCGCGGCCCGCACGCGCAGCACCTCGCCCGTGCTCATGCCGGCCTCGGTGCCGCCAGCATGGTGGGTGAGTCGCTCGATGCCGTCGGCGCCAGGGACGATCTCGTCGTGGGCCTGCGAACCGCGGACGCGAGCCAGGTCGAAGCCGTCGCCGAGCTCCACGCCCTTGATGGCCTGGATGCCCATCAACGCGCCGGCCAGGCGCGCGTCCAGACGGCGGTCGCCCTGTGAATGCGAGCCCAGGCCCGGTGGCAGGCCCCAGGCCAGCACCTCGACGATCCCGCCGAGGGTGTCGCCCTCCTTGTGGCAGGCCTCCACCTCCGCCTGCATCAGCACGGCAGCCTCGGGATCGTTGCAGCGCAGGGGGTCGGCGTCGATGCGCTCCAGGTCGTCCACCGTCGGGAAGGTCTGCGCGGCCTTGACCGGGCCGAGCTCGACGACATGGCTCAGAACCGTGATGCCAGCCGCCTGCCGCAGGAAGTTCTTCGCCACCTGGCCAATCGCCACCCGAGCGGCGGTCTCGCGCGCCGATGCACGCTCCAGCAGCGGTCGCGCCTCGTCCCAGTCGTACTTCTGCATGCCGGCCAGGTCCGCGTGACCCGGGCGCGGACGGGTCAGCTTCTCGTTGCGCGCCAGCTGGGAGAGCACCTCCGGATCGACCTCGTCGGGGCTCATCACCTGCTCCCACTTGGGCCATTCGGTGTTGCCCACCATGATCGCGACCGGGCTGCCCAGGGTCTGGCCGTGGCGGAAGCCGGCGACCATCGTCACCTCGTCCGCCTCGAACTTCATCCGCGCGCCGCGGCCAGCGCCCAGACGACGCCGGGCCAGCGCATGGCGAATCTCGTCGCTGGAGACGCGGACGTGGGCGGGGATGCCCTCGATCGTGGCGACCAGCGCCTGCCCATGGGACTCACCGGCGGTCATGTAGCGCAACATGCCGGACAGTCTCTCAGAGGTCGCCGCGCCGCCGAAGTTCTTCTTGACCCGCAGAACGCAGCAGCTCGAAGTCCACCTCTCCCCCGGTCATCAGGCGCACCTGTTCGACGGCCTGACCCGCCAGCAGGTCCAGCCCGGTGATGACCGGACGGCCACCCTCGGCAGCAACCCGCGCCAAAGCGGTCGGCCAGGGGTGGTAGCTCACGTCGAAGACGGCCTGCGCGCTGGTGGCCAGCGGCTCGGCCAGTTCCGTCACACCCTTGGAGGGGACGGTGGAGACGAGCAGGTCAGCTGGCAGCACCTGACCCGACTCGAGCGGACGGACCCCGCAGACCATGCCCAGGCGGTTGGAGGCGAGATCCTTGAGCCCCGATGCGCGCTGCGGGCTCCTGGCCAGGACGAGCACCCGCTCGACGCCCATCTCCCGCAGCGCCACCACGGCCGACCGGGCCGTGGCGCCGGCCCCAACGACGGTCGCGGAATCGGCGGATTCGATGCCCGCGGCGGCGAAGGCCGTCAGGAAGCCACCCACGTCGGTGTTGCGCACGACGGGTCGCCCCAGCTCTGGGTTGTTCAACACCAAGGTGTTGGCCACGCCGGTCAGCTCGACCAGCTCGTTGGCCTCCCCCCAGCCCCGGATCGCCTCCTTGTGCGGCATCGTGACGCTGAGCCCGCGCCACGACCCGTCGAGATGGCCGACGAAATGGTCCAGTTCCTCGGGGGCGAGGTCGTGGGCGTCGTAGGTCCAGTTCAGCCCGAGCTCGCGGTACGCGGCCCGGTGCAGGGCCGGCGAGAGGGAGTGACCGGCCGGATGGCCGATCACCCCGCACTGGAATGCGGAGTCTTGCGAGTCAGGCATCAGCCGGTCGGGCAGCCGGACTTGTCGGTGGCCTTCTTGCACCAGGCCTCGAAGGCCGCGACATTCTTCTGGTGCTGCTGGAAGGTCTTGGCGAACTTCGTCTCGCCCGTCTCCAGATTCACCGCCACCCAGAACTTGTAGTCGGTGTCGGCGGGGTTCAGTGCCGCCTTGATCGCCGCCTCGCCCGGAGACCCGATGGGGCCCGGGGGCAGCCCCTGGTACAGGTAGGTGTTGTACGCGAAGTCCTTCGTGGTGAAGTTCGCCGGCAGGGGCTCGTCGTTGGGGATCTTCAGGCCGTAGTGCGCCGTCGAGTCGAGTTCGAGCTTGTCGCCGTCATCCAGACGGTTGTAGATCGCGCTGGCGACCATCGGCAAATACTCCGGCTTGTTCACCTCGCCCTCGATGATCGAGGCGACGGTGATGATCTCTTCCGGGCTGCGTCCCAGCTTCTCCGCCTTGGCGACCAGGTCGTTGGTCTTCGCCACGGCCTTGTACTGGGTCGACATCAGCTTGAGGATGCTGGTCGCGGTCGGCTTCTGGCCGATCTCGTAGGTCTCGGGGTACAGGAAGCCCTCGGGGTCCTTGACATAGGACGGGTAGCCGACGACCTTCGGGTCATCAAGCAGCTTCTTGAAGCTCGCCACCGGGATCTTGGTCTTCTTGCTGATCAGCGCCAGTGAGTCATCCAGCCACATGCCCTCCGGCACGGTGAGCTGGTTGCGGACGACGTGTTGCCCATCCAGCAGGAAGGCGATCGCATCGGCCGCGGGGATTTGCGTGGCCAGCTTGTAGTAGCCCGCCTGGATCGACTTCGACTGCTCGTTGCTCTCGTAGGCCTTGTTGAAGGCCTTGCGCGACTTGATGATGTCGTTGTCGAGCAGGGTGTTGGCGATGTCGGCGCCGGTGCTCTCCTCGACGATCTGGATCATCACCGGGGTGCCGCCGGGGCCGGGGTAGTCGTCCGCGGTCTTCCACGAGGTGTAGGCGTCGCTGGCCTTGGAGTAGGCGAACCACGCCCCGGCGAACAGGACCGCGAGGCTCAGCAGCACCGCGAAGGCGCTCCGCCCGTGGTAGCCGATCTTCTTCCAGTTGGTGTTGCCGTTGTTGTCGGTGAACAGGCTCAACTCCGCGTCCCCTTAGAACCTTGGGCCAGTGCTTGTTCCAATATGGCAACTGCCGCCATCTGGTCAATCATGCCCCGCCGTTGGCGGGAGTTCTTTCCTGCTTCCGCGAGCCGCTGGTGGGCGGTCGCGCTGGTGAGGCGTTCGTCGACGAGCGTGACGGGCAGCGGTGCGAGCGCGGCGGCCAGCTGCTCGGCCACCTCGCGCATCGCCAGCGCGGCTACGCCTTCTGCACCGCGCAGGTCGATCGGCAGCCCGAGCAGCACCTCCACCGGTTCGTACTGGGCCACCACCTGCTGCACCCGTCGCAGGGTCTGCGCCGGGTCCTTGGGCAGGTTCTGGATCGTGTCGACCGGGTAGGCGAGGACCCGGCCGGCATCGCACGCGGCGACGCCGATCCGGGCCTTGCCCCAGTCGAGCGCGACGAGCGCGCCAGTTGTCGTCAGCAAGAGGTCGGTTTCTCGGGGGGTCAGCCGGCCAGGGCCTGCTCGACGGCCTTCAATGCGTCCACGGCACCGGCACGATTCGTGCCACCGCCCTGCGCCAGGTCGTCCTTGCCACCGCCACGACCACCCAGCAAGGGGGCTGCGGCGCCGATCAGCACACCGGCCTTGGCGCCCTTGTCTCGGGCGGCGGGGCTGGTGGCGACGATGATGGCGGGCTTGTCGTCCGTCCCACCGACCAGCGCCACGACCGACGCGACGTCACCGAGGCGTCCCCGTAGCTCGGTGGCCAGGTTGCGCAGCTCGTTGCCGCCCACCCCGGGAACCTGATGGGTGATGACGGTGTAGCCATTGACGTCGTGCGCACCGGCCAGGATGTCGCCGATGCCGGCCAGAAGCTGCTGGGCCTTGAGCTCGGCGATCTGCTTCTCGGCATCCTTCAGCTGCGCGACCATCCGCTCGACGCGTTCGGTGAGCTGGTCGGGCTGGGTCTTCAGCACATCGGTCAGCTGCGCCACCAGCGCGCGCTCGGCGGCCATGTGCTTGAAGGCGTCGGTGGAGACCAGCGCCTCGACGCGGCGAGCGCCCGAACCGATCGACTGCTCACCGACCAGGGTCAGCATGCCGATCTGGGAGGAGTGCGCCACGTGGGTTCCACCACACAGCTCACGGCTCCATGGCCCCCCCATCTCGACCATCCGGACGATGGCGGGGTACTTCTCCCCGAACATCGCCATCGCGCCCATCGCCTTGGCATCGTCGAGCTTCATCGACTGTGCCGTGACCGCCAGGTCGTCGCGGATCGCGATGTTGCAACGCTCCTCGAGCTCGGCCTTCAGCGCATCCGACAGGCCGTGCTGGGAGGAGTAGTCGAAGCGCAGGTAACCGGGCTTGTTGTACGAGCCGGCCTGGGTGGCCGTCGGGCCGACGAGCTCACGCAGGGCGGCGTGCACGACGTGGGTTGCGGAGTGCGCCTGGCAAGAGCCGAGGCGGTGGAAGGGGTCCACGGTCGCGTCCACCGCAGACCCGACGCCGAACTCGGCGCCCTCGGGGACGATGACCTTGTGGACGATCAGGCCGGGCACCGGACGCTGCACGTCCACGACGTCGAGGCTGACGCCGTCGATGAACAGGCTGCCCGCGTCGGAATCCTGCCCGCCGGACTCGGCGTAGAAGGGGGTCTCGCCCAACACCAGTTCGACGGTCTGGCCGGCGGTCGCGCGGTCTGCGACCCGTCCGTCCGCCACGATGCCGCGCAAGGTGGTGGAAGCCGCCAGGTCGGTGTAGCCGAGGAAGGGAGTCTCGCCCTGTTCGCGCAGCTGGCTGTAGGCCTCGGTTGAGACCGTGCCGCCCTTCTTCGCCTTCGCGTCGGCCTTGGCGCGGTTGCGCTGCTCGGCCATCAGCGTCTTGAACTGGTCGACGTCGACGTCAAGCCCTTGCTCCGCGGCCATCTCGAGGGTCAGGTCGATCGGGAAGCCGTAGGTGTCGTGCAACTGGAAGGCCTTGTCACCTGACAGGGTCTTTTGGCCCGCTTCCTTCGTTGCGGTGGAGGCGAGGTCGAACAGCTGGGTGCCCGAGTTCAAGGTGCGCCGGAAAGACTCCTCCTCGGCGGTGGCGGCGGCGATCACGCGGTCCCACTGGGCGTCGATGTCGGGGTAGCTGGTGTGCATCAGGTCGCGGCTGGTGGTCAGCAGCTCCGGCAGCACCTTGTCGGTGACGCCCAGCAGGCGCATCGCACGGATGGAACGGCGCAGCAGGCGGCGCAGCACATAGCCGCGCGCCTCATTGCCGGGCGTGACGCCGTCGCTCATCAACATGAGGCCGGAACGCACGTGGTCGCCCACGACGCGCAGGCGGACGTCGTCCTCGCCATTGGCGCCGTACTTCTTGCCCGCCATTTCGGCGGCCTGCTCGATCACCGGGAAGACCTGGTCGATCTCGTACATGTTGTCCTTGCCCTGGAGCAGGTAGCTGATTCGCTCCAGGCCGGCACCGGTGTCGATGTTCTGCGTGGGCAGCTGGCGGGCGATGTCGAAGTCGTCCTTGGCGCGGACGGCCGACAGGTCCTCCTGCTGGAAGACCAGGTTCCAGATCTCCAGAAAGCGGTCCTCGTCCGCCTCGGGCCCACCGTCGGCACCGAACTGCGCGCCGCGGTCGATGTAGATCTCCGAGCAGGGGCCGCCGGGGCCGGGCACGCCCATGTTCCAGTAGTTGTCCTTCAGCGAGCGTCCCTGGATGCGTTCGGCGGGGATGCCTACCGACTTCCAGTAGCTGATCGCGTCCTTGTCACCCTCGGGGTAGTCGGGGTGGAAGCCGGGGCCGAGCACGGTCACCCAGACCTTGGACGGGTCGAAGCCGAAACCGCCGTTGTGCTGCTCGTTGGTGACCAGTTCCCAGGCGAACTCGATCGCCTCCTTCTTGAAGTAGTCGCCGAAGGAGAAGTTGCCGAGCATCTGGAAGAAGGTGCCGTGGCGGGTGGTCTTGCCCACCTCCTCGATGTCAAGGGTGCGGACGCACTTCTGGTTGCTCACCGCGCGCTTCCACGGGGCGGGTTCCTCGCCGGTGAAGTAGGGCTTGAAGGGCACCATGCCCGCGTTGACGAACAGCAGCGTCGGGTCGTTGTAGAGCAGCGATGCGCTGGGGACGACGGCATGCCCGTTCTTCTCGAAGTAGTCGAGGTAGGTCTGCGCGATGTCAGCGGCTTTCATGGTCGTCCCTGTTCTTGATTGACGTGCTGGGCTTGTTGGACGTGATGGGCTTGTTGGACGTGCTGGGCGTGCCAGCGGAATCGGGGGTGGTGCGGTCCCCCACCCTACCGGCCGGCAACTCCCCGGCCGGGAGCCGGACGCGGCGACGGCGGCGACGCACATTGCCGGCGACGGTTGAGACTGCACTGGCGCCCTTGCCGACCACCTCGGCGGTCTTGACCAGCGGGGTGGAGACGACGGTCGAGACGTCGGCGGCCTGCTTGGTCATGGCGGACGCGTTCTGGCTCATCCGGGTGAGTTCCTCGGTCACCTGGCTGAGCCGGGCGATCTCGTCGGTCGTCGTCGTGACGGTGCCCTTCAGCTCGTCCAGGATGGGTGTGGTCGACATCCCCAGGTCCTTGACGACGGCGCGCAGTTCGTCCAGCACGCCGCCGAGCTTCAGCAGCGGGACGGCGCACAGGCCGACGAAGACGATCGCGGCCAGCGCCGCGAGCAGACCGGCCACCTCACCGACGGACATGACAGCTCCTCCCTTGTTCAGCCATCAGCCGAACCTGGACGAGCGTAGTGCAAAGCGACTGCGCAGCATCGTTATGGTCGATCCGAAATCCAGCGAATCCCAGTGCGCGGAGGCACCCCCATGACCGAACAGCACACCACCGACGAGACGCGGGCGAAAGACGCCCGGGCGCCCCACCCGGACGATGCGCGCAAGCCCGCATCTCCCGCGGACCTCAAGCCCGTGGGCTGGAAGTTCACCGCGAAGAATGCCTGGCGCGAGTTCGGCTCCGACCAGTGCACCGACCTGGCCGCGGCGTTGACCTACTACACGGTGCTGGCCCTGTTCCCCGGGCTGATGGCGCTGGTCTCGTTGCTGGCGCTGTTCGGGCAGTCGGAGGGTGGCATCGAGCAGCTGATGAACATCGTGCGCCAGCTGGCACCGGCCGATGCGATCAGCCAGATCGAGGGTCCGCTGACCCAGATGGTGAACTCTCGCGGTACCGGGCTCGCGCTGGTGATCGGCCTGTTGTCGGCGCTGTGGTCGGCGTCGGGTTATGTGGGTGCCTTCGGTCGCGCGATGAACCGCGTCTACGAGGTCAGCGAGGGTCGTCCGGTGTGGAAGCTGCGCCCGGTGAACCTGGCCATCACCGTCTTCTGCGTGCTGGTGGCAGCGTTGATGCTGGTGGCGCTGGTCGTCAGCGGTCCGGTCGCCGAGGCGATCGGGAACACGTTGGGTGTCGGCAACACGCTGGTGACGGTGTGGTCCATCGCCAAGTGGCCGGTGATGCTGGCCCTGGTCGTGCTGCTGGTCGCGGTGCTCTACCACTTCACCCCGAATGTCCGTCAGCCCAAGTTCCGCTGGATCTCGGTGGGTGCCCTGGTCGCGATCGGCGTCTGGCTCATCGCCTCCCTCGCCTTTGCGCTCTACGTCTCGAGCGCGGGCAACTACTCCAAGACCTACGGCGCGCTGGCGGGCGTGATCGTCATGCTGTTGTGGATCTGGCTGACCAATCTGGCGCTGCTGTTCGGCGCCGAGGTCGACTCTGAGCTGGAACGGGCCCGTGAGCTGCAGGCGGGGATGCCCGCGGAGCAGAGCCTCCAGCTGCCGCCCCGGGACACCTCCGGCATCGAGAAGACCGAGAAGAAGCAGGCCGCGGCCGAACAGGAGGCGCGCGAGGTGCGCCTCAACTCCGGCAGCTCTCCGGTGGCGGCCTCCCGCCGTAACGAGAAGGCCAAGCAGAAGGGAAAGGGTCCCGACGGCAAGGATCTCGACGAGGACGGGTTCGTCCTCGAGGAGTGACGCAGCCTAGGATCACCCGGTGCCTGACACTGCCCCTAAGCACCCCGAGCCACTCGAGGGGATTGATCCAGCAGACCTCGACGCCCTCGGGCGGATCCTCGATGAGTTGGCTGCCCTGCCCCCGGACCACCCCGACCAGGTTGCCGCCAAGGTCGCCTTCAACCGCTTTCGCCGGCAGGTGCGTCAGGCTCGCCAGCGCGCCTACCGCCAGCCGATCATCGACGCGGACAATGCGGTGCTGGCACTGACCGCGACCGGCGCCCCACAGCGGATCGACGACGAGACCGCCGGCATCCCGCTGGTGTCCTCGGCTCCCGGAGCCGTCGCCGGGACACTGATCGAGCCGCGCGACTGCTACATCTGCAAGACCGACTACACCCAGGTCGACGCCTTCTACCACTGGCTCTGCCCGGCCTGTGCGGCGAAGTCACACGCCAAACGCGACCAGGGCACGGACCTGACCGGACGTCGTGCGCTGCTCACCGGCGGACGCGCGAAGATCGGCATGTACATCGCCCTGCGCCTGCTGCGCGACGGCGCCGACCTGACGATCACCACCCGCTTCCCGCACGACGCCGCGCGGCGGTTCGCGTCCATGCCCGACTCTGACCAGTGGATCGACCGCCTCGGCATCGTCGGCATCGACCTGCGAGACCCAACCCAGGTGGTGGCGCTGGCCGACGAGGTGTCGGCCCGCGGACCCCTGGACATCCTGATCAACAACGCCTGTCAGACGGTTCGGCGCTCGCCGGGCGCCTACACGCACCTGGTGGAGGGTGAGAAGGCGGCGCTGCCGAGTGATCGTCCGATGCCCCGGATGCTCACCTTCGACCGGATCTCCGAGGCCCACCCGGCATCGCTGGTCGGCGCGGGAGGCTCGCTGAACGGGGAACTCGCCAGCCAGTCGGCCGCCTCGATGACCGCCCTGGCATTGGAGGCCGGGCATGCGTCCCTGGAACGCCACCTGGCTGGCACCGCGCTGGACGCGGGCGGACTGCTTCCCGACCTGGCGAGCATCAACTCGTGGACCAAGACCGTCGACCAGGTCGATCCGCTGGAGATGCTCGAGGTCCAGCTCTGCAATGCAACCGCCCCGTTCATCCTGGTCAGCCGGTTGCGTGAGGCGATGCGCCGGTCGCCCGCGCGGCGCAAGTACGTGGTCAACGTCTCCGCGATGGAGGGCCAGTTCGGACGTCGGTACAAGGGCGCCGGCCACCCGCACACCAACATGGCCAAGGCCGCGCTCAACATGATGACCCGCACCAGCGCGCAGGAGATGTTCGAGACCGACCAGATCCTGATGACGGCGGTCGACACCGGCTGGATCACCGACGAGCGTCCGCACGACGAGAAGCTGCGGATCGCCGCCGAGGGCTGGCACGCACCACTCGACCTCGTCGATGGTGCCGCGCGGGTCTACGACCCGGTCGTCCAGGGCGAGCACGGCGTCGACCTGTACGGGGTCTTCCTGAAGGACTACGAACCCTTCCCCTGGTGACCCCTCCGGGATGATGGGATGGGCGCATGCGGACCCATTCGATCACCGTCCTGGCCGCCTCTGCCTGCCTTCTGCTGGTCGCGTGCTCGGGCACCGATAGCGCCACCCCCGGGAGCAGCGCCGGGAGCACGGCCACTGGTTCGGTCGCCACCAGTCCCCCCAGCGCCAGCTCCATCCCCGCGGCGCCGACGACATCATCCCCATCAGCCACGGCGAGCGCACCGAGCAACGCGGCGGCCCCCACGGCGTCCGCGACGCCGTCGGCGTCCAGCGCATCCCCGGCCGCCGAAACCAGTGTGCTGACGCAGGTGGACGCCGCGCTGTTCAAGCAGTCCACCGGCTACTACTTCGTGAGCCCGTCCGGGCACCTGCACTGCGGACAGCTCGAGGTCGAGACGGGGACGTTGACCGGCTGCCAGTCCGACCGCGTCGTCGCGAACCTGCCGAAGTGCAGCCGTCCGACCATGGACTCCGCACCCATCGTCACCTTGTCGGTGGATGGCGCGAAGGCCGACTGCACCAGCCAGGGGGTGTTCAACGTCGAGAAGGCCCGCGTGCTGCGGTACGGCCAGCGGCTCCAGCTGGGCGATGTCACCTGCACCTCGCAGTTTGACGCGGTGACCTGCACCGACCAGTCCGGGGCGTCGATCACGGCGTCCATGCAGGCCTTCCGCGCCCACTGAGGCAGCCGGAGGCACTCCCGTCCGAGCCAATCGACATCCGGACGCGATTTGGGGAACGAATCTTGCGGTGGGACGATGGCGAGTCGCATCTCCCACCGAAGGATTTGTTGTGAAGCACCCCTGTCGGCTCGCCGTGCTCGCGAGCCTCCTCCCGCTGGCCGCTACGGTCGGCTGCTCCAATGCCCTGGAGACCTCCGGCTCGCCCGTCGGCGCCTCGGGCGCTGCCACCGCGTCCATCGCACCGATCACCCCCGACGCCGCGCTCACCGCGAAGCTGCCGGCGAAGGTGCAGTCGGCGAAGAAGATCGTGATCGGCACCAATGCGACCTACAAGCCCAACGAGTACACCGAGGGCGACAAGATCGTGGGCATGGACATCGACCTGTACGACGCCGTCTTCGAGAAGATGGGCGTGGACGTGCAGTGGCAGCAGTCCCCCTTCGACCTGATCATCACCGGCGTCCAGGCCAGCAAGTACGACGCGGGCGTCTCCTCCTTCACCATCACCGCCGAGCGCGAGAAGTCGGTGAACATGGTCAGCTACCTCAATGCCGGAACCCTGTGGGCCGTCAAGGCGGGCAACCCGCTGGGCATCGACCGCACCAAGCCCTGCGGCCACACCATCGCCGTCGAGACCGGCACCATGCAGTACGACGAACTGGCCGCCCTGCAGAAGACCACCTGCACGGCAGACCCGATCGACATCAAGAGCTTCCAGGAGCAGGCCGACGCCACCACCGCGGTCATCTCCGGGCGCGTGGACGCGATGAGCGCCGACTCGCCCATCACCGACTATGCGATCCAGACCGCGGACGGTGCGATGGAGGCGCTGGGCGAGTCCTATGACTCCGCCCCCTATGGCATCGTCCTGCCCAAGGCCGACACCGAGCTCGCCGAGGGCGTCAAGCAGGCGCTGGAGGCACTCAAGGAGGGCGGCCAGTACGACGCCATCCTCGCCAAGTGGGGCCAGACCGACGGCGCCATCGACTCCTTCGAGGTGAACCCCGTATGACCACGTCCTCGACCAACACCTCGTCCGCTGGCGCGGCCGAGCGTCCCGGGACGATCGACGCGATCCCCGTCCGGCACCCCGGTCGCACCATCGCGAGCGTGATCGTCGGCCTGCTGGTGCTGATGCTGGTGCACCAACTCGCCACCAACCGCGGCTTCGACTGGCCCTTCACCATCTTGGCGATGCGCCAGACGCCCGTGTTCATGGGCTTCGTCATCGGCACCTGTCTGGTGACGGTGCTGTCGATGGTGCTGGGCGTCGCCGGGGGCGTGCTGCTGGCCGTGATGCGGATGAGCCCCAACAAGCTGCTCTCGGGCGTCGCCTTCGCCTATGCCTGGTTCTTCCGCTCCATCCCACGCTACGTGCTGCTGATGATGATGGGAGCGCTGGGCTACTTCTTCCCGAATGCGCAGATCGGCATCGGCATCCCCTACGACCAGCAGATCCTGCACCTGTTCGGGCTGTCGGGTTCCCTGCAGCCCTGGCACCTGGACGCGAACCGCCTGTTCAGCGGTTTCTTCGGCGCGATCATCGGCCTGGGCATGAGCGAGGCCGCCTACATGTCCGAGGTGGCGCGCGCCGGCATCCTGTCGGTCGACCGCGGGCAGCTGGAGGCCGCGACGGCGCTCGGCATGAACCGCAACCAGGCGATGCGACGGATCGTCCTGCCCCAGGCAATGCGCGTCATCGTCCCGCCGATGGGCAACGAGACCATCGCCATGTTCAAGGACACCTCGCTGCTGTCGGCGCTGCCGCTGACCACGGAGCTGTTGTGGCAGCTGCGCCTGATCGGCACCAACTGGTACAAGATGATGCCGGTCTATGTCGCCGCGACGCTGTACTACCTGATCACCACGACGATCCTGATGATCGGGCAGTCATGGCTGGAGAAGCGGTTCGGACGCGGCCACTCGCCGCTCAGCTACACGGGAAGCGACCACTGATGAGCCAGAACGCCCAGAACCTCCAGAACCTCCAGAACGACCAGAACCTCCAGAACGACCAGAACCTCCAGAACGACCAGATCGTCCAGGACGACCAGACCGGCCGGACCCCGGGCGAGGTGCAGGTGCGTGCCCTCAATGTCCACAAGAACTTCGGTGACCTCGAAGTGCTCAAGGGCATCGACCTGGACGTGCACCGCGGTGAGGTCGTCTGCCTGTTGGGGCCGTCCGGCTCGGGCAAGACGACCTTCCTGCGCCTGATCAACCAGATGGAGACCCTCACCGGCGGACGCATCTGGGTGGACGGTGAACTGATCGGCATCGAGGAGCGCGACGGGAAGCTCTACCGACGCACCGACGCCGACATCGCCCGGCAACGTTCGACGCTGGGCATGGTCTTCCAGAAGTTCAACCTCTTCCCGCACAAGACCGTGCTGGAGAACGTCACCGAGGCCCCGATCGTCGTCAAGAAGCTCGCCAAGGCGGACGCGGAGCGGCGTGCCCGCGAGCTGCTGGCACAGGTGGGCCTTGACGACAAGGAGTCCGCCTATCCCTCGCAGCTGTCCGGGGGCCAGCAGCAGCGCGTGGCGATCGCCCGCGCCCTGGCGATGGACCCCGCCATCATGCTCTTCGACGAGCCCACCTCTGCCCTCGACCCCGAGCTGGTGGGCGAGGTGCTGGCCGTGATGCGTGACCTGGCCGCCAAGGGCATGACGATGGTCGTCGTCACCCACGAGATGGGCTTCGCCCGCGAGGTCGCCGACCGGGTCGTCTTCATGGACGGTGGTGTCGTGGTCGAGCAGGGCAGCCCGGACGAGGTGCTGTCGAACCCGAAGCAGGAGCGCACGAAGGCCTTCCTGGCCCGCGTCAGCTGATCTGCGGCGAGGCCCCCTGAAGACCTGGAGTCTGGGTGCAGCTCGGCGAATGGAAGGTTCCATCTGCTGAGTTGCCCACGTTTTCAGGGCTGCCGGCGGCTCAGCCGTCGCGTCCCAGGAGCTGCCGGATCGCGGCCATCCTTTCGGTGATCTGCGCCTCGTGGCCGTGGTCGGTGGGCTGGTAGTAGCGCTGGTCGACCAGCTCGTCGGGCAGGTACTGCTGCTTGGCCACGCCGTGAGCGTGGTCGTGGGCGTACCGGTAGCCCCGGCCGTGACCCAGCTTCTTGGCGCCGGCATAGTGCGCGTCGCGCAGGTGCTCGGGGACCTGGCCGATGCGTCCGGCATCGACGTCGGCCATGGCGGCTCCGATCGCCGTGGTCACCGCATTCGACTTGGGTGCCATGGCGACCGCAACCGTCGCATGGGCCAGCGTGAGCTGGCCCTCGGGCATCCCGATCATCTGGACCGCCTGGGCGGCCGCGACCACTGTCTGCAGCACACCAGGGGCAGCCATCCCGACGTCCTCGCTGGCCAGGATGATCAACCGGCGGGCAATGAAACGCGGATCCTCCCCGGCCGACAGCATCCTGGCCAAGTAGTGCAGCGCAGCGTCCACGTCGGAACCGCGGCACGACTTGATGAAGGCGCTGATCACGTCGTAGTGCTGGTCGCCGTCCTTGTCGTAACGGATCGCGGCCCGGTCGACGGCCTTCTCGACCACCTCGGGCGTGATGACGTCCGAGCCGATCGCCTCGGCACCAGCCGCGGCCTCCTCGACGAAGGTCAGCACCCGGCGCGCGTCGCCCCCCGCAAGCCGCACGAGCGTGGAGCGCGCCTCCGTGTCGATGCTGAACAGGCCACCCTCGCGGGTCCGGAGCCCCCGCTCGTCGGTCAGTGCGCGGTCGAGCAGGGACGCGATGTCGTCGTCGGTCAGGGGCTTGAGGGTCAGCAGCAGCGAGCGGGACAACAGCGGCGAGATGACCGAGAAGGAGGGGTTCTCCGTGGTGGCCGCGATCAGCGTCACCAGCCGGTTCTCGACGGCGGGCAGCAGGACGTCCTGCTGGGCCTTGCTGAAGCGGTGCACCTCGTCCACGAAGAGCACCGTCGGACGTCCGTGGGCCAGTTCCTTGCGGGCGGTCTCCAGCTCGGCGCGGACATCCTTGACCCCGGCCGTCACCGCGGACACCTCGACGAAGCGTCGGTTGGTGGCGTGTGAGACGACGGCGGCGATCGTCGTCTTGCCGACCCCGGGTGGTCCCCACAGGAAGACCGACATGGCGGCGGTCCCCTCGGCCAGACGCCGCAAGGGCGAGCCGGGTGCCAGCAGGTGCTGCTGGCCGACGATCTCGTCGATGGTGCGCGGGCGCAGCCGGACCGCCAGCGGCAGCTGATCATGGCTGGCGCCAGTCAGCGACCCTCCCGTCGCAGAAGCTGCGGGCGGAAGGTCGCTGGGGTCTGGGTTTCCGAACAGGTCCGTCATCGCCGACGAGCCTAGTCGCCGTGACCCGCCGACGGTGCCTGCACCAGAACGCCCTAGTGTTTGACCGTCGCACCAGCCACCGCATCCCACCCCGGAGGGCCGATGAGTACAACCGAACCCGCACGCACGGCACCCATCGCGCAGGACAAGTCCGACCATGGCTACGAGAAGCAGCTGAAACCCCGTCACATCCGGATGATCGCCATTGGCGGCTCCATCGGCACGGGGCTCTTCCTCGGCGCCGGCGGACGACTGGCCGCCGGCGGACCGTCGCTGGCCTTCGTCTATGCCGTCTGCGGCATCATCGCCTTCCTGATGGTCCGGGCACTGGGCGAGCTGACGATCCATCGTCCGAGTTCGGGAGCCTTCGTCAGCTATGCCCGGGAGTTCATGGGCGAGAAGGGTGCCTACGTCACGGGCTGGCTCTTCTTCCTGGACTGGTGCACCACGGTGATGGCCGACATCACGGCCGTCGCCCTCTACGTCCACTTCTGGACGATCTTCAGTTCCATCCCACAGTGGGTGATCGCCCTGGTCGCGCTGGCCATCGTGTTCACGATGAACATGCTCAGCGTGAAGTTCTTCGGCGAGTTCGAGTTCTGGTTCGCGATGATCAAGGTCGCCGCCATCGTCGGCTTCATGCTGGTGGCCGTGTACTTCATCGCCACCGGCCACGAGGTCGCCGGCAACACCCCCGGCTTCGGCACCATCACCTCCCACGGCGGCTGGTTCCCCAACGGCATCGCCCCGATGGTCACCCTCGCGCTGGGCGTCGTCTTCGCCTTCGGTGGCACGGAGATGGTCGGCGTCGCAGCCGGCGAGGCCGAGGACGCGGAGAAGATCATGCCGGGCGCCGTGAACTCGATGATGTGGCGCATCGGTCTGTTCTACGTCGGCTCCGTGGTGCTGTTCACCATGCTGATGCCCTGGACCGCCTACTCCAAGGCCGAGTCGCCCTTCGTCACCTTCTTCAACGCGATCGGCGTGCACAACGCCGGGTCGATCATGAACCTGGTCGTGCTGACCGCCGCGCTCTCGTCGCTCAACGCCGGCCTGTACGCCACCGGACGGACGCTGCGCTCGATGGCGGTCGCGGGTTCCGCGCCCGCCTTCGCCGCTCGGATGAACCGCTTCAACGTTCCCTTCGGCGGCATCACGATCACCGCCGGGCTCGGCCTGATCGGCGTGCTGATCAACTACGTCTACCCAAGCCAGGCCTTCGACATCGTGATGAACCTGGCCGGCATCGGCATCGCCGGCACCTGGATCTCGATCATGGTCAGCCACTGGATCTTCGTGAACAAGGCCAAGCAGGGCCTCTACGCACGTCCCAAGTACCGCCTCTTCTGGGCTCCGTGGACCAACCTGGTCACCATCGTCTTCCTGCTCGGGATCATCGTGATGATGTGGTTCGCGGACGACATCGGCAAGCCCACCATCGGCCTGTTCGCCCTGATCGCGCTGCTGATGGTGGCCGGTTGGTATGTCGTCCGGGGTCGGATCGACTCCGACCTGCTGGAGACCGGCATCTTGTCCGGCGACCCGGTCGAGGCGGAGATCGAGCGCGAGGATCGCCCCTGATGGCCACCACCGGACGGGTGTTGGTCATCTACACCGGCGGAACCCTGGGCATGGTCGAGACCGACCAGGGCTGGGCTCCCGGCGCCGACCTGGACGGCTGGCTGCGCGAGCTCGTCGCCCGCGAACTGCCCGGCGTGGCCTTCGAGCTGGTCAGCCTCGAACCGCTGATCGACTCGTCCAATGCCCGTCCCCAGGAGTGGCAGCGGATCGTGGACGCGGTGGAGTCACGCGCGGATGAGTTCGATGCCTTCGTCGTGCTGCACGGCACGGACACGCTCGGCTTCAGCGCCGCGGCCGTCCACTTTGCCCTGCGCGGCACTGGGCGGACGGTGGTGCTGACCGGGGCGCAGCGGTCCCTGGTGCTGCCCGACAGCGATGCGCCCGCCAATGTGTCCGGCGCGATCCGGGCCGCCCTGCACCCTCGGGTCTCTGGGGTCTCGATCTACTTCGACCGCACCCTGGTTGCGGGCCACCACGCCACCAAGATCTCTTCCGAGGACGACCACGCCTTTGACAGCGTCAACCTGCCGCCGCTGGCGACCATGACGCACAACGGACGACTCGTCGTCCGCGACATCGAGCCGGCGGCGAGCATGGCGGGCGGCGCGCCAACCCCAGGCCCGCGCAAGCCCTACCGTCCGGTGGACCTGGTCGTGCTGACGCTGCACCCGGGGCTACAGGCCTCGCGCGTCCGGTCTTTGCTGACCCCCGCCCCCGAGGCCGTGGTGCTGCGGGCCTACGGCACCGGCAACGCCCCCGACGACGACCCGGAACTGCTCGACGCGCTGCAGCAGGCCAACGACGCCGGCACCGTGCTGGTGGTCACCACCCAGTGCCCCCACGGTGGTGTGCACCTCGGTCGGTACGCCGTCAGCCAGGGCCTGTTGTCGGTGGGTGCGGTCTCCGGTGGCGACTTCACCTCGGACGCGCTGGTGGCGTGGGTGACCGACCTGCTCAGCCAGGGGCTTTCCCCCGAACAGGTGAGGGAAGCGATCAAGCAGCAGACACACACGCACTGATCCGCGTCCGTGGTGCACAGTTGGCAGACGTGTCCACCACCACGATCGAAACCCACGGCATCGACGTCATCCCCGAGCACGCTCGCAAAGGACGTCCGCGCAGCCAGTTCTGGCCCTGGGCGGCCGGCAACATCCACGTCCTGAGCATCTCCTGGGGCGGTTACCTGCTCGGGTACGGACTCTCGTTCTGGCAGGCGCTGGTCATCTCGCTGCTCTCGGTCGTGGGCTCCTTCGCCCTGGTCGGGCTGGTCTCGCTGGCGGGCCAGCGCGGCTCGGCGCCGACGATGGTGCTGTCTCGGCGGGTCTTCGGACGCTGGGGCAACATCCCCGCTGGCATCGTCGGCTACCTGCTCGTGGTCGGCTGGGAGATCGTCCTCACCTCACTCGCGGTGCTGTCGACCGCAACGGTGGCCGAACGGCTGGGCCTGCACGCGGGGACGGGTTTCATGGTGGCGGTGCTGCTCGTGATGGAGGCCATCGTCGTCGGCCTGGGCGTGCTCGGCTTCGACGCGATCATGGCCTCCCAGAAGTGGATCACCTCCGCGGTCATCATCGTCAGCCTCGTCTACCTGGTGCTCGCCCTGCCGCACGTCCGGTGGGGTGCGCTGCAGTCGCTGCCCTCGGGTGGCGCCAGCGCCATGATCGGCGCCGCGGTGATGGTCTTCTGCGGCTTCGGCGTCGGCTGGACCAGTTGCGCCGCCGACTACTCCCGCTACCTGCCCCGGAACGCGTCCCGCTCCAGCCTGGTCGGGTGGACCACCCTGGGCGGCACCGTTCCGGTGGCAGTCTTCATCGTCTTCGGGTTGCTGCTGTGCGGGTCCGACCCGGCGCTGATGGCCGCGATCGTGGACGACCCGATCGGCGCGCTGACCAACATGTTGCCCCTGTGGTTCGTCGTCCCCTTCTGGCTGGTCGCGGTCACCGCACTGGTGGCCGGGGCTGTCATCGACATCTACTCCTCTGGTCTGGCGCTGCTCGCGATCGGGGTCCGGCTGCCGCGCTGGTCGACCGCGCTGGTGGACGGCGTGCTGGTGCTCGCCGGGGTCGTGCTGGTGGTCTGGTTCTCCCCCGACTTCCTCACCCCCTTCGAGGGTTTCCTGACCACCTTGGGGGTCCCGCTGGCGGCGTGGACGGGCATCTTCGGTGCCGACCTGTTGGTCCGCTGGCGCGAGGGCTACCCGGACGAGCAACTCTTCGATCGCGCTGAGGCGGTCCGGTGGCCGGCGTTGCTGGCGATGCTCGCCTGCTGCGTCATCGGCTTCGGCCTGGTCACCAATGTCTCGGCCGGCTGGCTCGACTGGCAGGGCTACCTGTTGGGTCCGCTGGGCCTGGGTGGCCGGACGGGTGCCTGGGTCGCCTCGAACATCGGCGTGCTGGTCGCGCTGGTGCTGGCCTTCGCGGCGGGACTCCCGATCGCGATGCGGGCCGCCCACGATGACATCGCCTGAGGCAGGAAATCCCTCACCGCCTCGCCACAGTGGCCGCTAACGTGTCGCCATGACAACCCCCCTGCCCGAGATCGGACTGGCCAGCAGCGAGCGCACCACGCTGGATGAGTTCCTGGACTTCTACCGCGCTGTCGCCCGCCGCAAGGCCGAGGGCCTGTCGGACGAGCAGTTGCGCCAACGCCTTCCCGGACACCCGTCCACCATGAGCATCGGCGCGATCATCAAGCACCTCGCCAGCGTCGAGACCTGGTGGGCACGCGGCTGCTTCGCCGGGCTCGACGTCGAGGAGCTGGACGAGCCCTGGCGCACTGGCTGGCAGCAGACCGAGGGCGACTGGGAGTGGGAGGCAGAAGGCGATCGCGCCGCCGACCTGTTGGAGTGGTTCGACCGGGCGGTGGCGAACGCCCGGGTGACCTTCGCCGCCGCGGACCTGGACGCGCTGGGGGTTCGCGCGTCCCGCGAGCCCGGCGAGGGCAGCTACAGCCTGCGCTGGATCCTCGTGCACCTGATCGAGGAGTACGCCCGCCACGTCGGCCACCTGGACCTGCTGCGTGAGCTGGCCGACGGGGCCATCGGCGACTGATTGGCGTCGGCCGTCACCCAGCCGAGAACCTGTGGTGCCCGCCAGGCTGGGGCCGCTAGCCTCGCGTCCATGATTGCGCTGACCCGTCTGGACCCCACTGGCACCGACCGCGAGGCCCTGGTCCAGTTCATCGTCAAAAACCAGTGGCCCTTCCATGTCCTGGTCCGACGCACCACCGATCAGGTGCGCGAGTCGATCGACCAAGGCGCCTACCGCGACGACACGTGCGACACCTATTGGGTCGAGCACGACGAGCTGGGACGAATCGGCATCATGCGTTTCGAGGACCTCGACGATCCCACTCCCCTGTTCGACCTCCGGCTTGCGGAGGAATTCCGGGGACGGGGTCTCGGCGTCGAGGTGCTGCGCGCTGCCACCGACCATGTCTTCACCGCCATGGAACACGTCCACCGCTTCGAGGGGCACACCCGCGCGGACAACCTCCCGATGCGAATGACCTTCGAGCGTGCCGGCTGGGTGCAGGAGGCTCACTACCGGCAGGGCTGGCCCACCGGTGATGGACGCCACCTCGACAGCGTCGCCTACGCCGTGCTGCGGTCGGACTGGGAGAACTGCACGCGGACTCCCGCCCATCTCGGCTGCTGGCACCCTGACCCCGTGTGCCGAGCTTCATCATTGGGGAAACTGCGCTCCACCGGTGGTAGGCGAGTTTCCCCAACGATTCACGGCTCGATTCAAGAGCGCTTGATGGAGGCGATCTTCTTCCCGCGAGCCAGCTCGTCGACGACCTTGTCCATCCAGCGGATCTGCTGCATCAGCGGGTCCTCGATCTGTTCGACGCGCATCCCGCAGATCAGACCGGTGATCTTGTCGGTGTTCGGGTTCATCGCCGGTGCCTTGGCGAAGAATTCCCGCAGGGTCCGTCCGTCATCGACGGCGTCCTGCAACCCGGCCTCGTCATAGCCGGTGAGCCAGCCGATCAGGTCGTCCAGCTCGGCGCGCGTCTTGCCCTTGCGCTCGACCTTCGTGACGTACAGGGCGTGGATGTCGCCGAAGGGGTAGTTGAAGACCCGCTCGCTCACCGAAGAGGCTCCGCAGGGCCCGGCGCATTCACCGGCTCCGCCGGATGGTGCTCATACAGCCAGGTCAGCGTGGTCTCCCAGGCCCCCTCGCTGGACACCTGGTGGTGGAAGAGCGGGTTCGGGTTGTCGAAGGCGTGCCCGGCACCCGGCCACGAGCAGAACTCGGCATTGTCGCCGGTGGTGACCACCTCGGCGATGTGGCGGGCCTGCGCAAAGGGGATGTAGGCGTCCTTCTCCCCGAAGTGGTGCAGGGACGGGACGTCGACGACCGGGATGGTGTCCACCAGCTGGGGCAGCGCGGAACCGTAGTAGCTCACCAGCGCGTCGGGGGCGACGGGCGCCTGCACCCCGGAAGCCGCCGCATAGGCCAGGCCGCCGCCGTAGCAGAAGCCCATCAGGCCCACCCGGCCGCCGGTCTCGGCGTGCGTGCGCAGGGCTGCGACACAGGCGCGGATGTCGGCGACCGTGTCGTCCCAGGGGTTGGCGCCCATCATCTCCGTCGCCTTCGGGAGCGCGTCCGGTTCGTCGTCCCCCACGACTCCCCCGCCGATGCGCCAGTAGAGGTTCGGGACGAGCACCGTCCAGCCCTCGTCGGCCAGGTCGGCCGCGCGCTGCAGGATGTAGTTGGAGACGCCGAAGATCTCGTGCACCACGACGATCCCGGCGCCGTGGCCGAGCTCGGGCAGGAAGAGCTTGGCGGGAATCGCCCCGTCGGCGACCTCGATGGTCTGCTCGGTCATGGTGACGTTGGTCTTGGCCTGCCAGGCGCGGGGAACGATGCTCACCGGGGCATCATGCCTTGTCCGCGGCCGCGCTGTCGACGGCCGCGCTGTCGACGAGCTTGGTCACCAAGGCCTCCTGGTCGGCATCGGTCCAGCCGTGGGCGCGCAACCACCCGTCCACTCCCCCATAGGTCTGGTCCACGGCGTCCAGCAGCATCTCCATCGTCTCGGCCGGGGTGGTCTGGTCCTTGATGGTCTGGCCTGACAGGTCGGCGGCATAGGTGCGCGAGGTGGACAATCGCTCGAAGATCTTCTCGATCACCTGGTTGGTCGCGTCGTAGTCGGCGATGACGACCTCGCGGGGGACGCCGACGGCCGACAGCGCGAGTGCGGTGATCGTCCCGGTGCGGTCCTTGCCCGCGGCGCAGTGGACGACCACCGCGCCGTCCGCGGCGGCAATGGCACGCAGGGCGCGGATGACATTGTCGGGACGGCGGTCCAGGTAGCCGAGGTAGTGGCGGGCCAGGTGTTCCTCGTGGCCATTCTCGGCGCGGGAGGCGCCGTCCCAGGTGCCCTGCCAGGGAAAGACGGGATCGTTGGAGTCGTCATCGTCGTCCGGGATGCCCGTCTCGTCGGACTCCTCCGGGTACATGGTCAGCTCGTGGAAGCTGAGGCCGGGCTCGTCGGCCAGCGGGCCGGGGCCAGTGGAGACGCGCTCCACGTCGGTGCGCAGGTCGACGATGTCGGTGACGCCCAAATCGTCCACGACGCGACGGACCGACTCGGGCGACAGGTCCTGCAGGTTGTCGCTGCGCAGGTAGGTGTTTGCGCGGATGCGTCCGCCGGTGGCCACTGGCTGCCCACCCAGGTCTCGCATGTTCACGACGCCGGGCAGGGTGATCCAGGTGGGTTCGTAGGCCATGCGCCCAACCTACAAGGGGCTGTGGAACAGCCGGTGAACGGGTCAGCGCACCAGCCGACGACGGCGTCCCTCTGCCACGGCGGCGGTCCGGTTGTCGACTCCCAGCTTGGCGAACAGGTGGGCCAGATGGGTCTTGACGGTCGACTCGCTGATGAACAGTTCCTTGGCCAGTTGCCGGTTGGACGCCCCCTGCGCCAGTGCCGCCAGGATCTCCAGTTCGCGGGGGCTGAGTTGGTCGTCGGGACGGATCGCGCGCGCCACCACGCGTGCCTGCACCGACGTCGACAGGGCCGGGCTGGTGGGCTCGGCGCGTTCGATCGCGGCGACCAGTTCCTCGACCGGGGAGTCCTTGAGCATGTAGCCGGACGCGCCAGCGGCCAGGGCGTCGAGGATGTCTGCGTCCGCGTCGAAGGTGGTCAGCACCACCACCCGGACGTCGCGGTGGCGGGCCAGGATCGTCCGGGTGGCGGCGACCCCGCCCTCGCCGGTGCCCAGGTTGAGGTCCATCAAGACGACATCGACGCCCTCTTCGGTGGTGACCAGCCGGTCGATGAGCGCGACGGCCTCGGCGGCGGTGCCAGCCTCTCCTGCGACCTGGATCCCCGGACGGGCGGACAGCAGCGCGACCAGTCCCCCGCGGACGATGGCATGATCGTCGACGACCGCTACGCGCGTCATGCTGCCTCCTGCGGAAGCACCAGGCCGACCGTGGTGCCAGCGCCTGGCTCCGACTCCACCGACAGGGCGCCACCCGCCGACTCGACGCGGCGCCGAAGGGCCCGCAGGCCGAAACCCGTGCTGGTGGCCGGGTCGAAGCCTCGTCCGTCGTCGGCCACGTCGAGGGTCACCTCGTCCGGCAGATGGGTCAACGTCACCACGCAACGGCTGGCCGCGGCATGCCGGACGACATTCGACAGCAGCGAGCTGGCCGCGAGCACCAGCAACTGCGCCCGTTCGGTGGCCAGCAGCCTTTCGACACCCTCGACCCGGCACTCAACCTGTACTGGCTGGCCCATCGCGGTGGCCTGTCGTCCAGCTGCCGCGGCGGCCGCACGGACGCGGTCGGTGACCGTGGAACCCTCGTCCCCGGCTCGGACGATGTCCCGGGCGACGGCGAGGTTCTCTCGAGCGGTGCGCTCGATTTCTGGCAGCACGTCAGCGCTACCCTGTCGGGCCAGCAGCACGATGGCGTTCAGACCCTGCGCGATGGTGTCGTGCACCTCGCTGGCCAGCCGTTCCCGCTCCTGCACAGAGGCACGCGTCAGTGCGTCGGCCCGCAGCCACGCGACCACACGGTGAACCCCCACGGCGAACAGGGCAGCCAGGGCCGGCCCGAGCAGTGCGCCGAGTGTCCAGGGGCCACCGCGCAACAGGGGCAGGGCCCCGCACCAGACCACCATCATGGCCACCAACAGCAATGACCACGGCGCCGCGACGATGAACAAGGCGAGGAAGAACAAGGGGAAGGCCAACCAGACGAAACCCTGTCCGCTCAGGCAGGCGATCGTCCACACCAGCACCAGGGCGGTGATCCAGACCAGGCCCGCACGACGGTCCCGGGCCCGGGACGGCCGTGATGCCTGCCAACCGATGCCGCCGGCATAGACGATCGCAACCGCCGCCGCAGACGCCCACACTCGCGCCCGGTGGTCGTCGGAGAGACTGACGACGACGCCCACGCCGAGCAGCACCACGAAGGCGGCATGCATCGCGCGGCGAACCAAGGCGCCGGCGGACTCGGGGTGGGCGTACATCCCGTTCAGCCTAGGGCCGGGCGTGCGCCGGGCGCGAACGCTGGGCATCGTCCGTTTTGATGATCCCGACGACGTCCCTTCGACGGCGGGGACGGTCCGGGAGCGCCGATGGCGCTGGCGGTGCTGGCGGCTGGACTGGTTGCCATGTTCCTCGCAATCCGTGACATTCGCTTCGCCAGGGGACGATTCGCGCTGATGACCACCGTCGTCGCGCTCGTCACCGTGCTGCTCGTCCTGCTGTCGTCCCTCACCCGTGGCCTCGGTGCCCAGAACACGTCCGCGCTCGACTCCTTGCCCGGGCAGTCGGTGCTCCTGTCTCCCACCGGCGACCAGATCTCCTGGGACGACTCGGTGATCGAACCCGCCACCGTCACCCGGCTCACCGGCGCCCAGCCCGTCCGACCCCTGGTCGTGACCCGCGCTCGGATGGAACTGGACGGACGGACCGGTTCGGTCGTCGTGCTGGGCAGCGATGCAAACCACCCGGCCGGGACCGTGGCCTTGGGTCGGAGCACTGCGGAGGACCTCGGCGCCGAGGTTGGCTCGACCCTGGAGCTCAACGGCACGCGCCTGCGGGTCGCAGCCGTGGACGACGACCTGTCCTGGTCGCACCAAGCCGTGGCGTGGACGAGCGTCGCGGACGCCAATGCCATCGGCCACCTGCCCGCCGGACAGGCCACTGCGCTGCTCGTCGATGGCGACGTCGAGCTGACCGGCTCCGGCCTGGTCGAACTCTCCCGTACGGACGCCATCGCCGCCCTGCCCGGCTACTCGTCCGAGCACGGTTCGCTGGTCACCATCCAGGGCTTCCTGTACGGGGTCAGCGGACTTGTGGTGCTGGCCTTCCTGAGCGTCTGGACGGTGCAGCGGACGCGCGACATCGCGGTACTGCGCGCGCTGGGCGCCACCCGGCGCTATGTGCTGGGCGACTCGCTCGGCCAGGCAGCGCTGCTGCTCGCCGCCGGGGTGGCACTCGGCAGCCTGTTCGGTACTGGCCTGGCGTTGCTGGCGGCCCGCGCCGTGCCCGTCCTGGTGGCGCCGGGCACCACCGTCGTCCCCGCCCTCGGCGTACTGGCAGTCGGGCTGCTCGGGTCCGTGCTCGCCACCCGCCGCGTCACCACCGTCGACCCCCTGCTCGCCCTTGGAGGCAACTGATGCTCACCCTGTCCGATGTCACCGTCACCCGCGCCGACGGTCCGGTCCAGCGCACCATCCTCGACCGCGCAGGCCTCCAGGTCGCCGCGAGTGAACTGGTGGCCCTGGTCGGCGCGTCTGGTTCCGGCAAGTCGACCCTGTTGGCCGTGGCCGCTGGTCTCGTGACGCCCGATTCCGGGACCGTGAACGTCTCGGGGCGGTTGGGGCTGGTCTTCCAGCAGGCCAATCTGCTGGCACCGCTGACCGCCACCGAGCAGGTGCTGTTGCCGCTGCACGTCGCCGGCACCAGGGGACGTGCGCTCCGCGATGCCCGTCCCAAGGCCCTGGAGCTGTTGGACCGCGTGGGGCTGGGTGGCCTGGGAGATCGACGTCCGCACCAACTCTCCGGCGGGCAGCGCCAGCGGGTCGCACTGGCCCGGGCTCTGGTCGTCGATCCCGAGGTGCTGTTGTTGGACGAGCCCACTTCCGCTCTGGACGCGGAGGCCGGGAACGCGGTTCTCGATCTTGTCCGCGAGGTGACCGACGAACGCAGCCTGGCGACCCTGCTGGTCACCCACGACCGCGAACTGGCGCGCCGCGCCGACCGGATCGTCCAGATGGACCAGACACATCAGTCCCCCGCGGGTCACATCAGTCCCCGTTGACGGGGACTGATCCGGCCCTTGGGGGACTGATCCGTGCGGGAGGGTCAGCTGGCGTCGGCCGGCTGGGCCTTGGCCTCGGCGGCCTCGGCCTTATCCGCCGACTTCTCGTCCTTCTTGTCGTCCTTCTTGTCGTCCTTCTTGTCGTCCTTCTTCTCGGGCTTGGCGTCGACGCCGGCTTCCTTGCGCTGCTTGTCCGTGATCGGCGCGGGCGCCTGGGTGAGCGGGTCGTAGCCATTGCCGGTCTTCGGGAAGGCGATGACGTCGCGGATGGTGTCGAAGCCGCCGAGCAGCATCACCAGACGGTCGAGGCCGAAGGCGATGCCACCGTGCGGCGGGGCGCCGAACTTGAAGGCGTCCAGCAAGAAGCCGAACTTCTCCTGCGCCTCCTCCTCGCCGATGCCCATCACGGAGAACACCCGCTCCTGCATGTCGCGACGGTGGATACGGATCGAGCCACCGCCCACCTCGTTGCCATTGCAGACGAAGTCGTAGCCGTACGACAGGGCCGAACCGGGGTCGGCGTCGAAGGTGTCCCAGAACTCGGGCTTGGGCGAGGTGAAGGCATGGTGGACGGCGGTCCACTTGCCCTCGCCCAGCGCCACGTCGCCCGACGCGGTCGCGGCGGCGGCCGACTTGAACATCGGCGCGTCGACGACCCACAGGAAGCTCCAGGCGTTCTCGTCGATCAGGCCGGTTCGGCGTCCGATCTCCAGACGAGCGGCACCCAGCAGTTCCTGGGAGCTCTCCCGCTCGCCCGCGGCGAAGAAGATGCAGTCGCCGGGGCTGGCGCCGGCCGCCTCGGCCAGGCCCATCCGCTCGGTCTCGGAGATGTTCTTGGCGACGGGGCCGCCCAGTTCGCCGTCCTCACCCACGGTGACGTAGGCCAGGCCCTTGGCGCCGCGTTGCTTGGCCCACTCCTGCCAGGCGTCGAACTGGCGACGTGGCTGCGAACCGCCGCCGGGCATGACGACCGAGCCCACGTAGGGGTTCTGGAAGACGCGGAACGGCGTGTCAACGAAGAATCCGGTCAGCTCACGGATCTTGAGGTCGAAGCGCAGGTCGGGCTTGTCGGAGCCGTAGTTGTCCATGGCGTCGTGCCAGGTCATCCGGGGCAGCGGCAGCGGCATGTCGACGCCGATCAGCTTCCAGCAGGCGGCCATGACGGCCTCGCCGAGCGCGATCACGTCGTCCTGGTCGACGAAGCTCATCTCGATGTCGAGCTGGGTGAACTCGGGCTGGCGGTCGGCGCGGAAGTCCTCGTCGCGGTAGCAGCGCGCGATCTGGTAGTAGCGCTCCATGCCGGCCACCATCAGCAGCTGCTTGAACAGCTGGGGGCTCTGCGGCAGCGCGTACCAGGAACCAGGAGCCAGACGGGCCGGCACCAGGAAGTCGCGCGCGCCCTCGGGCGTCGAGCGGGTCAGCGTCGGGGTCTCGATGTCGTAGAAGTTCTTGCCGTCAAGCACATTGCGGATCGCGGACGTGACCTTGGAGCGCAGCACAAGCGCGTCGTGCTGGCGCTGGCGGCGCAGGTCCAGGTAGCGGTACTTGACGCGGGCGTCCTCACCGACGGTGATGCGCTCGTCGATCTGGAAAGGCAGCGTCGCGGCGGCGTTCAGCACCGACAGTTCACGGATGGCGACCTCGACCTCGCCGGTGGCGATGTTGGGGTTGATGTTCTCATCCGTGCGGGCGTCGACGACGCCGGTCACCGTGATGCAGAACTCATTGCGCAGGTCGTGGATGCCTGCCTTCTCGAGGTACTCGTCGCGGACGACGACCTGGCAGATGCCCGAGGCGTCGCGCAGGTCGATGAAGGCAACGCCGCCGTGGTCGCGCCGCTTGGCGACCCATCCGGCGAGGGTGACGGAGGTACCGACGTCGGCCTTGGACAGGGTCCCGGCCTCATGGGTGCGCAGCATGCAGCTATTCCTTTCTGAGGCCACGCATAGACGGTGCGCGGCCTGACGGGTGTGCCGCACCAGACTAGGCCATCGCGGCGACGCCACTGCCCGGTTGTCGGGCGGCACACTGGAGCGATGGACGCGTTCACCCAGCTGCTCTCCGACTGGCAGCTCACCTGTGCTGGTGAGCTGGTGCATGGACGAGCGCTGGTGCAACCCGTGCGCACCGTGGACGGACGTCCGGCGGTGCTAAAACTCGCCTCCCCCGAGGGTTGGCATGCCGGACAGGTGCCGGCCTTGAAGGCATGGGCCGGTGACGGGACGGTCGAGGTGTTGCGCGCCAAGCCGTCGATCGGGGCCTTGCTGCTGGAGCCCCTGGACGTTGAGCGGCTGCCGCAGGACCCGGAATTGACGGCGGTGGCTGCGTTGTGGGGGCGGCTGCACCGTCCGGCGCCCGCCGCGCTCCCCCGGTTGTCCGACCTGGTGTCGCCCGTCCTCGATCGGTTGCACGCCGACCCGCGCGGGGCTGGGGTCCCGCCGCGGCTGGCCCAGCAGGCGGTGGTCACCGGACGACGGCTCCTGGACGATGCGCCGGCGGCAGTGGCGCTGCACGGTGCCTTGCGCGCGGAGCACCTGGGACGGCGCCGGGAGGGAGAGACGGTGGCCCTTGCACCGCTGGGCTTGGCCGGGGATCCCGACGCGGAGGCCTTCGGCGTGTTCGACGCTGCGCCCGGGAGCGCCGCCCTCCTGCAGGAGCGCTTCTGGGCGTTGGTCGACGCCCTCGGTGCTGCCGGCGTCGAGGCGGACGAGCGACGCCTGCGCGACTGGACGGTCGTCCTCGCCATCGTCACCGCGTCCGGGGCAAACGACTCGTCGCGGGTGACCCAGCTCGTCAGCCTCGCCAAGGCCGTGGGCGCCATCCAAGTCGATCACGACTGGTGACGCAGCCCAGCCCAACCCAGCCCAGCCACGGTCCCCGGGCTCGAACCACGGTTCGAGACCAGGCTCGAGGAACGGCAGCTCAGCCCTGGAAGCTGACTCCAGGACGCAGGTCCTCGCGCGGGGGCTCCCAGGAGGATGCGTCGGCGTCGACCTGGTCGCCGGAGCGGATGTCCTTCACCTGGCCGGACATCCCACCGAACCAGACGAAGGGGATCCCGCGCCGGTCGGCGTGCTTGATCTGCTTGCCGAACTTGTCTGCCCTGGGCGCGACCTCGCACGGGATCCGACGCTCACGCAGGGCGGCCGCGACCTCCTCGGCCACCTGGCGCGTCGCCTCGTCGTCCACCGCGACCAGCACGGCGGAGGGCACCGAACGGTTCGCCGTGAGCTGCCCCTTGGTGATCAGCGGACCGAGCAGGCGCGTCACACCGAGTGAGATGCCGACGCCCGGGAAGGTGATCTTTCCGTCGCTGGCGAGTGAGTCATAGCGTCCGCCGGAACTGATCGAGCCGAGCTTTTCGTGGCCCACCAGCTCGGTCTCGTAGACCGTGCCCGTGTAGTAGTCGAGGCCCCTGGCGATCTTGAGGTCGGCGACAATGCGCCCCGGAACCCGCCTGTTGGCGGCCAGGACGACCGCGCGCAGCGACTCCAGACCCTCCTCCAGCATCGGGTGCTCGACGCCGAGGGCCCGCACCTGGTCGACGAAACCGTCGTCAGGGGTGCAGATGCCGGCCAGCGCGACGCACTTGCGCGCAACATCCTCGGCCAACCCCAGCTCACCGGTCAGCAGCTCCACGACAGCGTCGCCACCGATCTTGTCGAACTTGTCGACCCGCTGCAGCACCTCGAGGGTGTCCTCGATGCCGAGCCCACGGTAGAAGCCCTCGGCAAGCTTGCGGTTGTTGACGTGCATCAGCGCCTGGGGCAGTCCGAGCTCGGCGTGCATCCGCTCCAGCGCGGCCAACATGACGATCGGCGCCTCGACGTCGAAATGCTCGGCCAAGGTGTCCTGCCCGACGATGTCGATGTCGGCCTGGCAGAACTCGCGGTAGCGGCCCTCTTGCGGACGCTCACCACGCCAGACGTGCTGGATCTGGTAGCGGCGGAAGGGGAAGGCGAGGTGGCCGGCGTTCTCCAGCACATAGCGCGCGAAGGGCACGGTCAGGTCGAAGTGAAGGCCCAGGTCGTCCGACTTCTCGGAGGCGGCATCGTCGGCGTGCAGGCGCCGGACGACGTACACCTCCTTGGTGATCTCGCCCTTGCGGGTGAGCTGCTCCATCGTCTCAACCGCGCGGGTCTCGATCGGCGCGTAGCCGTGCAGCTCGAAGGTCTCGCGCAGGATGTCGAGGACGTACTGCTCGGCGATCCGGCCGGCGGGGAGGAACTCGGGGAAGCCGGAGATCGGCTTGGGGCGTGCCATCAGTTGTCGCTTTCCATGAGCTGGGCCAAGGTGCCCGGCTGCAGGTAGGGGTTGTTGGCCCGTTCGTGGGCCATCTGGGTGGCCGGGCCATGACCCGGAAGAATGTAGCTCGCATCGTCGAGCCCGAGCACCACATTTTTCAGGGTGCGCACCATCGTCGCCATGCTGCCGCGCGGCAGGTCGGTGCGTCCGATCGATCCCGCGAACAACACGTCTCCGGTGAAGGTGAGCGGACCTTCCTCGGCCTGGGCGCCCAGCAGGACGCAACCGGGGGTGTGGCCGGGGGCATGCAGCACGTCGAAACCGATGCCGGCGAGCTCAAGACGCTGGCCGCCGACCATCTCCTCCACCCGGCGCGGCTCGGCGAGGCGCGTACTCCCCATCGTCTCGACCATCAGCTCCATCATCTGCGCAGAGACCGCGAGGGAGGGGTCAGTCAGCAGCTCACGGTCGTCTGGGTGGATGTGGACGGGGATGTCGTGGGTGTCAGCCACCAGTGCGGCCTCGGCGACGTGGTCCAGATGGCCATGGCTGGCGACCACGGCGACAGGAGTCAACCGATACTGCTCCAGCGCCCGCTTCACACCAGCAGCGGCCTCCATGCCGGGGTCGATGACGACGCACGTGGCGCTCTCGGCCTCGGCCACCAGGTAGCAGTTGGTCTGGAAGGGTCCGGCTGGAAATGAGGCGATGAGCACGCAGCGAAGACTATCGGGCAAGATAGGCACCATGAGCGAATCTGCAGGGCCGAACTCGTTCGGTCAGGACCAGGGCGTGCAGCAGTTCGGGCGCGTCGAAGCCGATGGAACTGTCTACGTGATCACCGCCGAGGGTGAACGTCGCGTGGGCCAGGTGCCCGACGTGACACCGGAGGAGGCGATGGCCTTCTACGTCCGGCGCTACCAGACGCTCGAGACGGAGGTTGGTCTGCTCGAATCGCGCGTGAAGTCCGGGGCCTTGGGCCCCGAGGAGGCCCGCAAGTCGATCGAGGCGCATCGCAAGGCCGTCGCAGACGCCAATGCGGTCGGTGACCTGGCCTCGCTGGCCGCCCGCCTCGACGCCCTCGCCCCCGCGCTGCACGAGCAGGCCCAGGCCCGCAAGGCCGAGAAGGCTGCCGCCGCGCAGGCCGCGAAGGCCGAGAAGGAGAAGATGGTCGCGGAGGCCGAGAAGCTGGCCGCTGGCACCGATTGGCGCGGTGGGGTGAACCGTTTCCGTGCCCTGCTGGACGAGTGGAAGGCGCTCCCCCGCATCGACCGCGCCACCGACGACGAGCTGTGGCACCGCTTCTCGTCCGCCCGCACCACCTACACCCGTCGCCGCAAGGCCCAGTTCGCCGAGCAGAACACCAAGCGCGAGAGCGCCAAGAAGGCGAAGGAAGACATCATCGCCGAGGCGCGCGAGCTGGCCGACTCCACCGACTGGGGCCCCACCGCTGGCGCCTTCCGTGACCTGATGACGCGCTGGAAGGCCGCCGGTGCGGCTCCGCGCAGCGATGATGACAAGCTGTGGGCCGAGTTCCGCGGCCTGCAGGACCAGTTCTTCGCCGCCCGCAACGGCGTGATGGCCGAGCAGGACGCCGAGTTCATGGGCAACCTGACCGCCAAGCAGGAGTTGCTGGACGCCGCTGAGCCCGACATCCTGCCGGTCACCGACCTGGCCGTGGCTCGCGCCAAGTTCCGCGACTTCCTGACCAGGTTCAACGAGTTGGGCAAGGTGCCGCGAGACTCGATCCGAGCGCTCGACAGCCGCGTCCGCGCGATCGAGAACGCGATCAAGGATGCCGAGGCCGAGGAGTGGCGCCGCACCGACCCGGAGGCCCGCCAGCGCGCCGCCGACACCGTGGCGATGTTCACCGGCCAGATCGAGAAGCTCAACGCCCAGGCCGACAAGTTCGAGGCTGCTGGCAATGCCAAGAAGGCCGCCGAGACCCGCGCGTCGATCACGACCTACCAGTCCTGGCTCGACCAGGCACAGAAGGCCCTCAACGAGTTCAAGGCCTGATTTTGTAGGACTTTGCCTTCAGTTTGGCCACGAAGAGCCCTGTACCCTGACGTGGGTGCGGGGCTCTTCGATCTTGCCCTGAGCCAGCGGGGGCGATGAGCCAGCGGGGAGCACTGTCACTGCTTGACGCGGTAGACGTCGTAGACGCCCGGCACCTTCCGCACGGTGTTCAGCAGGTGCTCCAAGTGGGTCGGGTCGCCGGCCTCGAAGACCAGCTTCACCTTGAACACCCGGTCACGATGGCTGGACGCGGTCGCCGAGGTGATGTTGACCTTGAGGTCGCTCATCACCCGCGTGACATCCGACAGCAGGCCGTGGCGGTCCAGGCCCTCGATCTGGATTGCGACCAGGTAGGCCTGCGCGCGGTTCTGCGCCCACGCGACGTCGACGATCCGCTCGGGGGTCTCCAGCAGGTTGGACGCATTGGTGCAGTCGCGGCGGTGCACCGACACCGCCCCCTCACGGGTGACGAAGCCGAGGATCTCATCTCCGGGCATCGGGGTGCAGCACTTGGCGAGCTTGGTCCAGGTCGAGGTGTCGCCGTCGACCAGCACACCCGTCTCGCTGGACGACTGGTTGCGAGGACGTCGGGTCTGGTGCAGCGGGGCGTCCTCGAGCCCCTCCTCGGCGACCTCCTCCGGACCACCGGCGAGGTTCACCAGGCGCTGGACGACGTTCTGCGCGCTGACCGTCCCCTCACCAATCGCGGCGTACAGGGCGGTCGCGTCGGCCAGCCGCAGCGAGTCCGCCACGGCGGTGAGGTAGGGGGCGGTGAGCATCCGCTGCATTGGCAGGCCGGACTTGCGCAGCTGGCGGGCCAGCTCCTCGCGTCCGCGCTCGATGGACTCCTCGCGGCGTTCCTTGCTGAACCAGGCCTTGATCTTCTGCCGCGCCCGTGGGGAGACGACGAAGTTGAGCCAGTCCCGCGAGGGGCCGGCGTGCTCGTCCTTGCTGGTGAGGATCTCGACGACGTCGCCGTTGTTGAGTTGCTTCTCCAGCGGCATCAGACGTCCGTTGACGCGGGCGCCGATGCAGCGCTGGCCGACCTGGGTGTGCACCGTGTACGCGAAGTCGACGGGCGTGGCGCCGGCGGGCAGCGCGATGACGTCGCCCTTGGGCGTGAAGACGTAGACCTCGGTGGAGTTGATCTCGAAGCGCAGCGACTCCAGGAACTCTCCCGGGTCGGCCTCCTCCTTGCTCCACTCGTTGAGCGAGGCCACCCAGGACAGGTCCGCGTGCTCCTGCCCGCTGCCCGACCCGCCACGCAGTTCTTCCTTGTACTTCCAGTGCGCCGCAACACCGTACTCGGCCTTGCGGTGCATCTCGTGGGTGCGGATCTGCAGCTCCACCGGGCGCCCACCGGGGCCGATCACCGTGGTGTGCAGCGACTGGTACATGTTGAACTTCGGCATCGCGATGTAGTCCTTGAACCGCCCGGGCAGGGGGTTCCATCGCACGTGCATGACGCCCAGCGCGGCGTAGCAGTCGCGCTGGTTGTCGACCAGGATGCGCAGGCCGACCAGGTCGTAGATCTCGCCGAACTCGCGACCTCGCACGACCATCTTCTGGTAGATCGAGTAGTAGTGCTTTGGACGTCCGTAGACGACAGCCGGGATGCCCGCCTGGGCGAGGTCGTCCTTGACCTGCTCGATGACGGTTCGCAGCTGGCGTTCGCGCTGCGGGGCATGTTCGGCGACGAGGTGGACGATCTCGTCGTAGACCTTGGGGTTCATGGTCGCGAAGGAGAGGTCCTCCAGCTCCCACTTCACGGCATTCATGCCGAGGCGGTGCGCCAGCGGCGCGAAGATCTCGAGGGTCTCCTTGGCGATCCGGAACTGCTTGTCGGGCCGCAGGAAGCTCAGCGTCCGCATGTTGTGCAGGCGGTCGGCGAGCTTGATGACGAGCACCCGGATGTCGCGGCTCATCGCGACGACCATCTTGCGCAGCGTCTCCGCCTTGGCCGATTCGCCGTAGGTGATCTTGTCGAGCTTCGTGACGCCGTCCACCAGCGCGGCGACCTCGGCGCCGAAGTCGGCGGTCAGCTGCGCGAGCGTGTACGAGGTGTCCTCGACCGTGTCGTGGAGCAGCGCCGCGACCAGCGTCGGCTCGGTCATGCCGAGCTCGGCCAGGATCGTCGTCACGGCCAGCGGATGGGTGATGTAGGGGTCACCCGACTTGCGGAGCTGCCCGCGGTGGTAGTGCTCGGCGGTGTTGTAGGCGCGTTCCAGCAGCGCGAGGTCGGCTTTGGGATGGTTGGCCCGAACGACGGTGAACAGCGGATCCAGCACGGCCGCGGAAGGCGACTTCTGGGTCGCACCGAGGCGGGCCAGCCGCTGACGCATCCGCAATCGCGGTTGTTCCGGGCCAGAGGAGAAGCGGTCGAGCGCAGCGGAGTGGGGGCTCCCGGGGGTTGCGTCCCCGCTTCCATAGGGCCCGTACAGGCCCTGCTCCTGCCCCTGGCTCGCCGTCACGTCAGCCTTCGACCGTGCAGATGGTGCTGAAGGAGTCGATGCCGGCGGCGTCCAGCGCCTTGCGTCCGTCGAGGAAGGCCAGCTCCATCACGACGGCGACGTGCACCAGCTGGACGTCCAACTGGCGCAGCAGGCCTGCGGTTGCCCCGATCGTGCCGCCGGTGGCCAGGACGTCGTCCACGACCATCACGCGAGCGCCCGGCTTGATCGCGTCCTTGTGCACGGTGAGGGTCTCGTGGCCGTACTCGAGCGCGAAGGACTCCTCGAAGACTGGACGGGGCAGCTTGCCGGGCTTGCGGACGGGCACGAAACCCGCGCCCAGTTTCAGCGCCACCGGCGCGGCGAAGATGAAGCCACGGGCCTCCATGCCGACCACCACGTCGATGTCGCTGGGGGCATGCGCGGCGATCGACTCGACCGCCGCTTCGAAGCCCTCCGGAGAGGCCAGCAACGGAGTGATGTCCTTGAACATGACGCCGGGCTTCGGGAAGTCGGGGACGTCGGTGATCAGGGACTCGACGAGCGCCCGGCCCTGGGCTGCCGCGGTGTGTGCAAGATCAAGCATGGTCACTTCTTTCGGTTCGCACGAGTGCTGCGGGGCGGCTGGCGACGATCGCCGACGAGGGTTCCCAGGGGCGCGGTTCCCAAGGGCGCGGACGCGACCCCGGTGTCACCCGCGACCGCGGCCGTCGCATCCCCGATCTTCGCACGTCCGCGCGCCTTCTCGCTGCGACGCGCAAGACGTTCCCGGTGGGCCTTCATGCCCGGCTCGCGCTCCTTCAGCAGCGCGAGCAGCGGGGTCGCGATGAAGATGGACGAGTAGGCGCCCGCGACCATGCCGACGAACAGGGCCAGGCCGAGGTCGACCAGCGGACCGCCGTGCAGCCAGAACAGGCCAGCGGCCAGCAGCGCCGCGACCGGGATGACGCCGATCAGCGTGGTGTTGAGCGAGCGGACCAGCACCTGGTTGACGGCGGTGTTGGCCGCCTCGGTGTAGCTGCGGTTCTGGCTGGTGAGGCCGTGCACGTTCTCCTTCACCTTGTCGAACACGACCACCGTGTCGTACAGGGAGTAGCCAAGGATCGTCAGCACGCCCGTCAGGGTCGCGGGGGTGACCGTGAAGCCGGCCAGGGCGTACACGCCGACGGTGAGGATCAGGTCGTGCAACAGCGCCACGATGGCGGCGATCGACATCTTCCAGTCCCGGAAGTAGGCCCAGATCATCGCCATCACGAGCAGCACGAACACCACCAGCGCCTGGATGGCCTTGTTGGTGATCTGCTTGCCCCAGGAAGCGCCGATCAGGGAGTAGGTGACCGACTCATTCGTCGTCCCGGCCTCCTTGGCGATGGCGCTGCGGACGGTCGGAACCTCGGCGGCCGTCAATGAACGGGTCTGCACCCGGACGGTGTCATTGCCGACCGTGAGCACCTGGGTGCCCTCCAGGTCGGGCAGGCCGGTGGCGTCCACGGCCTCGCGGTAGTCCTGCACCGTGGTGTCGCTGATTGCGGCGGGCGCGGAGAAGTCAGCGCCGCCACGGAACTCGATGCCCAGGTCCAGGCCACGGAACCCCAGCGCGCCGAGCGAGAGGGCCAGCAGCAGGCCAGAGACGAGGAACCAAGTCTTCCAGCGGCGGACGAACTCGAAGCTGACCTCGCCGGTGTACAGCCGGTGGGTCAACGAGTTCTTGCGCGCCTTCGTGGTGCCGGCTCCGTCGTCGCGGGTCGGCTCGGTCTCGAGTGGGGTGCTCATCACGCCTCCTCGGCGGCGGAGGTGGTGGACGTGGTGCGGCGGCGCGAGCTGCCAGCGCGTGAACTGGCGCGGGTGCCCCTTGCGCGGATGCCGAGCAGCGAGGCCCGGGAGACGCCCATGTGGTCGGCGTCCAGACCGGAGAACTTGCGTCCCTCGCCGAAGTACTTGGTGCGGCCCAGCAGCGTCATCAGCGGCTTGGTGAACCAGAAGACGATTGCGAGGTCGATCAGTGTCGTGAGACCCAGAGTGAAGGCGAAGCCCTTCACTGCACCGACCGCGAGGAAGAACAGCACCACGGCCGACAGCAGCGAGACCATGTCGGCGATGACGATCGTCGAGCGCGCCTTCTGCCAGCCCGTCTCGATCGCCGTCCGCAGGCTGCGTCCATCGCGGATCTCGTCGCGGATGCGCTCGAAGTAGATGATGAAGGAGTCGGCGGTGACGCCAATCGCCACGATCGCGCCGGCGATGCCGGGCAGGTTGAGCGCGAAGCCCAACGCCGGGCCGAGCAGCGTCATCGCGCCGTAGGTGACCAGCGCGGCGACGGCAAGCGATCCCACCACCACGATCGACAAACCGTGGTAGTAGACCAGCGAGTAGAGCAGCACCAGGCCGAGGCCAATGGCGCCGGCGATCAGGCCGGTGCGCAGCTGCTCACCGCCCAGGCTGGGCGAGACCGTCTGCACCTCGGAGACGTCGAAGTTCAGCGGCAGGGCGCCGTACTTGAGGACATTCGCGAGATCCGTGGCGGTCTGCTGGGTGAAGTTGCCGGAGATCTGCGCCTGGCCATTCGGGATCGCCGACTGGATGGTGGGGGCGGAGGTGACCTTGCCGTCCAGGACGATCGCGTTCTGGTTCATCGGCGCGGTCTTGCTGACCAGCGCTGCGGTGAGGGTGCCGAAGTCGGAGGTGCCCTTGGAGTCGAAGACGAGGTTGACCACCGGCTGGATGCCGTTCTGCGGGATGCCAGCGGTGGCATCGGTGACGTGGCTGCCCTCGATCGCGACCGGGCCGAGCAGGTACTTGTACATGCCGGTGTCGTCACAGGTGATCAGCGCCTGGTCGAGCGAGTCGGTGACCGGGTCGGTGCACTTGTAGGCCGCGAAGTCGGTCTGGTCGGTGGCGGTGGGCTCCCAGGCCATCACCTTGTCCAGCGCCAACAACTTGTTCGTCCCCTTCGGACGAGCCTTGGCCGGGGCGGTCGGCAGACCCGGCGTCGCGTTCAGCGAGGCGGAGGCCGACGGCGTGGCGCTGGGCGAAGCGGCAACCTGCTCCATCGCGTAGACATTGCGGAAGTTCAGCTTTGCCGTCTTGCCGACCATGGCGATCAGCTGGTCCGACTGGACATTCGGGACGCTGACAACGATGTGCTGGTTGCCCTGGGTGGTCACCGAGGCCTCACCGACGCCCAGACCGTCGACGCGCTGCTGGATGATCGAGCGGGCCTGTTCCAGGTTCTCCGCCGTCACCGCCTGCCCCGTGTCGGTGGACGCCGTCAGGGTGATGGTCGAACCGCCTGCGAGGTCCAGGCCCAGGCGCGGAGTGTGCGCCTTGGCCGGGAACATCAGCGCGTACATGGCGGCCGTGACCGCGAGGAAGATCGCCAACGTCCGCACCGGGTGCGTCCGGCGCGGCGTGGTGGGTGCTGAACTGGCCACTGTCGTCAAATTCCTTGGTAGGGAGTGCCCGACACTGGGTACGGGCTTCGCAAGACTACCCAATCACGCCGTGAACAGGTCCGGCGCCTCAGCGCGGGGGTCGGCGGGCGGCACCAGGCCGAGGTGTTGCCAGGCTGCCGGGGTCGCGACGCGGCCGCGCGGGGTGCGCATCAGGAAGCCCAGCCGCACCAGGAAGGGCTCGGCCACCTCCTCGACCGTCTCGGTCTCCTCCCCCACGCTGATCGCCAGCGTCGACAGGCCGACGGGCCCACCAGCGAACTTGGTGCAGATGGCGTTCAATACCGCCCGGTCGAGTCGGTCGAGACCCAACGGGTCGACCTCATACAGGCGCAGCGCCTCGTCGGCGATCGTCTGGGTGACCACCCCGGCGTGACGCACCTGGGAGTAGTCGCGCACGCGGCGCAGCAGCCGGTTCGCGATGCGCGGCGTACCGCGCGAGCGCAGCGCGATCTCGCGGGCCGAGTCGTCGTCAAGGTCGACGTGCAGTACGCCAGCAGAGCGGTGGACGATGTGCTCCAGCGCCTCGGGGGCGTAGAAGTCGAGGTTGGCGGTGAAGCCGAAGCGGTCGCGCAGTGGGCCGGGGAGCAGGCCGGCGCGGGTGGTGGCGCCCACCAGCGTGAATGGTGGGATCTCGATCGGGATCGCGGTGGCGCCGGGACCCTTGCCCACGACCACGTCGACGCGGAAGTCCTCCATCGCGAGGTAGAGCATCTCCTCCGCAGGTCGGCTCATCCGGTGGATCTCGTCCAGGAAGAAGACCTCGCCCTCCACCAAGCCGGACAAGATCGCGGCCAGGTCACCCGCGTGCTGGATCGCCGGACCGGACGAGATGCGCAACGGAGCGCCCATCTCGGCGGCGATGATCATCGCGAGCGTGGTCTTGCCGAGCCCGGGCGGCCCGGAGAGCAGCACGTGGTCTGCGGTGGTCCCGCGGTGACGGGCGGCGGCGAGCACCAGGCCCAATTGGTCGCTGACGCGGGGCTGGCCCTCGAACTCGTCCAGCGTGGATGGACGCAGTGCCGCCTCGACGGCGCGTTCCTCCGGTTCGGCGTGCGGGTCGACGGGTGAGTGCTCCACGGCGGCAACCCTACTTGCGGGCCAGCGAGGCCAGCGCCGCGCGCATCAGGACGGCGATGGAGGTCTGCGGGTCTTCCTCGACGAGGTGTTCGACGCCATCGCACGCGGCCTCGGCGTCGCGCGCAGGCCAGCCCAGGCCCATCAGACCCTCGGTGACCTGTTCGCGCCACTGCGCGGAACCGGTCCCGGTGGCGGTGGGCACGGCCACGGCGCCGAGGGCGTTGACCTTGTCCTTGAGCTCGATGACCATGCGCTGGGCACCCTTGCGTCCGATGCCGGGCACCTTGCACAGCGCCGTGAGGTTCTCGCTCGCGATCGCCTGGCGCAGTTCCTCGGGCGACATGACCGAGACGACGGCCTGCGCAATCCGCGGGCCGATGCCAGAGGCCTGCTGCACCAGCTCGAAGCAGTCACGCCCCTCGGCGTCGTCGAAGCCGTAGAGGGTCATGGAGTCCTCGCGGACGATCATGGACGTGTGCAGCGTCGTCGTGGCGCCCAGCCGGACCCCGGCGCAGGTGGCCGGCGTGCACTGGGACCGCATCCCGAAGCCGTTGACATCCAGGACGACCCAGGTGGCGCCGACGGCGGTGACAGTTCCGGTGAGGTGGCTGATCATACGGTCCCCTGCTTCTTCTTGATCGACGTCCAGCTGGCGCGCTGCTTGTGGCTCTGGGCCGCCGCGACGGCCTCGGCGTAGCGGTTGGTGGCCGGTCCGCGCCACACATGGCAGATCGCCAGCGCCACCGCGTCGGCGGCGTCGGCGGGTTTCGGAGGCTCCGACAGCCGGCAGATCCGGGCCACCATCGCGCCCACCTGGGCCTTGTCGGCCCGTCCATTGCCGGTGATGGCGGCCTTGACCTCGCTGGGGGTGTGCAGCACCACGGGGATGGAGTGGCGCGCCGCCACCAGCATCGCGATGCCGGCGGCCTGCGAGGTTCCGGTGACCGAGTGCAGGTTGTGCTGGGTGAAGACGCGCTCGACGGCCATCGCGTCGGGACGATAGGTGCGCACCCACTCCTCGATGCCGGTCTCGATGGCCAGCAGGCGATGGGCATGGTCCCTGTCGGCGGGGGTGCGGACGACACCGACGGCGGTGAGTTCGACGCGGCGCCCCGCATCGGCGTCGACGACACCGATGCCACACCTCGTCAGCCCGGGATCCACCCCCAATACGCGCACGCGCCCTCCTCGAATAGGCGTTCGAAAGACTACTCCACTAGCCTTGCCCGGTGCTGTTCGTGGAGTTGCTCGGAGTGTTCGCGTTCGCCCTCTCAGGAGGCCTGGCCGGGGTCCGTCGCCGCTTCGACATCTTCGGCATCCTCGTGCTGGCCGTGCTCACCGCTCTGGGCGGCGGCATGGTGCGCGACGTGCTGCTGGGCATCACTCCCCCGCGCGGCATCAGCGACCTCAACCTGATCGGAACGGCGCTGGTCGGTGGCCTGGTGACCTTCTGGTTCTCCGGGACGCTGGCTCGCGCGCGCCGGGTGATCCTGGTGGCGGATGCGCTGGGTCTGGGTGCCTTCGCCGTCACAGGTGCCGCTGTGGCCATCGAGGCGGGGTACCCGGGTGTGGAGGCCATCGCGGTGGGCATGATCACCGCCGTCGGCGGCGGTGTGCTGCGCGACGTGCTGTCCGGTCAGGTTCCCAGCGTCTTCGGGCGCGAGCTCTACGCGGTCCCCGCCCTGCTGGGTGCGCTGCTCACCGACTGCGCCCACCGATTCGGCTGGTTCAACGGGTTGGTCCAGTGGATGCTGGTGCTGCTCGTCTTCGGCCTGAGGGTGCTGGCGCTCAGGTTCTGCTGGAAGACGCCGCTGCCCCGCCGTCTCGAGCACTGACACCCACCCAGCCCGGACCCACCCAGCCCCGACCCACCCAGCCCCGACCCACCCAAGCCGGACCCACCCAGCCAGGAAGACACCCGTGGGTGGGCCCACCCGCGTCATTCGCGAGCAGACCCACCCACGGGTGGAAGCCTCAGGTCACTCTGCCTCGAGCTGCGCCCGGACCTCGTCGTTCAGTGCGGCGTTGTGGTAGACGTTCTGCACGTCGTCCGACTCCTCCAGCGCGTCGACGATCTTCTCGACCTTCTCGGCCACCTCGGCCGAGTCGATCTCCTGGTCGAAGGTGGCGCGGAAGGCCACCTCCGCGGAGTTGTAGTCGATACCTGCGTCCTGCACGGCCTTGCGGACCGCGACCAAGTCGTTGGGGTCGCAGATGAGCTCGAACTCGTCGCCCTCATCGTTGATGTCCTCGACATTGGCCTCGAGCGTGGCCTCCAACAGGTCGTCCTCGGTGATCTCCCGGGTGGCCGCCTTGCGACCCTCGCTCGGCGCCTCCTGCGTCTTGGCGACGGTGACGACGCCCTTGCGCTCGAACAGGCGCTGCACGGACCCGCCGTCGGCGATGGTGCCGCCGTTGCGGGTGACCGCGACGCGCACGTCGCTCACCGCGCGGTTGCGGTTGTCGGTCAGGCACTCGATCAGGATGGCGACGCCGGCGGGGCCATAGGCCTCGTACATGATCGTGTCGTAGTTGACGGCGTCGGCACCGACACCCGAGCCACGCTTGACGGCGCGGTCGATGTTGTCATTGGGGACCGAGGTCTTCTTGGCCTTCTGGATCGCGTCGTAGAGCGTCGGGTTTCCGCCGGGGTCACCGCCACCAACTCGTGCTGCCACCTCGATGTTCTTGACCAGCTTGGCAAACAGCTTGCCGCGCTTGGCATCGATGACAGCCTTCTTGTGCTTGGTGGTTGCCCACTTGGAATGCCCGCTCATGGACCAGTTCCGCCCTCTCCTGGATTACTCGGTCTGCCGCTGGCGCGCCGGGCGCGTCCGCAGCGGGACAATGCTAGCCGGTCACCCGCAGGCCGTAGAGCACCACCGAGTCCCCGGCCACGTAGCCGAGGTGTTCGTACAGGCCCAGCGAGGTCTCCGGATCCTCCGTGTCGACGCCCAGCCCGGCACCCGCCAGGCCCTCGTCCCGGAAGGAGCGCATGGACGCGACCAGCAGCACCTCGCCGAGGTGGTGGCGTCGCCACATCGGGCGCACGCCAAGCCGGTCGGTCCAGCCCTCGCCGAGCCCGTCGTACTCCCCCAAAGAGTTCAGGGCGTAGCCGACGACCTGCTCGCCGTCCATCGCCACCCACGACCATTGCGGACGTGCTTCGGCGCGGGCCAAGGAGTCCTCCCACTGTCTACGGTCGACCTCGGTCGTCCCACGGCGGGTGGCGAAGGCCTCGTTGTGGGCGGCGCGCACCTGCTCGCTGAGTACCGGGTGGAAGGGAACGACCTGGACGGGTGTCACGGGCGGCACCGGGGGCAACGGCGTCGGGGACCCGTCGTCGCCGACCAGCGGACGGTGCAGGTCGGTGCACCAGCGCTCTGCGCTGAGCCCGGCGTCCAGCATCAACTGGACCAGGCCGGTGTTGCGGGTCTCGACATGGGCGCCCGTCCACAACGGCTCGCGGAGCTCGACGCCTGGTTCGAAGGCGAGTTCGCTCGCCAATTCGCGCGCCCGCTCGACCTGCCAGGTGAGCAGGTGGGTGCCGATGGCCTTGTGCCGCCAGGCGGGGTGCACGCCGCCGGTGAGCCAGACGCGCGGGCGACCCTGGGCCACGCCGTGTACCTGGTTCCAGCCGTAAGCGACGATCGTCCCGCCCTTGTCGCGGCCCACCACACCATCGCGGGAGGGTTCGCCGGCGCCACGGAACTCCGACTCGAGGTCGGCCAGCGAGACCTGTTCCATCGGGTCGTCGAAGTACTCGATCGCCTCACACAGCTCGGCCAGCTCGGCGAGGTCGTCGACGTTCAGAGGGGACCAGTCGAGGGTCGCCTCGACGTAGGGATCCATGGCTCAGCGCTCCACGGTGGTCACCGCTGACGGCGCGGCATCCGCCAGCGAGGCATGGTCTCGGGGGCGGGCCAGTCGACGATCGACCAGCCGTTCTTGCGGGCGGCGCGCACCAGGCCGACATCCGGGTCGACGACTACCGGGTTGCCGACCGCATTGAGCATCGGCAGGTCGACGTGGCTGTCGGCGTAGGCGAAGGACTTGGACAGGTCGACCCCGTGCAGGCTGGCGTAGTGCTTCAACCAGGCCGAGCGAGCATCGCCCACCATCGGCGGGTTGAGCAGGAAGCCGGTGCAGGTGCCCTGCGCGTCGGTCTCCAGCTCGGCCGCGACGACGACGTCGAAGAGGTCCTCCAGCGGGCGGGTCAGCGGACGGATCACACCGGTCAGCAGGATCGTCGTGTGCCCCGCGTCGCGGTGCTCCTTGATCCGGGCGATCGCCTCCGGGGAGAGGCGGTCACGGACGAAGGGGGTCATCTGCTGGTCCACGAAGCGCTCGAGCTGTTCCATGCTCATGCCCTCGTAGCGGCGGTACAGCGTCCGCAGGAAGGTGGCGCGGTCGCGGCGCTCGGCGCCCAGGTAGCGCGGCAGGTGCGCGGCGACCCCGGCGACCTCCTTTGCCTTGCCGCCCAGCGAGAGCTGCGGCAGGCGGGCCCACAGGTAGGTCTCCACGACATTGGTGCTCATCACGGTGCCGTCGAGGTCGAAGGCGGCCAGGATGGTGCCGGGCTGCTGGGCGGGCTTCAGCTCGCGGAAGGTGCTGGCGCGGGTGCCGCGACGCTTGCGAGCCGCCTCCAGCCGACGCACCGGGTCGGTGATCGCCGGGGCGTGGATCTCCTTCATGTAGACCCGCCAGTCGACGACGCCGGTGTCGAAGGCGAAGGCCGCGACGTCGTCGGGGTGCAGCGAGTTGTGCAGGGCCAGCGTGCAGTCGTCCACGAAGTGCAGCTGCGACTGCAGGTACTCCCCGTAGAGGCTGAGGTAGCGACGCAGGAAGTCGAGGTTCTTGCCCTGCCGGTCGAGCGCGACGACGGCATCGCGCGTCCGCTTGCCGCGGGGCAGCCAGGTGACGGCCTGCTCACCGAGGCGGTGGGCGCGCTCGGCGACCTCCAGGTACATCTTGACCGGCTCCTCACCGGGGAAGCTCCAAGTGGCCAGCGGCGCGACGGTGCCGTCGGAGCGGGTGTAGGGGTGCTCGGCGAAGTACTCGCGCAGCAGTTCATAGATGCGGCGGAAGGTCAGCGGGTTCCGGGCGCCGGTCGAGCAGTGGTAGTACTCGGGCTGCCCGACGGCCGGGTCGGTGGCGCAGACCGCGACGATCGCGTTGACGACGTGGTCACAGGGGACGATGTCGAGCGCGGCGTCCGGGGAGGCCGGGAACTCCTTCAGCTGCCCCTTGCCGTAGGCCAGGATGATCGGGTCGGCCATTTTGAAGCCCTCGATCCAGCCCGGGTAGGGATGCACGAGGGACGACTCGACGATGGCCGGTCGGACGACCGAGACCTTGATGCCCTTGCCGAGGTCCTCGACGATCCGCTCCCCCATCGCCTTGGCGAAGGTGTAGACGTCGGTCCAGCCCAGCGAGCGGGCGCGCTCGGTGCCGGCCTCGACCAGCTCGGCCTTGACCCACTCCTGACGGCGACGCTCGGTGTCCTCGGCAGTGGTCAGGTAGCCCGCCTGGCGGTGCTCCTTCTCGGCCTGCTTGCGCAGGATGGTCAGGCGCTCGGCGCTGCGGCTCTCGTTCTCCACCCGCTCGGCCATCGCCAGCGCGGCCTGGGTCTCGACCTGGTAGTCGACGTCGTGGACGTGCGCCGCCTCGGGGATCGCGCCGCGGCGACGACCCGCCGTGTAGGCGGTGGAGATGTGGACGTAGTGCGGGACGCGCACCAGGTTGCCCTGGTCGTCGCTGCACGCCTCCAGCATCTTCTCCATCAAGGCCTTGGTGCCCAGCACATTGGTCTTGAAGGCGGCATCGATCGGCGGGTCGAAGGAGACGTCGCCGGCGCAGTGGATCACGACGTCCAGGTCTCGCGGCAGGTCCGGGACGTGGGGCAGGTCGCCCGACAGGACGTCCACGCGCGCGTCACACAGCGCGTCCGCACCGCCGGCCGCGGTGGCCAGTTCCTTGAAGATGGGCTTCTTGAGCAGGGAGACGACGCGGTCGCGAGCCGAGAGCGAGCCCTTCGGGCGGACGAGCACCACCGCGCGGGTGTCGGGGAGTTCCGTGAGGATCTTCCACAGGATCTGCTCGCCGATGAAGCCGGTCACGCCGGTCATCACGATCTTCTTGCCCGCCAGAAGCTCGGCCAGGCGTCCGTCCAGCAGCGGCGGGACGTGCGCGGGGGCCACCGGCACCCCGAAGCTGGCACTCGGCACCTGGGGGTTGTGCTCGCTCACCGATTCTCCTTGTCGCGGTTCAGTTGAGTTCCTGCGGGCCGGCCACGTCGATGGCCTCCGCAAGGGTGAAGTTCCCGACGTACAGCGCGGTGCCGATGATGGCACCCTCGACGCCGATCGGCACCAGGCCGCGGAGCTGGACGAGGTCCTCGAGGCGGGAGACGCCCCCGGACGCGATCACCTTGGCGTGCTGTTCGGGGTGGTTCGCGCGCATCGTGGCGCTGACGGCGCCGAGCAGCTCCAGGTTGGGACCGCTGAGCATGCCGTCGCTGGCGACGTCGGTGACGACGAAGCGCTCACAGCCAGCGATGCTCAGCCGCTCGACGGTGGCGAGGGCATCGCCACCCTCGGTGGTCCACCCACGGGCGGCCAGCTTGCCGTCGCGGACGTCAAGGGCGATGGCCACCTTGTCGCCGTAGTCGGCGATGACGTGCTCGCACCATTCCGGGTTCTCCAGCGCTGCGGTGCCGATGTTCACCCGGGCCGCACCAGCGTCCAGCGCCCGGCGCAGGGAGGCGTCGTCGCGGATGCCGCCGGTCAGTTCGACGTTGATGCCGAGTTCGCCGGCGATGCGGGAGGTGATCTCGGTGTTCTGGCCGTCCCCGAAGGCGGCATCGAGGTCGACGAGGTGGATCCACTGGGCTCCGGCGTCGCGCCAGCGGCGGGCCTGTTCGAGCGGATCACCGAAGACCTTCTCGGTCCCCGCGACGCCCTGGACGAGCTGAACCGCCTGCCCCTTGCGGACGTCGACGGCCGGGAAGAGCAGAAGTGAAGTCACCACAGCACCCTATCCGATGACCCAGTTGGCCAGCAGTGTGCCGCCGGCCGGTCCGGACTTCTCGGGGTGGAACTGGGTGGAGGTCACCGAGCCCTTCTCGACGGCCGCTACGAAGCGGTCGCCGCCGTGCTCCGACCAGGTGACAAGGGTATTTTCCAGTCCGTTGACGGCGGTGCGGACGCCGTAGGAGTGGACGAAGTAGAAGCGCTCGCCGGCCACGCCGTTGAAGGCGCGTGAGGTGGCGGGAGCCTCGACGGTGTTCCATCCCATGTGCGGGAGCGGACGCGCGTCCAACTGTTCGACGACGCCGGGGAGGATGCCCAGGCCGGGCGTGTCAACGCCGTGCTCCACGCCGCGGTCGAACAGCACCTGGTGCCCGACGCAGATGGCGAGCAAGGGGCGCTCGTCCGCCACCCAGCTGGCGACGAGGTCGTCGCCACCGACAGAACGCAGCTGGTCGATGCAGGCGGTGAAGGCACCGACGCCGGGCAGCACCAGCTTGTCGCAGCGCGTCAACTCGTCGTGGTGAGCGGACAGGACGACGTCCGCACCGGCGGCCTCGAGGGCACGGCAGGCCGAGTGCAGGTTGCCGGAGCCGTAGTCGAGGACGCCGACGCGGGGGGTTGCACCCGGAGCCGAGGTCACAGGCTGCCCTTGGTCGAGGGCACGCCGACGACCTTCGGGTCCAGCGCGATGGCGGTGCGCAGCGCGCGGGCCAGTGCCTTGAACTGCGCCTCGACGATGTGGTGCGGGTCGCGGCCGGCGAGCAGGCGCAGGTGCACGCACAGGCCGGCGTTGATCGCGAAGGACTCGACGACGTGGTAGGTCATCGACCCGGCGTAGGGCACCCCGGAGCCACCGATCAGGGCGTAGACCTGGGCGTCCGGCTCCCCGGTGCAGACGCAGTAGGGACGTCCGGCGACGTCAACGACGCACTGGGCCAGCGCCTCGTCCAGCGGGACGAGCGCGTCGCCGTAGCGGGTGATGCCGGACTTGTCGCCGAGCGCCTCCTTCAGCGCCTGCCCCAGCGCGATGGCGGTGTCCTCGACGCTGTGGTGGCCGTCGATGTGCACGTCGCCGGTGCACTTCACGTCCATGTCGATGCCGGAGTGCTTGCTCAGCGCAGTGAGCATGTGGTCGTAGAAACCCACGCCCGTGTCGATGGTGGAGGTGCCGGTGCCGTCCAGGTCGATGCTGACCCGGATGGACGACTCGCTGGTGGTGCGCTCGATCGTGGCGGTGCGGTTCATGCCAGTGCGGTTCATGCCTGTGCGGTTCATGCCAGTGCGGTTCATGAGTCAGCTCCTTCGGTGTCGGTGGTGCTCATCCGCTGCGCCGCGGGAAGGACGTCCAGCAGGGCGTCGCGGAAGGCCGCCATCTCGTCCGGCGTGCCGGCGGAGACGCGCAGGAAGCCGACGGGGCCGGTCTCGCGGACCAGGGCGCCGTGGTCGAGCAGCGCCTGCCAGACGGCGTGGCGGTCGGCGAAGCGTCCGAACAGGCAGAAGTTGGCCTGGCTGGGGACGACCTCCAGACCGTGTTCGCGCAACCACTGCTGCAACTGCTGGCACTCGCGGCGCAGCTGGCTGACCTGCTGCAACATCTCGGCCGAGTGCTTCAGCGCGACGACCGCAAGAGCCTGCGACGGGCCGGACAGGTGGTACGGCAGGCGGATGATGCGGCAGGCGTCGACGACGGCCGGGTTGGCGGCCAGGTATCCAAGCCGTCCACCGGCATAGCTGAAGGCCTTGCTCATGGTGCGGGTGACGACCAGGCGCGGGTGGCGCGGCAGCAGCGCGATCGCCGAGTCGTCCGGGATCTCGGTGAACTCCTGGTAGGCCTCGTCGACCACCACGATGCAGTCGAGCTGCGAGCACACCTCGTCGATGACGCTGACCGGCGTCGTGGTGCCGGTGGGGTTGTTCGGCGTGGTGATGATGATGACGTCGGCCTTGTGCTCGCGGGCGGCGGTCACGATCGCCTCCGCGGAGATGGCGTAGTGCTCGTCGCGGGGCGCGGTGACGTAGTTCGTGTGGGTGTTGCGCGCGTACTCGGGGTACATCGAGTAGGTGGGCGTGAAGCCGAGCAGGGTGCGACCGGGGCCGCCGAAGGCCTGCAACAGCTGGGTCATCACCTCGTTGGAACCGTTGGCTGCCCAGATGTTCTGCGGGCCGAGCCCGAAGCCGAGGTAGTCGGCCAAAGCGGTGCGCAGTTCGAGTGCTTCGCGGTCGGGGTAGCGATTGATCCTCACCGCAGCCTCGGCCACGGCCTTGCCCATCGCGTCGCGCAGGGACGAGCTGGGGGCGTAGGGGTTCTCGTTGACGTTCAGACACACCGGGACGTCGAGCTGGGGGGCGCCATAGGGCTCCTCCCCCACCAGTTCGGGACGCAGCGGCAGGTCGGACAGCTCGAAGCCGCTCATCGTCCGGCCTCCTTCTGGTCGGTGTCGGAGGTGGCCGGGGTGGTCGCATCGGCACGCCGGACGGTGATCGCGTTGCCGTGGGCGGGCAGGTTCTCCGCCTCGGCGAAGTCCTCGACGAGGGTGGCGATCTCCATCAGGGCGTCGCGGGAGTAGTTGATGACGTGCACGGCCTTCATGAAGGAGCGCACGGACAAACCGCTGCTGTGGCAGGCGCAGCCGGCGGTGGGCAGGACGTGCGTCGAACCGGCCGAGTAGTCGCCCAGCGAGACCGGCGACCAGGAGCCGACGAAGATCGCGCCGGCATTGCGGACGCGGGCCGCCCAGGCCTCGGCGTCGCGGACCTGGATCTCCAGGTGCTCGGCGGCGTAGGCGTCCACGACGGCAAGACCCTGCTCAAGGTCACGGACCAGTACCGTGCCGGACTGTTCGCCGGTGAGCGCGGTGCGGACGCGTTCGGCGTGCCGGGTGGCGGGCACCTGCGCCTCGAGCTCGCGTTCGACCGCAGCAGCGAGTTCCTCGGAGTCGGTGACCAGGACCGATGCGGCCATCGGGTCGTGCTCGGCCTGGCTGACCAGGTCGGCGGCGACGTGGGCGGGGTTGGCGGAGTCGTCGGCGAGGATCGCGATCTCGGTGGGTCCGGCCTCGGAGTCGATGCCGACCCGTCCACGCAGCAGGCGCTTGGCGGCGACGACGTAGATGTTGCCGGGGCCGGTGACCATGTCGACGGCCGGGCACAGGCCCTCGACACCGTGCGCGAACATGGCGATCGCCTGGGCGCCGCCGACTGCGTAGACCTCGGTGACGCCGAGCAGCTGGCACAGGGCGAGGATGTTGGGGTGCGGCAGGCCGCCGAACTCGGCCTGCGGCGGGGAGGCGACGGCGATCTGCTCGACACCCGCGACCTGGGCCGGGACGACGTTCATGATCACCGAGCTGGCAAGGGGTGCGAGGCCACCGGGGACGTAGAGGCCGACGCGGTGCACGGGGATGATCCGCTGGCTGACGTTGGCTCCGGGAGCGACCTCGACGACGCCGAACGACTGCTCCAGTTCAGCGGTTTCGCAGACCATCCGGCGGCGGCGGATCGACTCGGTGAAGGCCGCGCGCAGGTTGTCGTCCAGTTCGTCGGCGCAGCGGGCCAGCACCTCCGCGGGCACGCGCAGGTGTTCCGGGGTGACCTTGTCGAACTGCTCGCTGAATCGGCGCAGCGCAGCCTCGCCCTCGGTGGCCACGGCATCACAGATCGGGCGGACCGTCTCCAGGGCATGGTCGACGTCGAAGGACGCGCGGGGCACGGCCTTGCGGTAGTCGAAGTCGTCGGCGGCGCCGACCTGGCGCAGATCCACTTGTCGCAGCACGTGGCTGAGTCTAGTGAGCGGCGCTGACAACCCCGTGCGATTTCCAGTCGCTGGGCCACCGGTCCCTCCCCCGACGATCCCCGAGCAGACAATCACCATCCCCGATCCTGTCGAGGGGTCCCCCCGGCCACCCCCATCCCACGACCCCCGAGCCGGTCGGTTTTGGCCCGTCCGGGTCGATACCGACGACGGGCCCCACGAATCAGGTCGGTTTCGACCGGTTCAGGCCAAAGCCGACGGTGGGACCCCGGACCGCGTGCCCGAATGGTGGAGGCGAGGGCCGGACGGTTTCCAACGGGGTGCCAAGATCGGGAGCATGGCCAAGCACTCAGCCGGAACGCCCGCGACCGTTGCCCTGACCAAGGCAAAGGTGGCGCACACGCTGCACCCCTACGAACACGACGCGGGCAACACCCACTTCGGGGACGAAGCGGTCGCGGCCACCGGCCAGATGCCCGAGCGGGTGTTCAAGACCCTGCTCGTGAGCTGCCAGGGCAGCAAGGAGAGGCTCGGGGTGGCCGTGGTGCCGGTGTCCACCCAGCTGGACCTCAAGGCGGTGGCTTCGGCGCTCGGGGCCAAGAAGGCGGCGATGGCCGACCCGGCTGAGGCGGAGAAGGTCACGGGATACGTGGTCGGCGGGATCTCACCGCTGGGCCAGAAGAAGAAGCTCCCGACCGTGGTGGACGCGTCCGCGATGGTCTATCCGTCGATCTTCGTGTCCGGGGGACGACGAGGGCTGCAAGTGGAGCTCTCCCCCGATGATCTGGTCTTCCTCACGCGGGCACAGGTCGCGGACATCGGGCGCCGAGCCCTGTAGTTGGTAGAGCCGGCCAGAGGGAACCCTAGACAGGCACGGGGAACGTCGGGGAGCGGCTCAGACGCTGTTGTCGCGGCCCAGGGAGGAGCCGAACATCACCGGGAGCACCGCCGCCAGCTGCCAGACCAGGAAACTCGTCCAGGTGTGGAGCTTGAACTGGATCGGGACCACGTCCCCGGCCTGGGCCTCGAAGATGCGCGTGTCAAAGTCCCCGGGACCCATGGCCACACCCACCCGCCAGCAGGCCAGCGACGCGACCAATGCAGCGCCCATCGCCAGCAGCGTCACGGGCCAGCCGAGGCGACGGAATCCGCGCCAGGCCAGCCATCCGACAAGCAGTCCGACTACGACACCCACCAGGCTGAACCAGGCATCGGTGGCGAAGAATTTGGTGATCCCGCGTTCGGTGGTCGAGGCGCCACCATCGTCGGCGATGGTGTAGGTGGGCAGGTCGACGACCGCGTGCCACACCAGCCCCGACACCAGTCCCGCAGCCAGTGAACCGACCAGGAAGGCGATGATGCCGCGCACGATTGGCAACCCGAAGCGCCCCGTCCAGCGCGCAGGCGTCCCATAGGCGTCCGTCCGCGCCGGCAGCGTCGCGGAAGCTGGAGACGTCGCGCTGGCACCGCCGCTCGCCGGCAGCGGCGCAGCGCCGAGATCACTCGGCACGCTTCCTCGATCCACCGACACGGGCCCTCCTTCGACCGGCACAGCCTAGCCAGCCAGACAGGACGGCCCCAACAGGGCCTTCAGGTCGGCCATCAACGGCCCGGACGGGTTGACGCGCAAGGTGTCGTCCAGCCGGAAGGTCGTCGCCTTGGCCGGGCTGAGCAGCTTCAACCGCACCTCGGTGAGACCCGGATGCGCCCCGAGCACCTCGCGCAGCTGCGCGACCACGGGCGGCGTACAGCGTCCGGCGGCCAGCTGGATCGTCACCGGCCCGCTCGGACCCTCGGTGATGTCGGGCAGCACCAGCTCGGTCGCCTGCATCTCGACCGAGTCCTCCTTCTCGCGCACCCGGCCCTTGATCCGCACCACCGTGTCGGTGGCCAGGCTCATCGCCACCTGCTCGTACACCTTCGGGAAGACCATCACCTCGATCGAGGCCTCCAGGTCTTCCACGCTCAGGATCGCCCAGATGGCACCCTGCTTGGTCTGCTTGCGCTGGATCTGGGTGATCATGCCGGCGATGTTGACCTGCAGGTCGCGCGGACCCTCGGGCGAGAGCAGGTTGCCGATCGAGAGGTCCCGCTCCGCCTCCAGGATGTGCTCCAGACCCTGCAACGGATGGTCGGAGACGTACAGCCCCAACATCTCGCGCTCGAAGGCCAGCTTGGTGCGCTTGTCCCAGTCGTCGATCGCGGGGACGACGACGTGCTGCTGCGCCGGGCCGAGGTCCGCCTCGTCCCCGCCGCCGAAGCCGAACAGGTCGTCCTGGCCGTTCGCCTGGTTGCGCTTGAGGTCGATCACCTGGTCGACGGCCGGTTCGAAGACCTCCATCAGCGGACGCCGTCCGTGGCCCATCGAGTCGAAGGCACCGGCCTTGATCAGCGACTCGATCGTCCGCTTGTTGCAGACCTGGATCGGGACGTGGTCGAGGAACTGCCCGAAGTCGGACGCGTGCCCGTGCTCCTCGCGTCCGGCGATGATGCCCTCGACGACATTGCCGCCGACATTGCGGATGGCACCCAGGCCGAAGCGGATGTCCTTGCCGACGGCACCGAACTCGGCGACCGACTCGTTGACGTCGGGCGGCAGCACCTGGATGTGCTGCGCGCGCATGTCGGCCAGGTAGAGCGCCATCTTGTCCTTGTCGTCACCGACGGACGTGAGCAGCGCGGCGCCGAACTCGGCCGGGTAGTTGGCCTTCAGGTAGGCGGTCCAGTAGGAGACATAGGCGTACCCGGCCGCGTGGGACTTGTTGAAGGCGTAGTCGGCGAAGGGGACGAAGACGTCCCACAGCGCCTGGATGGCGGGGGTGGTGAAGCCGTTGCCGGACATGCCGTCGCGGAAGTGCTCCCACTCCTTGTCCAGGATTTCCTTCTTCTTCTTGCCCATCGCACGACGCAGCAGGTCGGCGCCACCGAGGGTGTAGCCGGCCAGCTGCCGGGCCGCCGCCATGATCTGCTCCTGGTAGACGAGCAGGTGGTAGGTGTCGCCGAGGATCGGGTCCAGCGCCTCGCGCAGCTCCGGGTGGATCGGCTCGATCGCCTGGCGTCCGTTCTTGCGCTCCGCGTAGTTGATGTGTGCGTTGGCGCCCATCGGACCCGGGCGGTACAGGGCGATGACGGCGGTGATGTCGTCGAAGGTAGTCGGCTTCAGCAGCCGCAACAGCGAACGCATCGGCCCACCGTCGAGCTGGAAGACGCCGAGGGTGTCGCCGCGCGAGAGCAGCTCATAGGTGGCCGGGTCGTCGAAGGGCACCGTCCGCAGGTCGACCTCCTCACCCCGGTTCGCCTGCACATTCTTGATGGTCTGGTCGATCACGCCGAGGTTGCGCAGCCCGAGGAAGTCCATCTTCATCAGGCCCATCTCCTCGCACTGGGGATAGGCAAAGCCGGCGATGATCATGCCGTCCTTGTCCCGGCGGTGCATGGGGATGACGTCGGTCAGCCGTTCGCGGCTGATGATGAAGGCGCAGGCGTGCACGCCGGTGCCGCGGATCAGGCCCTCCAGCCCGCGTCCGGTGTCGACGACCTTCTTCACGTCCGGGTCGGATTCGTACAGGGCGCGGAACTCGCCACCCTCGGCGTAGCGCTTGTGCTGCGGGTTGAACAGGTCGTTGAGCGGGACGTCCTTGCCCATCACCGCGGGCGGCATGGCCTTGGTGATCTTGTCGCCCAGCCCGAAGGGGTAGCCCAGGATACGGTTCGCGTCCTTGACGGCGGCCTTCGCCTTGATGGTGCCGAAGGTGTTGACCTGGCTGGTGTACTCCTTGCCGTACTTGTTCGTGACGTAGTCGATGACCTTGTCGCGCTGGCGGTCGTCGAAGTCGAGGTCGATGTCGGGCGGGCTGACGCGCTCGGGGTTCAGGAACCTCTCGAACAGCAGCCCGTGCTGCATCGGGTTCACCTCGATGATCTGGGTGAGGTAGGAGACCATCGAACCGGCCGCCGAACCTCGTCCCGGACCAACCGGCACGCCCGACTCGCGGGCGTGGCGGCAGATGTCGGCGACGATCAGGAAGTAGGACGAGTAACCCATCGGCCCGATGACGGCCATCTCGGTCTCGATCCGGTCTCGCAGGCCCTCGGGCTCCCCGTCCGGGAAGCGGACGCGGACGCCCTTCTCGATCTCCTTGCGCAGCCAGGTCTCCTGGGTCTCACCCTCGGGGACGTCGAACTGCGGCATCCGGTCGACGAAGGCGAAGACGTCGGCATAGCTCTCGATGCGCTCGGCGATCTCGAGGGTGTTGTTGCAGGCCTCGGGCAGCTCACCGAAGAGCTGGCGCATCTCCTCGTTGGAGCGGATGTAATAGCCGGAGCCGTTGAAGCGGAAGCGGTTGGGGTCGTCCTTGTTGCGTCCCACGCCCACGCACAGCAGGTTGTCGTGGGAGTCGGCCTGGTCTTCGGTGACGTAGTGCGAGTCGTTGCTGGCCAGCAGCGGGATGTTGAGCTGCTTGGCCAGGCGCAACAGCCCGTCGCGGACGTCGCGTTCGATGGCGATTCCGTGGTCCATCAGCTCGCAGAAGTAGTTCTCGCGGCCGAAGATGTCCTGGTAGGCGGCGGCGGCCTTGACGGCCTCCTCGTACTGGCCCAGGCGCAGCCGCGTCTGCACCTCACCGGACGGGCAGCCGGTGGTGGCGATGATCCCCTCGGAAAGCTCGGAGATGATCTCGCGGTCCATCCGGGGCTTCATGTAGTAGCCCTCGTAGCTCGCCTTCGAGCTGAGCGTGAACAGGTTGCGCAGGCCGGTGGCATTGCGGGCCAGCATCGTCATGTGGGTGTAGCGGCCACCGCCGGAGACGTCCTTGCCACCCTCGACCGATGCGTCGCCGCCCATCTCGTGCCGGCCCGTCGCCCAGAACTCCTGCACCCGGGAGTGCCGCGAGCTGGGCGCGACATAGGCCTCGATGCCGATGATCGGCTTCACGTCCGGGTACTTCTTGGACGTCTGGAAGAACTCGTAGGCGCCGAACATGTTGCCGTGGTCGGTCATCGCGATGGCCGGCATGCCCTGGCGGGCGACCTCCGCGAACAGCTTGGAGTTCTTCGCCGCACCGTCGAGCATCGAGAACTCGGTGTGGGTGTGCAGGTGCACGAAGTTGTCCGCCATCAGTTGCCCAGCCACTCCTCGATCGTTCCGAACGAGTCCCCACCATAGTCGGGGCCGCCGACAAATCCGACGAGGACGACGGCCTGCCTCGTCGGCCCGCGTGGCGAGCTGTTCACGCGCTGAGAGAGGCACGCCGAACCTTCGTTGTCAGCCACCGGCACGGATTCCATGCTGGTCACGTGAACCTGCTCAGCCTCCCGATCCATCCCCTCGTCGTCCACGGTGCCGTCACCCTGATCCCCCTGGCCGCCGTCATCACGATGGCGCACGCGCTGCGCCCCGACTGGCGCTGGTGGTTGCGCCTGCCCAGCATGGTGGTCAACGCCCTCGCGCTGGTGGTGCTGTTCGTCACCCGCGCCACCGGTGACCAGCTCGCCCACGCCACCCCCGACAACAAGGCGCTGATCGAGGAGCACGACCAGATGGCTGGCCTGCTGACGATCGCGACGGTGCCGATGACCCTGCTGGCGATCTTCGCCGCCTGGAGCTTCGCCGCCACCTCCGGCGCGACCAGCGGCTGGGGTGCCAACGACGCACGCCAGCCCCGCTTCGCGTCGGCCGTGAAGTGGCTCGTGGTGCTGCTCGGCGTCGCCGTTCTCGTGTTCACCGTGCTGACCGGGCACTCCGGCGCCACCGCCGCCTGGAGCAAGTGACACAGAGCAAACCTGGCCCGCGAACCGCTACTGGTGCTCCGCGCAGCAGGGGCGGTTCGCGGGTGCCTCGAAGGGCACCTGGATCCCGCCGCTGGCCGGTTGGACGTGCAGTACCCAGCGTCCGTCTTGGCGCAGCGGACGGACGTGGTCGCGGGTGACCAGCGTCGCGTCCGCGGCCAGGGCCGGACCCATCGTGCGCACCTCGTCGATCGCCGAGAGCTCGGTCACGGCGCCGATGGTGAGAGTGCCGACCATTCGCTCGCTGCCCGGGTAGACGACCGCACGAGAGGGCCCAGCGGAAAGCTGGGCCTGCGCGGCCAGCCGCGCCCCGTCCGCCCATTCGGGGTTGCCCACCGACTCCAGCCCTTCGCACCCCGGCCCTTCGCACCACACTGCCGGCGCCTCGGGCTCGGTATGGACGTGGGAGTCGTGCTCGCCGTCCGTTTCGTCCCCGGACCCGAAGGCGGCCTGCACCACCCGCAGCACCTCGTCGGCCGAGCGCTCCCCCGCGTCCAGTTGGACGCTGAGGGCGACATGGTTGCCGGGCGGACCACCGGGCACCACGTGGGTGCAGATCCACAGACCGCCCCCATCGTGGGCTGAGCCCAGACCCGCTGTGGCAAGGCGGGTCTGGGCTCGAGCGATGATCGGCTCGGCGTCCAGGGGCTGGTTGATCCCCTGGTCGACGCCGATGATCACCGGGGCAGGACGAAGATCGGGTTCGTGTAGAACCACAGGTCGGTCCAGGGGTCGGCGTCACCGACGACGTCGATGGCGGGGCCCGCCGGGTCGAAGTCGGCGCCGAAGTAGCCGGCCTGGGTGCGGTTGCCGTCCGAGCCGCGGAGCCGGACGTAGAAGCCCTGCTCCTCGATGACGCCGAGGTCGTAGCTGACCTCGATGGCGTCCACGTGGCCCGAGACGTCCCAGGTCTTGACGACCTTGGTCTGCGGGGCGTGCAGGGTGTCGCGGTCGGTGACCGGGCCGGTGATGGCGCCCTTGATGACGTCCAGCTTCGCGAGTTTCGGGATGAAGGTCGCCCAGTTCGCGACCTGCGCCGGGACGACGCGGATCGTGAGCTTGGCGCGCTGGCCACGACGTCCCATCACCACACCACCGAAGGCCGAGGTGGAGCTGCCGGCGACGCTGACGCGCACGTCGATGTCCTCGATCAGGCGACCGTGGTCGACCCAGACATTGCCGGCGCGCATGCCCTGCATGACGCCCGCGTAGTTGCGGACGTTGGAGCCCACATTGGTGCGGGAGTAGTAGCCGGGCCAGTAGTCGCCACGCTCGACCTGCGGCTTGCCACCGTAGATCGGGTCGTTGTAGCGGCCCTGGGTGGCGAAGTCGCCACCGCCGCGCACCGCGGTGTCCAGGTAGACGGAGTGCGAGTCGGAGTTGGCGCTGATCCACCAGCCCTTGCCCTCGGCGAGCAGGGAGTCCCACAGGCCCCCGACGGTGGCGGTGTAGAAGTCGAAGCCGCCCCAGGTGCGGTAGCTCTCGGGAACGTAGCCCGCGAAGGAGTTCGCGCCGGGAGCGTTGCCGTAGTAGCCACGCGCGTCGCCGGGGCCCATGGCGTCCGCGGAGATGCCGGCGGCCTGGTGGCCGGGAGCGCCCTCCCACCCGATCGCGATCTCGGGGTTGGCGTCACGCCAGCCGCGCACCTCGTGCGGGGAGTCGATGCCGTTGCGGGCGGGGTGGTTGGCCAGGAAGAGGGCGTCGCGCACCTCGCGCGAGTCGACCATGCTGCCCAGGAACTGCACGCCCTTGACGGCCAGCGCCTCGTTCTCGGGGGTGTTGGCGGTGGCCTTCATCACCGCACCGTCGTAGTTGTTCTCGAACTGCTTGAGGACGCTGACTTCCTTGGCGCCCGGGTGCACGATGACGGTGCCGTGCTCGGCGGCCGGGATGTTCCACTCCAGGCCCTGGAAGACCAGCATGTCCTGGTGGCGCTTGCGGGCCGCGAGGATGTCGGGGTTGACCTTGTCGACGCCGATCTTTGCGTGGGTGGCCGAGCCGTGGTCGGTGATGACCATCCAGTCGAGCCCGTAGGCCTCGGCGTGGGCGACCTGGTCGTTGACCTGGTACATGCCGTCGGAGGAGTACTGGGTGTGGATGTGGTGGTCACCGGACAGCCAGCCGGCGCGGTGCCCGGCGCCGCTGGTGCGGGACTTGCCGACAGCGGCCGCGGTGGCGGCACCGTGGGTGTCGACGAGTGCGGCGGTGGCCGCGCCGGCACCGAGGACGCCCGCGGTGCGCAGCAGGGTGCGGCGGCGCATCTGCATCGGGGTCAGGTCGGCGTCGTCGACGCTGAGGTCGGTGGCCAGCTTCTCGTCGGACGAGAACTCGGCGTGGTGGTGGTGCGAGTGGCCACCGTCGTGTGAGTGCGTGATCCCGCCGTGGGAGTGGGTGTGCGACATGGGGGTTCCCTCCTGGGTTCGTCAGGCATGGTGCTCGACAGCTGCTTCCACCCAATCCCGCGCCGGTGACGATGGGCGAGAGCGTCGAACCGAACTGTGGGTGAACTCCCGAGGCCTGTTGCTGCTGGCACGCAAGAAGGCGCCCCGGCCGTGGTACAGCTGGGATCGTTGGGTTCTGAAACACCCCGGACGGACGAGCAGGAGGGCCGATGGAGACCGTGCCGCACAGTCGTTCCCGCGACAGTCACTCCCCCGACAGCCACTCCCGCGACAGTCACTCCCATACCTCGCACGCCCCCGACACACACGTCCAGCACCTGCTGGCTGGTGTCGCGGAGCGGTTGCGCGAGCAGGGGGCGCGCATGACCGGACCCCGCACGGTGGTGCTCCAGGTGCTCGCCGCCAACCCCGGGCACCTGAGCGCCGACCAGGTCTGTCAGCGGGTGACGGCGCTGGACCCGACCGTCCACTCCTCCAGCGTGGACCGCACGCTTGCCCTGCTGTGCCAGATGGGCGTCGTGCAGTCCGTCGCGGTGGCCCACGGCCAGACGACCTACCACCTGGTGGCCGGCAGCGCGCACGCCCACGCCCAGTGCCGCAGCTGCAACCGTCTCGTCGACCTCCCCATCGAGGTGATGGATCCCTTGTGTGCCACGCTTCGCGAGCGCACCGGCTTCAGCGTCGAGCCCGCCGGGGTCGCCCTGCGGGGGCTGTGCGAGCAGTGCGCGGGACGCCGGCCGGCGACCTGAGCGTCGCCAGCTGTTCACCCAGAGGTCCCCCGGCTTGTTGCACCCGGAGTGCAATAGTGGGCCGAAGAACGAGCCCACCCCCTCTCGATCCGAGGTCGCATCGTGCACATTCCCGACGGATTCCTCGACGCCCCCGTCTGCCTGGTCACGGCCGCCGGTTCGCTGGCCGCGGTGACCATGGCGCTGCGCGGCTGTCGCCGTGAGCTGGACGACCGCGCCGCTCCCCTGGCCGGTCTGGTGGCCGCCTTCGTGTTCGCTGCCCAGATGGTCAACTTTCCCGTCGCCGCCGGCACCTCCGGCCACCTGCTGGGCGGCGCGCTGGCGGTCGCGCTGGTCGGTCCGTGGACGGCGATGTTGTGCCTCACGGTGGTGCTGGCCGTGCAGTGCCTGCTCTTCGCGGACGGCGGGATCACCGCCCTGGGCGCGAACACCTGGAACATGGCCGTGGTCGGCGTCCTCATCGCCTGGGCCGTGATGACCGTGCTCGCACGTGTGCTCCCCCGCACCCGGATGACGGTGCTGGCCACGGTCGCGCTCGCCGGGCTGGCCAGCGTGCTCGCCGCAGCCGGCAGCTTCGTCGCGCTGTACGCGCTCGGCGGCACGGTGGACGTGCCGCTGGGCACGGTGCTGGGGGCGATGCTCGGCGTCCACACCCTGATCGGGCTCGGAGAGGCGGCGATCACCGCGCTGGTGGTCTCGGGCCTGCTGGCGCTGCGCCCCGACCTGGTCTGGGCGGCGCGCGGCCTGGTCGCCGACCGGACGCCCGTGCTGCGTGACGCCGCGGAGGTGTCGGCATGAGGCCCGTCTCGGATCCGCGGCTGCGCTGGGTGGCGATTGGTGTCACGGTGCTGGTCGCAGGACTGGTGAGCTATTTAGCGTCCGGCAGCCCGGACGGGCTGGAGGCCGTCGCCGAACGGTTCGGCTTCGAGCACGCGGCCACCGACCCGGTCTGGGGCCACTCCCCATTCGTCGACTACGAGGGCGTGCTGGGCATTCCCGCCGGCCTGGTGCGGATCGTCGGCGTCGCCGTCGTGGCGCTCGTGGTGTTCGCACTGCTTCGCTTCGCCGGACGCCGGTCGGCGCGATGACGCTGCTGCTGCACCGCCCCGCCGAGGTCACCCGAACCGACGCTGTCCGGCCGGCGCCAACCGTCTCCCTTCCGGCGGTGGTTTCGGCTACCGCCAAGGTGCTGGCGGCGCTGGCGTCCGTGGTGGCGGTCGTAGCGGTGCCTGCCCGCATGGTGTGGCCCTACCTGGTGGACCTGGCGATCGTGCTGGCCGTCCTCGCGGTTGCCCGGGTGCCGTGGCGACGCCTCCGGCGGGCCCTCCTCGTGGAGGCGCCGTTCGCGGCCTTCGCCGTGCTCGTCCCCTTCGTCGCCGCCGGACCGAGGGTGCACGTCGCGGGCATCGGCTTGTCGGTGCCCGGGTTGTGGAGCGCCTGGGGCCTGGTGGCTAAGGCGACGCTGGGTGCGCTGACTGCCCTGTGCGTGGCCGCCACCACCCGCGGACCGGACCTGTTGGACGCCCTGCACGACCTGCGCTTGCCGGCCCGTCTGGTGGAGATCGCCTCGTTCATGGTCCGCTACCTCGACGTGGTGCGTGACCAGTGGCAGCGGATGGGCATCGCCCGCGCGTCCCGGGGTTTCACTGCCCGTCGTCCGCGGGACTGGGTGGTGATGGCGCAGTCGCTGGGCACCCTGTTCGTCGCCTGCTACGAGCGCGGTGAGCGGGTGCACGTCGCCATGCTGTCGCGCGGTTACACCGGTTCACTCCCCCGCATCGCGGCTCCCGAGCGACGGACGCGGTGGTGGCCGGTCGTGCTGCCCGCGGCGCTGGTGGTCGCCGTGACCGTCTGTGCCCGGTGGTGGGTGTGAGCGCAGTGGTGGGTGTGAGCGCAGTGCCCGCACCGAGCCCGGCGATCGAACTCTCCCGGCTGACGCATCTCTACCCGGACGGGCACCAGGCCCTGTTCGGCGTCGACCTGATGATCGGCGCGGGTGAGCGGGTGGCGCTGCTGGGCCCGAACGGGGCTGGCAAGACGACCCTGGTGCTGCACCTGAACGGCATCCTGACCCCGGCCAGCGGAACGGTGCGCGTCGGCGGTCTGACCCCGACCGGACGTGACCTGCCCGAGGTGCGTCGCCGGGTGGGCATCGTCTTCCAGGACCCGGACGACCAGCTGTTCATGCCCACCGTCCGGCAGGACGTGGCGTTCGGGCCGGCGAACTACGGCCTGTCCGGGGACGCGCTGGAGGCGCGGGTACTGGACGCGCTGACCGCGGTGGGAATGCAGGACTGCGCCGACCGGATGCCCCACCACCTGTCGCTGGGACAGCGACGACGGGTGGCGCTGGCCACCGTAATGGCCCTGGAACCCGAGGTACTGGTGCTGGACGAACCCACCGCCAACCTCGACCCGGCCGCGCGACGTGACCTGGCCGCCGTCCTGGACCGGCTGGACGTGACCATGCTGATGGTCACCCACGACCTGCCCTTCGCCGCCCAGATGTGCGAACGCACCGTCGTGCTCTCCGAGGGCGTCGTGGTCGCCGACGGCACCACGGGCGCGATCCTCTCGGACGAGCCACTGCTCTCCCGCCACCGACTGGAGCTCCCCTTCGGCTTCGACCCCCGCGCGACGAGGTGAGTCGCGCCCGAAGGCGATGGAGCCGCTTACACCCCTTGTCCGACAGACCCCCTCGCGGAATACGCACGCGGCCCCGGGAATCCGCCAACTCCCGGGGCCGCGTGTGATTCCTGCCAGCTCAGGCCATCAGCTGGCGCACCTGCGGACCGATCGGACGGGGCAGACGCGACTCACGTTCCGACAGCCAGGCGTCCACACCATTCGCCGCGGAACGACCCTCGGCGATCGCCCACACGATCAGGGACTGGCCACGGCCACAGTCACCGGCCGCGAAGACACCTTCCACGCTGGTCATGTAGGCCTCGTCGCGCTTGATGTTGCCGCGCTCGTCCAACTCGATGCCCAACTCGGCGACCACCCCGTCCTGCTGCGGACCGGTGAAGCCCATCGCCATCAACACCAGATCGGCCGGCAGCTCCCGCTCGGTGCCCTCGACCGGCACGAACTTGCCCGCGTCGAACTTCACCTCCGACAGCCGCAGCCCCTTCACGTGGCCGTCCTCGTCGCCAAGGAACTCACTGGTGGAGACCGCGTACAGCCGCTCACCACCCTCCTCGTTGGCTGAGGCCACCCGGTAGATCATCGGGTAGGTCGGCCACGGCTGCGCGTCCGGACGGACCTGCGGCGGGGTCGGCATGATCTCCAGCTGGGTCACCGAGGCGGCCCCCTGGCGCAGGGCGGTGCCCAGGCAGTCGTTGGAGGTGTCACCACCGCCGATCACGACGACGTGCTTGCCCTCGGCGTGGATCTGTCCCTCGACGGGTTCCGGCATCCGGTCCTTGGTGCCCTTCAGCGCCTTGGTGGCCTGGGTCAGGTAGTCCATCGCCTGGTAGATGCCGCCCAGGTCGGCGCCGGGCACCGGCAGGCCGCGGCGCACCGTGGCGCCGATCGTCAGCACCACCGCGTCGAAGCGCTCCACCAACTGGGTGCCGGTCAGGCCACCCTGCTCGGCCGCGTCCGGGCCGATCGGGGTGTCGGTCTTGAAGACCGTCCCCTCCAGCACCATCTGCTTCAGGCGACGGTCCACCACCGCCTTCTCCATCTTGAACTCGGGGATCCCGTAGCGCAGCAGACCGCCGATGGCGTCGTCGCGCTCGTAGACGACCACCGTGTGCCCAGCCCGGGTCAGCTGCTGGGCCACGGCCAGCCCCGCGGGTCCGGAGCCGACCACGGCGACGGTCTTCAGCGAGTGCCACTGGGCCTGCTGTGGGAGGACGCGACGGTCGTCCCAGGCCTTGTCGATGATCGACACCTCAATGTTCTTGATCGTCACCGGGTCACGGGTGATGCCGACGACGCACGAGGTCTCGCAGGGTGCCGGGCAGAGGCGGCCGGTGAACTCCGGGAAGTTGTTGGTCGCGTGCAACCGGTCCAGGGCCTGGGTCCACTCGTCGCGCCAGACCAGGTCATTCCACTCCGGGATCAGGTTGCCCAGCGGACAACCCGTGTGGCAGAAGGGAATGCCACAGTCCATGCAGCGGCTGGCCTGGGTCTGGATGATCGGGAGCAGGGCCTTGCCCGGCCCGCCGGGATAGACCTCGTTCCAGTCGTTGACCCGCTCCTCGACGGGACGACGGTCCGCAACCTGGCGCGGGATGTTGATGAAGCCGCGGGGATCAGCCATGAGCTGCCTCCATCATGAGATCGGTCATTTCGTCCTCCTTGACGCCGGAGAAGAGGGCCTCCTCCTTCGCCTTCATCACGCGCGCGTAGTCACGTGGGCTGAGCTTGGTGAAACGCTGGGCGAGATCGGCGCGCGAGAGCCCCAGCAGGCCTGCCGCCACGGTGGAGCCGGTCAGCTCCTGGTGGCGACGCAGCAGGTCGGTGATCCGTTCGACGTCCGGCTCGGTCACCTGGACCGCGTCGACCAGCTCGGTGTTGAGCCGGGCGGCGTTGAAGTCGAGCAGCCATGCGACGCCACCGGACATGCCGGCGGCGACATTGCGTCCGGTGGGGCCGAGGATCAGGGCCTCGCCACCGGTCATGTACTCCAGCGCGTGGTCGCCCACCCCCTCGACCACCGCGGTCGCCCCGGAGTTACGGACGCAGAAGCGCTCGCCGACGACACCGCGCAGGAAGACCTCCCCGCTGGTGGCGCCGTAACCGATCACGTTGCCGGCGACGATCTGCGTTGACGGGTCGAAGGTGACGCCCTGCGCGGGGGTGACGATGATCCGTCCGCCCGACAGGCCCTTGCCGACGTAGTCGTTCGAGTCGCCGACGAGCTTGAGGGTCACGCCCTTTGGCAGGAAGGCGCCGAAGGACTGGCCCGCGGTGCCGGTCAGGGTGAACTCGATCGCGTCATCAGCCAGGCCCTCGCCCTTGGTCGCCACGGTGACGTGGTGGCCGAGCACGGTGCCGACGGTGCGGTCGACATTGCGGATGGTGAGCTCCTCGCGCACCTGCTGGCCAGCCTCGATCGCGGGACGGGCCAGCTCCAGCAGCCTGACGTCCAGCTTGCGGTCCAGCCCATGGTCCTGGGTGGTGACGCAGTGCAGCGGGGCACCCTCGGGCAGCTCGACCTGGGCCAGGATCGGCGACAGGTCCAGCCCGGCGGCCTTCCAGTGGTCAACCGCCGCGCGGGTGTCCAGCGCCTCGACGTGGCCGACGGCCTCCTCGATCGACCGGAAACCCAACTGCGCCAGGTACTCGCGCACCTCCTGGGCGATGAACTCCATGAAGTTCACGACGTGGTCGGCCTGGCCGTGGTAGTGCGCGCGCAGCGCCGGGTTCTGCGTCGCGATGCCGACCGGGCAGGTGTCCTTGTGGCAGACGCGCATCATGATGCACCCGCTGACCACCAGCGCCGTCGTGGCGAAACCGAACTCCTCGGCGCCCAGCAGGGCGGCGATCACGACGTCACGTCCGGTCTTGAGCTGCCCGTCGCACTGGACGACGATCCGATCGCGCAGGCCGTTGGCGAGCAGGGTCTGCTGGGCCTCGGCCAGACCGAGTTCCCAGGGGCCGCCGGCGTGCTTCACCGACGTCAGCGGGGCCGCGCCGGTTCCGCCGTCGTGGCCGGAGATCAGGACGACGTCCGCCTTCGCCTTCGACACGCCCGCCGCGACCGTGCCGACGCCCAGCTCGGCGACCAGCTTGACGTGCACGCGAGCCGAGGGGTTCGCGCACTTCAGGTCGTGGATGAGCTGCTTCAGGTCCTCGATCGAGTAGATGTCGTGGTGCGGGGGCGGGGAGATCAGGCCCACGCCGGGCGTCGAGTGCCGGGTGGCAGCCACCCAGGGATAGACCTTCGGGCCGGGCAGCTGGCCGCCCTCGCCGGGCTTGGCTCCCTGCGCCATCTTGATCTGGATGTCGGTGGCATTGCTCAGGTACTCGCTGGTGACGCCGAAACGTCCCGAGGCCACCTGCTTGATCGCCGAGCGACGCTCCGGGTCGTACAGCCGGTCGCGGTCCTCGCCGCCCTCACCGGTGTTCGACTTGCCGCCGATCCGGTTCATGGCAATCGCCAGGGTCTCGTGCGCCTCCTTCGAGATGGAGCCGTAGCTCATCGCGCCGGTGGAGAAGCGCTTGACGATGTCGCTGACCGACTCGACCTCGTCGATGTCGACCGGCGTGCGGTCAGAGCGGAACTCCAGCAGCGAACGCAGCGTCATCAGCCGTCGCGAGTTGTCGTCCACCAGGTTGGTGTAGCGCTTGAAGACCTCGTACTTGCCGGTCTGGGTGGCATGCTGCAGCCGGAAGACCGTCTCGGGGTTGAACAGGTGCTCCTCGCCCTCGCGACGCCACTGGTACTCACCACCCACCGGCAGGGTGCGGTGGGAGTTGGCAACCCCGTCGAGGGGGTAGGCGAGGGAGTGGCGCAACTGCACCGCCTGCGCGACCTCGTCCAGGCCGATGCCCTCGATCCGGGAGCTGGTGCCGGCGAAGAACTCCTCGACGAACTCCGAGCGCAGGCCGACGGCCTCGAAGACCTGGGCGCCGGTGTAGCTCTGGATGGTCGAGATGCCCATCTTGCTCATCACCTTGAGCACGCCCTTGCCCAGCGCCTTGTAGACGTGGTGGATGGCCTGCTCGGGGCTGACCTGCACGTACAACTCGTTGCGGGCCATGTCCTCGGCCGACTCGAACAGCAGGTAGGGGTTGACCGCGGCCGCGCCAAAACCGATCAGCAGCGCGACGTGGTGCACCTCCCGCACGTCCCCGGCCTCGACGATCAGGCCTGTCATGGTGCGGGTCTTCTCCCGGACCATGTGGTGGTGGATCGCCGAGGTGAGCAGCAGCGACGGGATCGGTGCATGCTCGCGGTCGGCGTGGCGGTCCGACAGCACGATCGTGCGGGCGCCGTTGGCGACGGCCTCGCTGACCTCGCGGCGGATCTCGTCCATCCGGTCGCGCAGCGACTGCGCTCCCCCGTCGACGCGGTACAGCCCGCGCACGACGTGCGTCTCGTAGTCGGGGTGCTCACCGTCGGCGTTGATCCGGACGATCTTCGCGAGCTGCTCGGAGTCCAGGATCGGGAAGGGGATCACCATCTGGCGGCACGACGCGGGGCCGGGCTCCAGCAGGTTGGCCTCCGGGCCGATGGAACCGGACAGCGAGGTGACCAGCTCCTCGCGGATCGCGTCCAGCGGCGGGTTGGTGACCTGCGCGAAGAGCTGGCTGAAGTAGTCGAACAGCAGTCTCGGACGCTCCGAGAGCACCGCCAGCGGCGTGTCGGTGCCCATCGAACCGATCGTCTCCGCGCCGGTGTTGGCCATCGGCGCCACCAGCAGGCGCAGCTCCTCGTGGGTGTAGCCGAACAGCTGCTGACGACGGGTGACCGAGGCGTGGGAGTGGACGATGTGGTTACGCTCGGGGAGCTCGTTGAGGTTGATCCGGCCCGCGTCCAACCATTCGCCATAGGGGTGCTCGGCGGCCAGCGCGTCCTTGATCTCGTCGTCCTCGACGATGCGGTGCTGCTCCAGATCGACCAGGAACATGCGCCCGGGCTGCAGGCGGCCCTTCTGGACGACGTCGGCCGGCTCGACCGGCAGCACGCCGGCCTCGGAGGCGAAGATGACCCGCCCGTCGGTGGTCACCCAGTAGCGAGCGGGGCGCAGGCCATTGCGGTCGAGCACGCCGCCGATCTGGGCGCCGTCGGTGAAGGTGACGCACGCGGGGCCGTCCCAGGGCTCCATCACGCAGGAGTGGAACTCGTAGAAGTCCTTGCGGGCCTGGCTCATCTCGGCGTGGTTCTGCCATGCCTCGGGGATCATCATCAGCACGGCGTGTGGCAGCGAGCGTCCGCCCAGGTGCAGCAGCTCCAGCACCTCGTCGAAGGAGGCGGAGTCAGAACCGTCCGGGGAGCAGATCGGGTAGAGCCGCTCCAGGTCGCCGGGGATGACGTCGCTCGACAGCAGCGCCTCACGGGCGCGCATCCAGTTGCGGTTGCCCTTGACCGTGTTGATCTCGCCGTTGTGAGCGATCAGGCGGAAGGGGTGCGAGAGCTCCCAGGCCGGGAAGGTGTTGGTCGAGAAGCGGGAGTGCACGAGCGCCAGCGCGGAGCGGAAGCGCTCGTCGTGCAGCTCGGGGTACACCTTCTCCAGCTGGTCGGTGGTCAGCATGCCCTTGTAGACCATGGTGCGCGAGCTGAGGGACGCGAAGTAGACCCCGCACTCGTGCTGGGCCCGGCGGCGCAGGACGTAGACCAGCCGGTCCAGGTCGAGCCCGGTCTCGGTGCCGCGGCCGGCGACGAAGAGCTGGCTGAAGTGGGGCATGGCGCCCAGGGAGATGGGGCTCAGCGAGTCGGTCTCGACGGGGACGTCACGCCAGCCGAGCACCTTGAGGCGTTCCTCGACCGCGATCTTCTCGATCGTGATGCGGGCCATGTCGCGATCGGCCTCGTCGACCGGCAGGAAAGCCATACCGGCGGCGTAGGCGCCCGCGGCGGGCAGGTCGAAGCCAACCTCGCCGCGCAGGAACTCGTCGGGAACCTGCACCAGAATGCCGGCGCCGTCTCCCGCTGCCTCGTCGGCGCCGGTTGCGCCACGGTGGTCGAGATTGCGCAGGGCCTCGAGGCCCTGCTCCACGATCTCGTGGCTGGCCTCACCGCTCAGTTGCGCGACGAAGGCGACGCCACAGGCGTCATGTTCGGTGGTGGGGTCGTACAGCCCGAACTTCGGGCGGCGAGGAAAGACCTCACGGGCCATGGTGTGCTCCCATCAGGAGGGGGACGGGTACCGGCGCAGCCGGGTGCCCGCCGAGAGTCGAGGTGTCGACGCCCGGGTGCCGGGCGAAGGAAAAATACGCGCGCCGTGTTACTGCTGTGTGACAGTTCACTGTGCGAGACGGGGGTCCCGCTGTTCGGACGAACCCTCGGCAGGTGTGGCGAAGGGCCGGTCGCGACGCGCGCCGTGGCGGCGTCCGATCCACATGAACAGCACCAGACCGATCAGGAAGACGACCACGGAAGTGTACTCGTTGAGACGCAGCCCGCCGATGGTGTTGACCGTGTCGATGCGCAGCCGCTCGACCCACAACCGTCCGAAGCAGTAGACGATCACGTACAGCGCGAACAGTCGTCCCCAGCCCAGCTTCCAGCGGCGCTCGGCCCAGACCAGGAAAGCGGCACCGGCGAGGTTCCACACCAGCTCGTAGAGGAAGGTCGGGTGGAAGGTGGCGTACTGCGTGAAGCCGGCCGGGCGATGGTCGGCGTCGATCTCGAGCCCCCAGGGCAGGGTGGTGGGACGTCCGAACAGTTCCTGGTTGAACCAGTTGCCGAGCCGACCCATCGCCTGCGCCACCAGCAGGGTGGGGGCCACCACGTCGGCGAAGTCACCGAAGCTCAGGCCACTGCGCCGGCACATGATCCACGCACCCAGCGCACCGAGCGCGACAGCGCCCCAGATGCCCAGCCCACCCTGCCAGATCTTGAGCGCGTCGATCGGGTTGCTCCCTGGCCCGAAATAGAGCTGGTAGTCGGTGATGACGTGGTAGAGCCGAGCGCCGACGATGCCGAAGACGACCGCGACACCGGTGATGTTCTCGAAGGTCTCGGCCTGTCCGCCGCGAGCCACGAATCGTCGCGTCCCCCAGGCCCAGGCCACGGCAATGCCGGCCAGGATGCACAGGGCATAGGCGTGGATCGTCACCGGCCCGAGGTGGAAGGCGGACCAGCTGGGGCTCGGCAACGACAGCAGCATGTCAGCCCTCGACCCCACCCATGGTGTTCACGGAACTCTCGCCGCGCACACCGGCAGCGAGTTCGTCGACCAGCTGCCGCAGGGGGGCCAGATCGCGGGTGCCCTGCTCCTCGCTGCGAAGCAGGTGGTTGACCAGCGCGGAGCCGACGATCACCGCGTCCCCGACCCCGACAAGTTCGGCGGCCTGCTGGCCATTGGAGACCCCAAGGCCGATGCCGACGGGCAGGGTCGGGTCAACCCGGCGGATGCGTTCCACCAGGATCGGCGCCGCTGTGGACGTGGTCTTGCGAGCGCCGGTGACTCCCATCACGGCGGTGGCGTAGACCCAGCCACGGCAGGCGGCGATGGTGGAGGCCAGGCGCTCATCGGTCGAGGACGGGGAGACAAGGAAGATCCGGTCCAGCCCGTGGGCATCGGACGCGGTGACCCAGTCACCGGCCTCGTCGGGGGTCAGGTCGGGGGTGATCAGCCCCGCTCCCCCGGCATTGCGCAGGTCGCGCGCGAAGCGGTCGACGCCGTAGCGGTCGACGAGGTTCCAGTAGATCATCACGACCGGGGTGGCCCCGGCGGTGCTGACGGCCTCGACCGCGCGGAAGACGTCGGAGGTCCGGACGCCGCGCTCCAGCGCCCGGGTGGTCGCGTGCTGGATGGCCAGGCCGTCCATCACAGGGTCGGAGTAGGGCATGCCCACCTCGACCATGTCGACACCACGGCCATTGCTGCCCTCGACCAGCGCGCGCATCGCGTCGATGGAGCCGGGGACGTCGGGGTAGCCGACCGGCAGGTAGCCGACCAGTGCTGCGCGGCCCTGTTCGCGGGCGCCCGCGAGGACCCTGCCGGAGATGCCCAGGCGGGACTCATCACTGGAGTTGGTGCTCACTTCTCGACCCCCATGGCCTCGCTGGTGGATGCGGGCTGCTCCATCCGGCCGGCCACGTCGTCCACCGAACCGTCGATGCCGAAGTACTTGATCGCCGTGTCAACGTCCTTGTCACCGCGTCCGGAGATGTTCACCAGGATCAGCGGACGGGCGTTCGGGTCGGCCTCGGTGAGCTGGAGGGCCAGCCGACGAGCGCCGGCGACGCCATGGGCGGACTCGATGGCGGGCATGATGCCCTCGGTGCGGCTGAGCAGCCGCAGTGCGTCCATCGCCTCGGTGTCGGTGACCGGCTCGTACTTGGCGCGTCCGGTCGCGGCCAGGAAGGAGTGCTCGGGGCCGACGCCGGGGTAGTCCAGGCCGGCGCTGATGGAGTGCGACTCGATCGTCTGCCCGTCCTCGTCCATCAGCACGTAGGTTCGCATGCCGTGTAGCACGCCCACCTCGCCCTGGGTGATGGTCGCGGCGTGGCGCCCGCTCTCGATGCCTTCACCGCCCGCCTCGAAGCCGTAGAGCGCCACCTCGGGGTCGTCGATGAAGTCGGCGAAGATGCCCATCGCGTTGCTACCGCCGCCGACGCACGCCGTGACCGCGTCGGGCAGGCGCCCGTAGCGGTCGAGCATCTGCTGGCGCGCCTCGGTGGAGATGATGCGTTGGTATTCCTTGACCAGCTTCGGGAAGGGCGCGGGGCCCGCCACGGTGCCGATCAGGTAGTGGGTGGTGTCCACATTGGTGACCCAGTCGCGCATCGCCTCGTTCATCGCGTCCTTGAGAGTCATCGAACCGGCCTCGACGGCGACGACCTCCGCGCCGAGCATCTGCATCCGGGCGACGTTGAGGGCCTGGCGCTCGGTGTCGACCTTGCCCATGTAGACCCGGCACTCCAGCCCGAACAGGGCCGCGGCGGTGGCGGTGGCGACGCCGTGCTGACCGGCGCCGGTCTCGGCGATGACGCGCTTCTTGCCCATCCGCTTGGTCAGCAGGGCCTGGCCGAGCACGTTGTTGACCTTGTGGGAGCCGGTGTGGTTCAGGTCTTCGCGCTTGAGGACGATCGTCGCGTTGCCGCAGTGCTCGCTGAACCGATCGGCCTGCCAGATCGGGGTCGGACGCCCGGCGTAATCGCGCCGCAGGCGTTCGAGTTCGGCCTGGAAGTCGGAGTCGGTCTGGGCGGAGGTGAAGGCCTCGTCCAGCTCGTTCAGGGCCGCGAACAGGGCCTCAGGGACGAATCGTCCACCGAACTGGTCGTAGTGGCCGCCCAGGTCGGGGAACTGGGATTCAGGCTGGGTCATGACGTCCTTACAGGTTGGGAAGGCTGTCTGGTCTGGCGGTTGGCGCTCACCGCGTCGCGTCGACCATGGCACGAATGGCCGCGGTCGGGTCGCCGTCTCGCACCAGCGCCTCGCCGACGAGCACGACGTCCGCGCCCTGGGAGTGCACCAGCGCCGCGTCCGCAGGTGTGAGGATCCCGGACTCGGCGACCTTGACGATGTCATCGCCCAGCATTGGTGCCAGCCGTCCGAACTGGGACAGGTCGACGTCGAGGGTCTTGAGATTGCGGTTGTTGACGCCGACGAGTTCGGCGCCCAACGAGAGGGCTCGCTCGGTCTCCTCGGGCGTGTGCACCTCGACGAGCGGGGTCATGCCGAAATCGGTGATCTGGTCGTGCAGGTCGCGCAATTGCGCGTCGTCCAGGGCCGCGACGATCAGCAGCACCAGGTCGGCACCATGGGCGCGAGCCTCGAGCACCTGGTAGGGCGCGACGACGAAGTCCTTGCGGAGCACGGGAATGGTGACGCGCTCGCGCACGGCGTCCAGGTCGGCGAGGGTGCCGCCGAAGCGGCGCTGCTCGGTGAGCACGGAGACGGCGCTCGCGCCGCCAGCTTGGTAGTGGGAGGCGAGTTCGGCGGGGTCGGTGATCTCGGCCAGCGCGCCCTTGGACGGGCTGGAGCGCTTCACCTCGCTGATCACCGACAGCGGCGCGCGCCGCATCGCCGGGATCGGGTCCAGTGCGGTCGGACGCGCCGCAGCGAGTTCGGTCAGCTCGGCGACGCTGGTGGCGCGCTGACGCAGGGCGAGGTCCTCACGGACCCCGGCGATGATCTGATCGAGAACCGTGCCGTCCAGCGAACTCACAGGTCCCGCGGCGGATTGCCGTAGCCCATGCTCTTCATCACGAGCGTCGCGATCGCGCCGATGGCGATCAGGGCTGCGCCGAGGCCCAGCAACGGCATCGAGGGGGACATGGTCGAGCTGTCACCAAGGCCGGGCAGCACGAAGGCCACGGTTGCGACGATGAAGCCGAGCATGCAGACCAAGGAACCGGTCCAGGCGGCGGGGCTGCGGCCGTGGTGATACTCGGCCTGCTGCGGACGCTTTTGGTTCGTCGCGGTGTTCACTGGTCCTCCTGGATCTTGGACGGCGCTGGCGTGACCATTCTCGCCTGTGAGGCGAGGTTATCGCCAAATCCGTCCGCCGTCGGGTCAAGTCCGGCGTCCATCGCCTTCCAGACGTCCGTGTCGCTGTCGAGCACGGTGGGAGTCTCGCGGTCGAAACGTCGGGTGGCGTCCCATCGTCCGGCGTGGGCGAGGAAGATCCCGCCCGCGATGATCGCGGCGATTCCCGCGGCGACCAGCCCCGGATGGGCTGCCGGCCAGGCCAGGCCGAGACCGAGGACGACGACCAGCGCGCCCAGCACCTGGCGACCGCGGTGACCGAAGGTCAGCGAGGCGACGGTGGCCGCGAGCAGGGCCCAGCCGATGGCGCGCGGCAGTTCGGGCTGATCGGAGCGTCCGGCCAGCACCAGGGCACCGACGCCGGCGGCGAGGCCAAGGATGAGCGCGACCGGGCGCGTGCTGGCCATCCGCATCAGTTCGCCCCCTCCAGGGCCACGAGCCCCTCGGCGCGTCGGACCGCGGCGATCACGGCGGCGGCCTTGTTCTGGGTCTCCAGGTCTTCGGTGGCGGGGTCGGAGTCAGCGACCAGCCCTGCTCCGGCCTGGACGTGGGCCACGCCGTCCTTGACGACGGCGGTGCGGATCGCGATCGCAGCGTCGGCATTGCCAGCGAAGTCGAAGTAGCCGACCACTCCCCCGTAGACACCGCGACGGGTGCGTTCCAGTCGGTCGATGATCTGCATGGCGCGCACCTTGGGGGCGCCGGACAGCGTCCCGGCCGGGAAGCAGGCGAGGGTGACGTCGAGTCCGGTGGCGCCCTCGGCGACCTGCCCGACGACCGCGGCCTCCAGGTGCATCACGTGGCTGTAGCGGCGCACGTGCATGAACTCGGTGACGGCGATGGTGCCCGGGCGGCACACCCGTCCCAGGTCGTTGCGGCCCAGGTCGACCAGCATCAGGTGTTCGGCGCGTTCCTTCTCGTCCGCCAGCAGTTCGGCCTCGAGTTCGGCGTCTTGTTCTGGGGTGGCTCCGCGCGGCCGGGTTCCGGCTATCGGGTGGGTGGTCGCGCGTCCCTCGTTGACCGTCACCAGTGCCTCGGGCGACGACCCGACGACGCAGAAGCCGGGCAGCCGTAGCAGGTAGAGGTAGGGGCTGGGATTGGTGTTGCGCAGTTCGCGGTAGATGGCCAGGCCGTCGGCCCGGGTGGGCAGGTCGAAGCGCTGCGAGCCGACGATCTGGAAGGCCTCGCCGGCGCGAATCTCCTCGACGGCATCCCGGACGAGTTGCTGGAAGTCCTCGCTGGAACGCTGCCGGATGGGCTCGGTGGTGGCTGCCGGACCCTGCTGGGCCAGCAGCACCGGGCGCGGCCCGGCCAGTTGGCGGGCCATCTGCTCCACGCGGGCGGTGGCATCGGCCCAGGCGTCCTCGACGCGCTCGGGTGATCCGTCGTGGTTGACCGCATTGGCGATCAGCCAGACCTCGCCCTTGTGGTGGTCGAGCACGGCCATGTCGCTGGCCAGCATCATCACCAGTTCGGGCAACTGCAGGTCGTCGTCCAAGCCGTCGGGCAGTTTCTCGATCCGGCGGACGACGTCGTAACCGAGGTAGCCGACCATGCCGGAGGTGAAGGGCGGCAGTTCCGGGTCAGGTTCGGTGTGCAGGGTGCGCAGGGTCTCGCGCAGCACCTCCAACGGATCACCGTCGGCCGGCACGCCCTCGATCGGGCGCCCCAGCCAGTGCGCCTGCCCATCCTGCTCGACCAGCGTGGACGCGGCGTTGACGCCGACGAACGACCAGCGCGACCACACGCCCGACTCGGCGGACTCGAACAAGAAGGTGTTCTCCCGGTCGCCGCACAGCTGCGCGTACAGCCCGATCGGGGTGATGTCGTCGGCCAACAGGCGCGCATGGACGCTGACCACGCGCCGTCCGGAGTCGGCCAGTGCGCGGAAGCCCGCGAGGTCGGGGGTGGTGACCAGTGCCATCAGCCCTCCTCGGTGAGCAGCAGGTCGGCGTCGAAGCAGGTGGTGTCGCCCGTGTGGCAGGCGCCGCCGACCTGGTCGACGCGCATCAGCACGGTGTCGCCGTCGCAGTCGAGGCGCACCTCGCGGACGTGCTGGGTGTGGCCGCTGGTCGCGCCCTTGACCCAGTACTCGTTGCGGGAACGGGACCAGTAGGTGGCCTGGCGCGTCACGAGGGTGCGGGAGAGGGCCTCGTCGTCCATCCAGGCCAGCATCAGGACGGCGCCGGATGTCGCGTCGGTGACCACGGCGGGCACCAGTCCGTCCGGGTTGCGCTTGAGGCGGGCTGAGATGGCGGGGTCAAGAGACATGCGGTCCATTCTTCCCGATCAGCAGCGCTGGGGCGCAGTACGCTCGCGGCGTGAGCTTCGCAAGAACTGAACGTGCCCAGCTGTGCGACCTGTTGGACGAGCTGGGTCCCACCGCCCCGACCCTCTGCAGGGGTTGGACGACCAGTCACCTGGCCGCCCACCTGTGGCTGCGCGAAACCGACCCGCTGGCGATGCCCGGCATCGTCGTGAAGCCTCTTGCGGGGCTGACCGAGCGCCGGATGGCGTCAGCGCAGGAGAAGCTGGGCTACCAGACGCTGGTGAGCCGGGTGAGGTCGGGCCCGGGACGCATTTCGGTGTTCGCGCTGCCCGGGCTGGACGAGGCCGCCAACGCGATCGAGTACTTCGTCCACCATGAGGACGTGCGCCGGGCTGGTGAGGGATGGCAGCCGCGGGAGCTGCCCGACGCCGATGAGGACGCCTGCTGGAAGCGTGTCGGCCTGATGGGGCGCGCAATGTTCCTGCGCTCCCCCGTCCCGGTGGTGGCCCAGCGCGCGGGCACCATCGATCGTGTCACCTTGAAGGCGGGCGAGGATCCGGTGGTGCTGATTGGCAAGCCGTCGGAGCTGGTGCTCTTCCTCTTCGGACGCCGTTCCGTCGCCCAGGTTGAGATCACCGGTTCCGAGGACTCGGTCGCACAGTTGGAAGGCTTCACCACCGCCCTGTGACGCGGATGTTCCCCGAACCCGGGTCACAGGTCGTCGACGACCACCACGTACAGCTGGCGCGGACCATGGACCCCGTCCACCCGGGACAGCTCGATGTCGCTGGTCGCCGAACCGCCGGAGATCATGGTCATCGGGTAGCCCTCCAACACTTCCGGCTTCACCGCCGCGATGGACTCGGGCACGTCGGAGACCACCTGACTGGCGCGCACCACGCAGACGTGCCGGTCGGGCACCAAGGTGATCGCCCGGCGTCCCTGGTCGGCGCCGTGGGTCAGCACGATGGTCCCGGTGTCGGCAATCGCCGAGCTGGCGGCGGTGACCACTGCGTCGGTTCCGTTCAGCTGCTCGTGCGTCAGCGGTGGGTCATCCACCCGCACCTCCCAGCCGACGCCGCGCATCGCCTCGAGCCAGGCCGGGTCGAGCCCGGGTGGCACCACGACGGACGAGGTGACGCCGCTGGCAACGAGCCCATCCACGACCGCTTGTGCGACATTGGCCGCAGCCACCCGCACGACGGTCGCCTGGTAGTCCAGCACCTTCTCGACGAAGGTGGCGACGACGTCGTCCAGCGGCAAGCCGGTGCCGTAGGTCCACTCGACCGGGACGTCCACCACCGGATCGGTCTCGGTGATGTCGGCGCTGGCCCGACGGATGCGGTCCAGGATTTCCGTGCGCGCGTCCATCACCTGCCCTCCTGACGGTTCTTCTTCCACCACTGCCGGAAGCTCTGCGCGGGGACATCCTCGACGTCGCGATAGCGCAACCACCGGTCCGCGATGGGAGCGGGAATCGGACCGATCGTCCGTCCCCCGAGCACCCGTCCCGCCAGCGATGAACCCTTCTGCACGGCCTCGAAGTGTCGGGCATCGCCCATCACCCAGGCTGCTGTCTTCATCAGCGCCATCTCGGTGGCCACCTCCACGTCGCGGGGCACCCGGTCGGCCTTCTCGGCCTGGACGACACGGTGGCGCAGGTGCACCAACACGTCGGTGAAGGGGATCTTGACCGGGCACACGTCATTGCAGGCTCCGCACAGCGAGCAGGCGTAAGGCAGCCCTCGGTCGACGTCGTTCTCGACACCACGCAGCTGCGGGTTGAGCGCCGCCCCGATCGGGCCGGGGTAGACCGATCCGTAGGCATGCCCTCCGGTGCGTTCATAGACCGGGCAGATGTTCAGGCAGGACGCGCAGCGGATGCAGCGCAGCACCTCTCGCCCCAGCGGGTCGGCCAGCACGTCGGTACGTCCGTTGTCGAGGAAGATGACGTGCTGCTCACTTGGGCCGTCACCCTCGCGAACCCCACTCCACACGGAGTTGTAGGGGTTCATCCGCTCCCCCGTCGCCGAACGCGGCAGCAGCTTGAGGAAGACCTCCAGGTCGTCGAAGGTCGGCAGCACCTTCTCGATGCCGACAATCGAGACGATCGTCTCGGGCAGGGTCAGGCACATCCGGCCATTGCCCTCGGACTCGACGACGACCAGCGAGCCGGTCTCGGCGATCACGAAGTTGCCGCCGGAGACCGCCATCTTCGCGCGCAGGAACTTCTCGCGCAGGTGCAGCCGCGCCGCTGCCGCCAGCTCGGGCGGGTTCTCGGTCATGTCCTCGGGCGCCGGACGGCCGTAGCGGCCCATCTCGCGTTTGAAGATCTCGCGGACTTCGGCGCGGTTGCGGTGGATCGCCGGCACGACGATGTGGGACGGACGATCGTGCCCGAGCTGGACGATCAGCTCGGCCAGGTCGGTCTCCCAAGCCGCGATCCCCTGCTCCTCCAGGTACTCGTTGAGGTCGGTCTCCTGGGTGGTGATCGACTTGATCTTCACCACCTCGTCGATGCCCTTCACGCGCGCCACCTGGGCGACGATCTCGTTGGCCTCGGCCGCATCGCGCGCCCAGTGGACGACCACTCCGTTTCGGGTCAGATTCTCCTCGGCCTGCACGAGGTAGTGGTCGAGGTGACGCCCGACCCGGTCCTTGATCGCGGCAGCCGCGTCACGCAGGTCTTCCCAGTCGGGCGACTCGGCGACGCGATCGGCGCGCTTGGCCCGGATCGTCCCGGTGGCATTTCGGAGGTTCTTGCGCTGGACACCCAGCTCCAGCTCGGAGCGGGCGGCCTTCGGGAACTTGGGCATGCCCAAGTAGGTGCCAGCCCGGTCAGGTGCCGGGGTCAGACGGGCGACCCCTCCATTGCCCTCGGTGACACGCTGCAGGGACGTCATGCCAACACCTCCTCGGTGGAGTTGAGGATTTCGACCAGGTGGATCGGCCGGACCCCCGAGTTCTGGCGGGACAGCACTCCGCCGATGTTCATCAGACACGAGTTGTCGCCGCCGACGACGAACTCGGCGCCGGTCTCGCGCACGTGACGCGCCTTGTCGGAGGCCATCGCGGCGCTCACATCCGCATTCTTGATGCTGAAGGTGCCGCCGAAACCGCAGCACTGGTCGGCTTCGGGCAGGTCCACCAAGGTCATCCCACGGACGGCCTGCAGCAGCTGGAGTGGCTTGTCACCCAGCCGCAGTAGCCGTTTGCCGTGGCAGGAGGGGTGGTACGTGACGGTGTGTGGGAAATAGGCATCGACGTCGGTGACGCCGAGCACATCCACCAGGAACTCGGGGATGTCGAAGACGCGCTGCGAGAGAACGTCCACCGCTGCCACCAGGCCCATGTCGCCGCTGTGCCTGGCCAGCATCGGGTGCTGTTCCCGGACGGCCGCGGTGCAGGACCCGGACGGGGAGACGACGTGGTCATATCCCTCGAAGGCCTTGAGGTACTGCCGCACCTGCGGCACCGACTCGTCGAGGTACCCGGTGTTGGTGGTGATCTGCGCGCAGCAGGTCTGTGCCGTCGGGAACTCGACGGTGCAGCCGAGGCGCTCCAACAGTTCGACGGTGGCACGTCCGGTGCCGGGGTACATCACGTCGTTGATGCACGTGATGAACAGCGCGACGCGCATTCCGGAACCTGGACGAGAGCCAGGCGTCGCGGCCGTGGGCTTGGTCAACGGTGTGGTCATGGGCTGCCTCCCGCCACCCATCATGGCTCCGCAAGCCCCGTCCCGCAATACCGGATGGCCCTGCTTCTGTTTCCAGCAGGCAGAACCACCCGGTGTCCGCGTCGTGCGGCCACGTCGTCGGGGAGCCCTCAGCTGAGTTTCTCGAGCACCAGCTCCCGGACGCGGGCTGCGTCGGCCTTGCCCTTCATCGCCTTCATCACCTGGCCGATCAGCGCGCCGGCGGCCTGCACCTTGCCGTCGCGGATCTTGTGCGCGATGTCGGGGTTGGCGTCGATCGCCTCGTCGATGGCCGCGCCCAGCGCACCGTCGTCGGATACCACCGCCAGGCCACGGGTCTCGACGACCTCGGACGGGTCACCCTCGCCGGCGATCACGCCGTCGATCACCTGGCGGGCCAACTTGTCGTTGATCGTCCCAGCCTCGACGAGCTGCTGCAGCGCCGCGACCTGCGCGGTGCTCATGCCGACCTCGTCCAACGCGACGCCGGTCTCGTTGGCACGACGGGCCAGCTCACCCAGCCACCACTTCTTGGCGCTGGCAGGGCTGGCGCCGGCCGCGACCGTCGCGTCGATCAGGTCGATCGCGCCCTCATTGCCCAGCACATCGCGCATCTCGAGGTCGGTGAAGCCCCAACTCCGCTGGAGGCGCGCCCGGCGCTCGCTGGGTGGTTCGGGCAGGGTCGCCCGGAGCTCCTCGACCCATTCCCGGCTCGGCGCCACCGGCACCAGGTCGGGTTCGGGGAAGTAGCGGTAGTCCTCGGCCTGCTCCTTCGAACGTCCGGACGAGGTGGTGCCCTCAGCCTCCTGCCAGTGCCGGGTCTCCTGCTTCACACGTCCACCGGACTGCAGCACCGCACCCTGGCGACGGATCTCGTAGCGCAGCGCATTCTCGACGCTGCGCAGCGAGTTCACATTCTTGGTCTCGGTGCGGGTGCCCAGCTCGTCGCTGCCCTTGGGCATCAGCGAGACATTCGCGTCGCAGCGCATGTTGCCCTGCTCCATGCGCGCCTCGGAGACTCCCAGCGCGCGCATCAGCTCCCGCAGGTGGGTCATGTAGGCACGTCCGACCTCGGGGGCCTTGGCGCCGAGCCCACGGACGGGACGGGTGACGATCTCCATCAGCGGCACGCCAGCGCGGTTGTAGTCGACCAGCGAGTAGTCAGCGCCGTTGATGCGTCCGGTGGAACCGCCCTGGTGGCTGAGCTTGCCGGCGTCCTCCTCCATGTGGACGCGCTCGATCTCCACCCGGAAGGTCTCCCCGTCCACCTCGACGTCGACATGGCCGTCCACGCAGATCGGCTCGTCGGACTGGCTGATCTGGTAGTCCTTGGCCATGTCAGGGTAGAAGTAGTTCTTGCGAGCGAACCGGCACCACTCGGCGATGTCGCAGTTGAGCGCCAGCCCGATCCGGATGGCAGACTCCACGGCCTTCGCGTTGACCACCGGCAGCGATCCGGGCAGGCCGAGGCAGACCGGGCAGACCTGGGTATTGGGTGCCTGTCCCGGCTTGGTCGAGCAGCCGCACCACATCTTGGACGCGGTGTTGAGCTCGACGTGCACCTCCAGGCCCAGGACGGGGTCGTAGGCCGCCATCACGTCGTCGTAGTCGAGCAGTTCGTCGCTCATGCGCGTGCCTCCTGCTGGGTGTTCTCGTCAAGAGCGGTGATCTGGTCGAGCAGGGTGATCTGGTCGAGCAGGGGCCCGCCCCACTGGGTCTGCAATGCCTGCTCCAGAGCGGCGCCCACCTGGTAGAGGCGGTCGTCGGCCAGCGCCGGGGCCATCACTTGGAAGCCGACCGGCAGGCCGGCCGAATCCAGGCCACAGGGGAAACTGGCGGCAGGCAGCCCGGCCAGGTTTGCCGGGATGGTGCACAGGTCGCCCGCGTACATGGCCACCGGGTCGTCGAACTTCTCCCCCAGCGGCCAAGCGGTGGTCGGGGCGACCGGCGAGACGAGCACGTCGCACTGGGCAAAGGCGGCCTCGAAGTCGCGGGCCACCAGCGTGCGGACCTTCTGCGCGGAGCCGTAGTAGGCGTCGTAGTACCCGGACGACAGTGCGTAGGTGCCCAGGATGACCCGGCGCTTGACCTCGTCGCCGAAGCCCGCGGCGCGCGAGAGGCGCATCACCTGCTCGACCGAGCGGGTGCCGTCGTCCCCGACGCGCAGGCCGTAGCGCATCGCGTCATAGCGGGCCAGGTTCGAGCTCGCCTCGGCCGGCATCACCAGGTAGTAGGCGCCGAGCGCGTAGTCGAAGTTCGGGCAGCTGACCTCCACGACCTCGGCACCGGCCGCGGTCAGGGTCGCGACGGCCTCGTCGAAGCGGGCGCGGACGTCGGGTGCGAAACCCTCCCCGCCCAGCTCGCGCACGATGCCGACCCTCAGGCCGCGAACATCTGCGGAGCTGGCCGCTGCGACGACGTCCGGGACGGGTGCCGGGACCGACGTCGAGTCATTCGCGTCGTGCCCGCAGATGATCTCGTGCAGGGCAGCGGCGTCGGCGACCGTCCGGGCGCAGGGTCCGGGCTGGTCGAGCGAGGAGGCCATCGCGATCACGCCGAAGCGGGAGGTGCCACCATAGGTCGGCTTCACACCCACCGTGCCGGTCAGCGCGGCGGGCTGGCGGATCGAGCCGCCGGTGTCGGTGCCGATGGTCAACGGAACTTCGAAGGCGGCCAGCGCCGCGGCCGAGCCGGAGCCTGAGCCGCCGGGGACGCGGTCGGTGGCCCATGGGTTGCGGGTGGGTCCGTAGGCAGAGTTCTCGCCCGACGAGCCCATCGCGAACTCGTCCAGGTTGGTCTTGCCCACGATCACCAGGTCGGCGTCCAGCAGGCGGCGCACGATGGTGGCGTCGTAGGGAGGGGTCCAGCCCTCGAGGATCTTCGAGCCGGCGGTGGTCGGAAGTTCCTGCCAGCACAACAGGTCCTTGACACCGATCGGAACGCCAGCCAGCGGGCCGACTTCCTCACCTGCTGCGACCTTGGCGTCCACCGCTGCGGCGGCGGCCAGGGCGGCCTCACGGTTGGTGGAGATGAAGGCGTTGACCTTCTCGTCCACCGCCTCGATCCGGTCCAGGTGGGCGGTGACGACCTCAACCGAGGTGTGCTCACCGGTACGAATCCATTCGGCCAGCTGCAGCGCGGAGGCGTGCAACAGGTCGTGGCTGATCGTGCTCATCATGCCTCCTCGTCCAGGATCCGGGGAACGCGGAAACGATCGTCCTCGCTCGCCGGCGCGCCGGCCAGGAGCGCCTGCACCGGGAAGGAGGGACGCGTCTGGTCGGCGCGGAAGACATTGGTCAACGGCACGGGGTGCGAGGTGGGCGGGACGCCGTCCAGTGGGGCCTCGGTCACCCGGCCCACGGACTCGAGGATGAGGTCGAGCTGTGGGGCCAGGTGGTCGAGTTCGGCATCGCCGAGCTCGATGCGGGCCAGCGCCGCGAGGCGCGCCACGTCATCTCTGGTGAGGGCCACGATGTGCACTCCTGTGATGTTGGATTGGGTACTGCGGGCGCACGCACCTGGGTCGGGACGTACGCCTCACCATCGTAGTGGACTGGTGTCGGGCACCTGTCCGCCGTAGTGCGCCCGGGCGGTACGGATGTCGACATGGTGCAGGATGTCAGGGTGCTGTTGTTGCGAGTGAGCCTCCCCGACGTTCCCGGTGCCCTGGGAATGGTCGCGTCCGCCATGGGTGCAGTGGGTGCCGACATCAGCGCGGTCGAGATCGTCGAGAAGGGTGGGGCCCAGGTCGTCGACGACTTCATGCTCGACCTGCCGCCCTCGGTTCCGCACGACGAGTTGGTCAGCGCATGCACCGCTTTGGAGGGCGTACGCGTGCTGTGGATCTCCCGCTACCCGGAGAGCTGGGGCATCGAGTCCGACATCGAACTGATCGACCACATGGTGGCCGCTCCTGCCCGCGCGGCAGAGGTGCTCGCCACCGAGGCGCCGGCGGTCTTCCACTGCCAGTGGGCTGCGGTGGTCGACCTTGCTGGCGGACGAGTCGTCGCGGGCAGCGAGCAGGCACCCGAGTTGGACGCTGCATCGCTGGCGTTGTTGGGTGACCTGACCAGGCCCGGACGGGTGGAGCTGGACTCGGGCTGGCTGCCGAACTGGGGGGACGCTGTGTGCGCCCACGCCCCGGTCAGCGGTGGCCGGGCGGTCGTGCTGGGGCGAGTGGGTGGTCCCGAGTTCCTGGACTCAGAGGTCCGTCGGCTGCAGCACCTGTCCGGCCTCGTCTAGGCCCGAGACGTCCTCACGACACCGACCCGAACCGGTCAACAAGGCCCTGAGTCTGGGGACGGACGCAGCTTTCGACCGCCAAGGCCGATCGCGTCAGAGCAGCCCGTTGAGCGCGCGGTAGAAGAACCAGCCGAGCAGGCACAACGCGGTCAGCACCGCGAGGAAGACGACGACCGAAAGCACGCGCTGGCGCTTCTTCGCGCGGGTGGTGGGCACATTTTCCGGCCCCCACTCCCCCAGCCGGGGGTGGACCCGGACCGGCGTCGCCTGCCCCAGTTCCGACGCGCGGGGCGAGGAGCTGTTCAGGTCGAGGTCGGTGAGGATGCGCACGCGGCCAGCTTAGCCGGGCTGACAGCGGGTGAGTTGTTCGGGCAACAACTCCGCGGCGCGCTCCAGCTGTTCCAGGAGACGTCCAGCTCCCAGCTCTGACCATCCGGCCAGACCACAGTCGGGGGACAGGTCGACCTTCTCGACCCAGACGGCTGGGTCGAGGCCCAACGGCCGGGCGATCCGCAGCACCCGGGCGACCACGGCATCGGCGCCCGGCAACTGGTCGGGCACCGGCGTGTCCGCCACGCCGAGCGCGAGCCGACGTCCTGATTCCAGCCAGGGGCCCAGCTGGTCCCACTGAGCTGCGCTCAGGTTGGCCGTCGGCAGCGCGAGCACGTGGACACCTGCCTTGTCGGGCACGTCCAGGTCCAGTCCGGGGGCGCAGCAGTGCATCGTCACCTCGTCCACGACGGCCTTGACCGGCTGCACGACGCGGGCCAGCAGGTCGACCGCCATCGGGACGTCCACGCTGCGGTGCCGGGAGAAGCCGGACGCGGTGGGTACCCGACCCGCCAGGACGGCCGGCAGCGAGGGCTCATCCAGTTGGGCTGTAAAGGAGACCTCGGGCAACCGCCTGCCCAGTTCGGCAAGCAGGTCAGCGAACCCGATCCCCAGCGACTCGGCCAGCTCGCGGCGCAGGCCATGGTCGGCCAGCACCCGGTCTCCACGGGGACGCTCGACGCAGGCAGCCATCGTCCACGGGCCGCTCATCGTCACCCGCACCGGGCCCGCATGGCCCTGGGCAGCCTCCTCCAGGTCATCCAGGTCATGACGCAGCGTGCTGCGCGCGCGTGCGTGGTCAGCGCCGGAACCGTCGATCAGCCGCCAGCCCTGCGGCTGGAGGTCTGCTCCGAGACCTTCGAGGACGGCCGTGGTCCGCCCGATCATGCCGGCCCCGGGACCACGGGCAGGCAGCTCCGGCAACCACGGCGAACCGGTGCCGAGCGCCATCCCCAGCGCAGCGGGCATGTCGGTGCCGGGCAACGAACCCAGGCCGGTCGCGCGCATCAAGACACCCCGTCGTCACGAGCCGAAACCGCCCGGGCATGGGCAATGGTGGCAGAGCCGACGACGCGGTCACCGTCGTAGACGACGACAGCCTGGCCGGGCGCGATCCCTCGCACCGGCTCGTCCAGTTCGATCAGCAGCGAATCCTGGTCCGGGCTGGAGACCCGGCATGCCAGCGCATCGCCGTGGGCGCGCACCTGCGCGACACCACGCCAGGAGCCCTCGACACGGGACTGCGCCCAGATGGGCCGGATCCCCTCGATCACCCGCACCGACAATGCTTCCTCCGGCCCGACGACCACCCGCTTGGTGACCGGCTCGATGTCCAGCACATAGCGCGGACGTCCGTCGGCCGCGGGAACGCCGAGGCGCAGCCCGCGCCGCTGGCCAACGGTGAACTGGTAGTGCCCGGTGTGCTGTCCGACCACGACGCCCTGTGCGTCGACGAACTCACCCGGTTCCGTGCCGATCCGGCCGCGCAGGAAGCCGGCGGTGTCTCCGTCTGCGATGAAGCAGATGTCATGGCTGTCGGGTTTCTTGGCCACGCCCAGACCCAGTGCCGCAGCCTCGGCGCGAATCTCGGTCTTGGTGGTGTCGCACAAGGGGAACAGGGAATGGCGCAACTGGTGCTGGTCGAGCACTCCGAGCACATAGGACTGGTCCTTGGCCGGGTCGGCGGCGCGGTGCAGGCTCACCTCGTCGCCGTGGTTTTCCAGGCGGGCGTAGTGGCCGGTCGCGACGGCGTCGAAGCCCAACGCGAGGCCGCGTTCGAGGACGGCTGCGAACTTGATCTTCTCGTTGCAGCGCAGGCAGGGGTTGGGGGTGCGTCCAGCCGCGTACTCGGCGACGAAGTCATCCACGACGTCGGACGCGAAACGGTCGCTGAAGTCCCAGACATAGAAGGGGATGCCGAGCTTGTCGGCGGCGCGCCGTGCATCGTGCGAGTCCTCCAGCGAGCAGCACCCACGAGCGCCGCTGCGGTAGCTGGCCGGGTTCTTGCTCAAGGCCAGATGGACGCCGGTGACCTCATGCCCGGCCGCCACCATCCGGGCAGCCGCAACGGCCGAGTCGACCCCGCCCGACATCGCCACCAGCACCTTCATGCCAACCACCTCACGCCCTACCCCTCACGCCATACATACCTCACGCCCTGCACCGCACGACGCGTGAGCCTACCCCGCGTGCGCGACCCGGGCCCTGCTGACGAGTTCGGGCAGAACGTCAGCCAGGCGGTCGATGTCATCGTCGGTCGTGCCGGGGCCGAAGGAGAAGCGGATGGATCCCAAGGCCTCGTCCAGGCTGCGGCCCATCGCCAGCATCACCTCGGACGGCTGGTGCACCCCTGCTCGGCAGGCCGATCCGGTGGAGCAGTCGAAGCCCGCCTGGTCGAGCAGCAACAACAGGTCGTCGGCTCGCAGGCCTTCGAAGGTGGCGTGGCAGATGGCCGCCGAGACGGTCTCTCCCCCATTCACCCGCACCCCTTGGACGTCCGATCGCAACCGTCGGACGAGGTCCTCACGCAGGCGATGCAGGCGTGCCGATTCAGCGTCCAGCTGTTCGACCGCTTCGGCAGCGGCGGCCGCGAAGGCGGCAGCCAGAACCGCCGGCTGCGTGCCGGAACGAACGCGTGCTTCCTGCCCCCCGCCGAGCCCGTAGGGAGGCAGTTCGAGGCCCCGACGAACCAGCAGCGCACCGATGCCGACCGGGCCGCCCACCTTGTGCGCGGACAGGCTCGCGAAGTCGACGTCCAGCGCCGCGAAGTCGAAGGGCACGTGCCCCAGCGCCTGCACCGCGTCGGTGTGGAACCAGGCACCTGCGGCCCGGGCCACCTGCGCGAGTTCGGCAACCGGCTGCACGAGGCCGGTCTCGTTGTTGACCAGTTGGACGCTGGCGAGCGCGGTGCCCTGGCCGACCGCCGCCGCAAGCGCCTCCGGCCGCACGCGTCCGTCCTCGTCGACGGCCACCAGTTGGGCGCCCAGGGCGTCCCGCGCCCCTGCCACACAAGGATGTTCGGTCGCCCCGACCACCACTTCGGTGCGCCCCTCCCGCCGGGCCGCGCCGTACAGGACGATCGAACTGGCCTCCGAACCACCGCTGGTGAACACCACCTCCCCAGGCTGCGCCCCCACTGCGGCCGCGAGTCGTTCGCGGGCATCCTCCAGGACGGCGCGCGCCGCCCGGCCCGACGCATGCAGCGCGGCCGGGTTCCCGACGAGGTCGTGGTACCGCGACATCACCTGGGTGGCCACGGCCCGCTGCGGTGAGCTGGCGGCATGGTCGAGGTAGGCTCGGGTGTCCATGGCGCGACGCTACACGCCCTTGGAAGCCGAACTTTCGACCAATTCACGGCGCGGCCCGGTTCTGGACCCGTAGATTGGCTGCGGCAGCTGGCACAATGAACAGCCGTGCCCGGTTGCTTCCGGCAGCACGACCCGGAGGGATGCTTGCCCCGCCGGGACGCAATAGCAAAGGCTTGAACGTTCATGAATCCTGAGACTCGTCAGCCGGTGGACTCGTCCGTCCTCGGAGCCCAGCTGATGGATGACGGTTGCCGCTTCGCCCTATGGGCGCCGCGCGCTTCCCGCGTCGAGCTGGCCCTGGTCGCGGCCGACCGCAGCCAGTACAACTTCGACATGGCGATGAACCCCGACGGTGTGTGGATCGTCCACATCGCCGGGATCGAGGCCGGCCAGCGCTATGGCTTCCGCGTGCACGGCGACTGGAACCCCGACGCCGGTATGCGCTTCAACCCCGCCAAGCTCTTGGTCGACCCCTATGCCCGCGCCATCACGGGCGGCGTCGACTACTCCGGCCCGATCCTTGACCACGCACCCGAGTCGAACTACATCCTCGACCCGCGTGACTCCTTCGAGGCCGTCCCGCTGTCGGTCGTGGTGGCCGACTCCCCCGCTCCCGAACCCATCGATCGGCGCCGTCCCCTGGACGAGTGCGTGATCTTCGAAACCCACGTCAAGGGCTTCACCAAGCTGCATCCCTCGGTTCCCGAGCACCTGCGCGGCACCTACAGCGGATTGGCCTACGACTCGGTGATCGACTACCTCGTCCAGACCGGTGTCAACACCGTCGAACTGTTGCCCGTGCACCACTTCGTCTCCGAGCCCTTCATCGTCGGGCGCGGCCTGTCGAACTACTGGGGCTACTCGACGCTTGGCTTCTTCGCCCCGCACGCCGCCTATGCCTCGGAATCGACGCTCGGTGGGCAGGTGAGCGAGTTCAAGGAGATGGTCACCAAGCTGCACCGCGCGGGCATCGAGGTCATCATCGACGTCGTCTACAACCACACCGCCGAGGGCGGTCACGAGGGGCCCACGCTGAGCTTTCGTGGCATCGACCACCAGGGCTATTACCGGCTGACCCCCGACCAGCGCAATGACTACGACGTGACCGGCTGCGGCAACTCGGTCGACACCTCCCACCCCGGGGTGCTCAACCTGGTCATCGACTCGATGCGTTACTGGGTACGCGAGATGGGCGTCGACGGCTTCCGCTTCGACCTCGCCACCACCTTGGTGCGCAACCGCGACCACCACGTCGACCAGATGCACGAGTTCAAGCAGATCATCGCGGCCGACCCGACCTTCGACGGCATCAAGATGATCGCCGAGCCCTGGGACGTCGGCCCCTTCGGCTACCAGGTCGGCAACTGGGGACCTCGATGGAGTGAGTGGAATGACCAGTTCCGCAACTTCTTCCGCGACTTCTGGCGCGGCTCCATCGGCGGCGTCCAGACCCTCGCCACCCGGATGGCGGGCTCCCCCGACATCTTCAACCACGACGGACGGGGCCCCGCCTCGACGGTGAACTTCATCACCGCCCATGACGGCTTCACCATGCGTGACCTGGTCACGTACAACATGAAGCACAACGAGGACAACGGTGAGGGCAACCGGGACGGCGCGGACGACAACCGCTCCTGGAACTGTGGCGTCGAGGGTGAAACCTCCGACCCCGGCATCAACGACTTCCGTCACCGCCAGGTCAAGAACATGATGTCGAGCCTGCTGCTCGCCTCCGGCATCCCGATGATCACCGCGGGTGACGAACTGGGACGCACCCAGGGTGGCAACAACAATGCGTACTGTCAGGACTCCCCGTTGTCCTGGACGCATTGGGACACCCTCACCGAATGGGGTGACATCTCCGAGCACACGGCCGAGTTGTTGCGCCTGCGCCGCGACCACAAGGTCTTCCGAAGCGCGCACTACTTGGGCCGCGACGAGGTCGTGGACGCCAACGGTCAGCCCACTGGACGCGGCCAGCTGGCCTGGTTTGACGGCTGGGACGGCGAGATGGCCGACTGGCAGTGGACCGATCCGGGACGCCGTCACCTGGGCATGTACCTGTCGGACGAGGAGGACGCCTTCCTGGTTTGGTTCAACGGCTCCGAGGGTGCGGTCACGGTGCGCAATCCCGGCCTGCCGTGGGGTTCCAGCTACACGGTCGAGTTGACCACGGCCCACCGTGAGGAACTACCGCCGGACCCGATCCAGGCGATGGTCGAGTTCCAGCTTCCCGGACGCAGTGTCACGGTGCTGCGCGCGGGCCTGGCCCCCGCCCCGGTCCCGGTCACCCCGCCGAGCGAGGACGCAGTCGACCCGGCCGACCTGCCGTCCGAGACTCTCGCCCTGACCCCCGAACAGGAGCAGGCCGTGGCCGAGTCTGCCCACGAGGCTGCCATCAGGGGCGACAATGCCCCCGCCTCGGGCACCACGCCGGAACCGAAGGACGTCGTCGCCCAGCCGGAGCAGTAGTCCGGTTCGGTGGAGCTCACCACGCCCATCTGCCCGGCCCAGCACAGCGCCCCCGCAACCCGAAATCGGGTTGCGGGGGCGCTGTTCTTCCGGCCGAACTGCAGGTCAGATGACCGGGGGGGTGTCCCAGATGCGCTGGATGTAGTCCCGGATGGAGCGGTCGGAGCTGAAGAAACCACAGCGGGCGATGTTGAGGATCGCGGAACGGCTCCACGCCTCCTCGTCCGCGTAGTAGGCCTCGACATTGGCCTGGGCGTCCAGGTAGGAGCTGTAGTCGGCCAGCGCCATGAAACGGTCCTCGTGCAGCAGGTTCGCAGCCAGCGGCTCGAACACGGAACGGTCGCCACCGGAGAAGTGCCCGGACGCGATGAGGTCCAGCGCACCCCTCAGGCGCTGGTCCGACTCGTAGTACCTGCCGGGCTGGTAGCCCTGCGCCGAGAGCTGCGCCACGTCCGGCTCGGTCATGCCGAACAGGAAGAAGTTCTCGTCACCGACGTGCTGGCGGATCTCGACGTTGGCGCCGTCGTCCGTGCCGATGGTGAGGGCGCCGTTGAGGGCGAACTTCATGTTGCCGGTCCCCGAGGCCTCCATACCGGCGAGCGAGATCTGCTCGGACAGGTCTGCGGCCGGGATCAGCTTCTCGGCGAGGGTGACGTTGTAGTTGGCCGGGAAGGCGACGCGCAGTCGTCCCTCCAGCACCGGGTCGTCATTGACGACCTGGGCCACCTTGTTGATCAGGTGGATGGTGTCCTTGGCCATCCGGTAGCCGGGGGCGGCCTTGGCGCCGAAGATGACCGTGCGCGGGGTGACCTCGGAGGCGGCCATGCGCCCCTCGCGCACCTCGTTGTAGACGGTCACGATGTGCAGCAGCTTCAGCGACTGGCGCTTGTACTCGTGCAGGCGCTTCACCATCACGTCGAGCATGTGGTCGTCGGCCAGCTCGATGCCGTCACGCACGACGAGCAGCTCGGCCAAGCGCTTCTTGTTTGCCGCCTTGACGTCACGGAAGGCCTTGCGGAACTCGGGATCCTCCGCGTAGGGCTCCAGTTCGCGCAGCCGGTCGAGCTTGTTCACCCAGCCCTTGCCGATGGTGGAGCTGATCAGGTTCGCCAGCTCTGGGTTGGCCTGGCGGATGAAGCGGCGCGGCGTCACGCCATTGGTGACATTGGTGAACTTCTCCGGCCACATCGCGCTGAAGTCGGGCAGCACCTTGTCACGCAGCAGCTGGCTGTGCAGCTCGGCGACGCCGTTGACCTTCGAGCCGGCGACGGTGGCCAGGAAGGCCATCCGAACCGACCGCTCGGGGTACTCGGCGATGATCGACATCCGGCGAGCACGCATCTCGTCGCCGGGGAAGGCCTCGCGGACCTCCTCAAGGAAGTCGTCATTGATCCGGTAGATGATCTCCAGATGGCGCGGCAGCAGGCGTCCGAGCAGTTCCACCGACCACACCTCCAAGGCCTCGGGCAGCAGGGTGTGGCAGGTGTAGGCGAAGCAGCGCTTGGTGACGTCCCACGCCTCGTCCCAGGCGAAGCCCTCCTCGTCCACGAGGATGCGCATCAGTTCGGGGACCGCGATCACCGGGTGGGTGTCGTTCATCTGGAAGATGATCCGGCTCGGCAGCTCGTGCAGGTCGAAGTCATCCGGCAGCACGTTGTCGATGAAGTCGCGCAGCGAGCAGGCGACGAAGAAGTACTGCTGCTGCAGGCGCAGCTCCTTGCCCTGGGGCGTGGAGTCCTCCGGGTAGAGCACCTTGGAGATGTTCTCGGCGAAGGTCTGGGCGCGGACGGCCTGGGCGTAGTCACCTGAGTTGAAGATCTGCAGGTCGAAGGCCTGGGTGGCCTGGGCGCTCCACAGGCGCAGAGTGTTCACACGGTCATTGCGGTAGCCCGGGACCATGTAGTTGTACGGGATGCCGTTGACATTCCAGTCGGGCACCCAGTTGACGAGCTCGTTGCCCTTGTCATCGGTGCTGTGGACGGTGTGCCCGCCGAAGTTGACCTGGACATTGTGCTCGGGGTGCGGGAACTCCCACGGCGAGCCCATGGTCAGCCAGGAGTCGGGCTGCTCGACCTGGCGTCCGTCGACGAAGGTCTGACGGAAGATGCCGTACTCGTAACGGATGCCGTAGCCGATGCACGGGACGTTCATGGTGGCTAGCGAGTCGATGAAGCAGGCAGCCAGACGACCGAGGCCGCCATTGCCCAGACCTGGCTCGACCTCGGCCTGGCGCAGGGTGTCGAGCTCGATGCCACAGCCCTGCAGCGCCTCGACGACGATGTTGGTCAGGTCGGTGGAGGCCAGGTTGTTGTCCAGCTGGCGACCCAGCAGGTATTCGGCCGACAGGTAGCCGACGGCTTTGTTGGGATTCTCGCGCTGCTGGCGAGCTGTCTCCAGCCAACGTCCCATCAGGTAGTTGCGCACGGTGCGTGCCAGGGACAGGTACAGATCGTTCTCGGTGGCCTCGCTCAGGGTCACCCCCTGGCCGGTGTTGAGCTCGCGGAGAAACTCCTTCGTGAATCCGTCCACGCTGACCGGCGGAGTACCGACCGGCGCGAGGGCGAAGGGGTGGGTCGGGGCAAACTCGGGGCCCTTGCCCTTGGTCACGCTGAAGCTCGCATTGGAGCGCAGGTCAGGCCTGCTGGGAGTGTTCATGGTTTCAGACACCGGGCCAGCGTACAGAAGTTCCGAGACCAATTGGGGACTGGGTGGCACCCACGGTTGGAGGCCCATGACAGGCGGCATACACCCCGGTAGGTTGGGCGCGTGAGCACCTCGCCGAAGAGCCCCAGCCCCGCGCCCGGTACGTCGCCGCAGTCCGCCGCCCGGCGGGCCGCCCCGGCGCCCGCCCCCACCAGCGCCAGCCCCGAACCTGCACCGGTCGAGGCGACGCAATCACAAGCCGTCCAGCCGATCCCGGGATTTGGACGCATCCCGGTCGCGAATGTGGAGCCGGTCATCGAGGGGGGCGCCTACCCCGCCAAGGCCGTCGTTGACGAGTGGTTCCCGGTCACCGCGAATGTCTTCCGCGAAGGTCACGATTGTGTCAACGCGACCGCCGTGCTCAGCTCCCCCGACGGGCGCGAGCTCTCCTTCGGCATGAAGCAGCTCGAACCGAAGGGCCTCGACATCTGGGAGGGCTGGGTGTGCCCCGACGCCGAGGGTGACTGGACCTTCCGGATCGAGGGCTGGTCGGACGACTGGGCGACCATCCACCACCACTGCGTGGCCCGCTTCACCGCCGAGGTCGACGTTCCCCTGGCCTGCCAGGAGTTCGTCCACGTCGTCTCGCAGGCGGCCGAGGCAGCCGAGGCTGCCGGCGACACCACCACCGCCAAGCAACTGCAGGCCAAGATCGACATGATGCTGCCCGAAGCACCGGTCGAATCCCTGCTGGAGACTGTCAACTCGGGCGCGCTCGCTGCGGCGATGGACATTTACCGTCCCCGCGCGCTGGTCTCAGCGACCCAGGAGTTCCCCCTGCGCGTCGACCGCAAGCGTGCGCTCTACTCGTCCTGGTACGAGTTCTTCCCGCGCTCGCAGGGTGCGTGGTGGGACGAGGAGAAGAAGGTGTGGCACTCGGGCACCTTCGCCAAGAGCCATGAGCGCCTCGAGGCCGCCGCCGCGATGGGCTTCGACATCGTCTACCTGCCCCCGATCCACCCGATCGGCACCGCCTTCCGCAAGGGGCGCAACAACTCCCTCGAGCCCTCCGAACTCGATCCTGGATCGCCGTGGGCCATCGGCAACACCGAGGGTGGGCACGACGCCATCCATCCCGACCTCGGCACCCTGGAGGACTTCGACGACTTCGTCGCCAAGGCCAAGGCGCTCGGGCTCGAGATCGCCCTCGACTTCGCCCTGCAGGCCTCCCCCGATCATCCCTGGGTGAGCGAGCACCCGGACTTCTTCACCACCCGCGTCGACGGCACGATCGCCTACGCGGAGAACCCCCCGAAGAAGTACCAGGACATCTACCCGATCAACTTCGACAACGACCGGGACGGCATCTACCACGAGTCGCTGCGCATCCTGCGCTTCTGGATCGACCGCGGCGTCACGGTCTTCCGGGTCGACAACCCGCACACCAAGCCCGTCGACTTCTGGGCCTGGCTGCTGGACCAGGTGCACCGCACCAATCCGGAGGTCATCTTCCTGGCCGAGGCCTTCACCCGTCCGGAGATGATGAAGGCGCTGGGCAAGGTGGGCTTCCACCTCAGCTACACCTACTTCACCTGGCGCAACACCCGCCAGGAGCTGATCGACTACGCGCTCGAGCTGGCGCGCGAGTCGGCGCACTGCTTCCGTCCGTCGTTCTGGCCGAGCACGCCCGACATCAACCCGGCGTTCCTGCACTCGGGCAACCCGGCCGCCTTCACGATCCGGGCCGTGCTGGCGGCGACGATGTCGCCCAGCTGGGGCGTCTACTCCGGCTACGAGCTGTGCGAGCACGAGGTCTTCCGCCCTGGCGGCGAGGAATACCTGAACTCGGAGAAGTATGAGTACCGCCCGCGTGACTGGGATGCCCAGCCGAACCTGTCGATGCTGCTCGGGACGCTGAACCGGATTCGCCGGGAGCATGGCGCCCTGCAGCAGCTGCGCAAGATCGACTTCCACTCGGCCTGGAACGACCAGGTGATCGCGTTCTCCAAGATGGACCGCGACGACCGGGTCATCGTCGTCTGCTCGCTGGACCCCTGGAACCCGCAGACGACCGACGTCTACCTCGACATGTCCGCGCTCGGGTTGGACCCGCACGCGATGCTCGAGGTGACCGACGAGCTGACCGGCAACACCTGGACCTGGGGCTCGCGCAACTGGGTCGAGCTCACCCCTGCCAATCCCGCGCACATCCTGCGCGTCACGCCCCGATGACGGCCGGGTCGATGACGTCAGGTGCCATGACGTCAGGTGCCATGGAGCAGGTGCCCGGCTGGCTCAATGAGCACGTCGGTTCTGCCCGATGGTTCGGTGGCAAGGGACGCGGTGGCGAGGTCTCGCGGGTCGTCGGTCTGCGCTGGTTGGGTGAGCGTGATGGGGTGCGAGTGCGCCCCGAGGTCGCGACCTGGCGCTACCCCGACGGTTCCCAGGAGCACTACCAGCTGTTGGTGGCCTACAGCGACGCCGAGCAGCCCGCCGGCGTCCTCGGGCCGTCGTCCGAGGGCATTGCGCACGACGCGACGAGGGTCCCGGCGGCGCTGCAGGTGCTGTTGGCGAGCCTGCTCGACGGCGCCCAGGACGAGCAGTGGCAGCCGGTGATCCCGGACGGGCGACGTCTTGCTGCCGACCTGCCGCTCAGCGTCTATGGCGGTGAGCAGTCGAACACCAATGTGATGGTGGGCGACGTCGCGATCCTCAAGCTCTTCCGCAAGCTGGAGCCCGGACGCAACCTCGACATCCAGGTGCACGACGCCCTGGGCCGCGCCTCGGTCGGCTCTGCTGCGCGCCTGTACGGCTGGGTCGCCGGTGAGCTGCCCGCAGCCGAGGGTGAGGAGCCGGTGGAGACCGACTATGCGATGGTCGTCGAGCAATTGCAGGACGCAGCCGACGGTTTCGTGATGGCCCGCGAGGCCTGCGCGAGTGGTGCCGACTTCAGTCAAGAGGCGGCTGCCCTGGGCGAAGCCCTGGCCGAGGTGCACGCCGCCCTGCACGACACCTTCGACACCACGACCGTCGACGGTGACGAGGTCGCCGCCACGATGGCCCGCCGGCTCGACGAGGCGATCGAGGCGGCACCGGTGCTCTCGGACCACCGCGATGGTCTGGTCCAGGTCTTCGGGCGTCTGGCCGGGCACCGCCTGCCGGCCCAGCGGATCCACGGTGACTTCCACCTCGGGCAGACCCTGCGCACCCCCGATGGCTGGCGGATCATCGACTTCGAGGGCGAGCCCATGAAGACGCTGGCCGAGCGCCGGCTACCCGACTCGCCCTGGCGAGACGTGGCCGGCATGTTGCGGTCCTTCGGCTACGCCACCTCCGGCAGCGACGACCCGACCGGCCCGGCGGCCCGGCAGTGGCTGGCCGACGTGCGGGCCGCCTTCCTGGGCGCCTACGGCGAACCACGGGGCGGTGAGGCTGACGTCCTCAGCGCCTACGAGGCGGACAAGGCCACCTATGAGGTGGTCTACGAGGTGCGCAACCGGCCTGACTGGTTGCCCATCCCGATGAGCGCGATCAGCTCGATCGTACCCAGCCGCGCTGGGAACTACCCCCTGACTTCCGGGACCAACCACGCGGGCCCGGCCGCGGACGAGGAGAACTGACATGGGATATGACCTGGCGGGCGGCCTGACCGGCTGGGACATGGAGGGTTTCCACTCCGGCGGTGACACCGAGCTGTGGAAGCGGCTCGGCGCCGAGGTCGTGACCATCCCCACCGACGACGGTGGAACGGTCACCGGCACGCGATTCTCCGTCTGGGCACCGAATGCACAGGCCGTGAGCCTGATCGGTGACTTCAACTACTGGTCGGGGGACGAGATGTACCGTCTGCCCGGCACCGGTGTCTGGAGCCGCTTCATCGAGCAGCGAGGCACCGACACGGTCTACAAGTTCCGCATCCAGGGGCCCGACGGTGTCTGGCGCGAGAAGGCCGACCCGATGGCGAAGTTCTGCGAGTCGGCCCCCTCGACCGGGTCGATCGTCTACCAGAGCCAGTACATCTGGGACGATGAGGAGTGGATCGCCCGCCGCGAGCAGTCAAAGGCCCACCAGGAGCCGATGAGCGTCTACGAGGTGCACCTCGGCTCGTGGCGCAAGGGGCTGTCATACCTCGACCTATGCGAGGAACTCGTCAGCTACGTCAAGTGGCAGGGATACACCCACGTCGAGTTCATGCCCGTCGCGGAGCACCCCTACGAGCCCTCCTGGGGCTACCAGGTCACCGGCTACTTCGCCCCGACGAGCCGCTTCGGACGTCCGGACGACTTCCGCCACCTCGTCGACAAGCTGCATCAGGCCGGCATCGGCGTCATCCTCGACTGGGTGCCCGGCCACTTCCCCAAGGACGAGTGGGCGCTCGGCAACTTCGACGGCACCCACCTGTACGAGCACGCCGACCCGCGCCAGGGCGAGCACATGGACTGGGGCACGTACATTTTCAACTACGGCCGCAACGAGGTGAAGAGCTTCCTGGTCAGCAATGCCCTGTACTGGATCACCGAGTTCCACATCGACGGCCTGCGCGTCGACGCCGTGGCGTCCATGCTGTACCTCGACTACTCGCGCAAGGAGGGCGAGTGGGTGCCGAATGTCTATGGCGGGCGCGAGAACCTCGAGGCCATCGACTTCATGCGCTACGTCAACAAGCACCTCTACGAGCGCCACCCCGGCGTCCTGATGATCGCCGAGGAGTCGACCAGCTTCCCCGGCGTCACCCGGCCTGTGCACCACGACGGTCTGGGCTTCGGCTTCAAATGGAACATGGGTTGGATGAATGACTCGCTGCGCTATGTCGAGTCAGACCCGGTGCACCGCCAGTACAACCACCACCTGATGACCTTCGCGATGGTCTACGCCTACTCGGAGAACTTCATCCTGCCGATCAGCCACGACGAGGTCGTGCACGGCAAGGGATCGATGCTCACCAAGGTCCCGCAGGACGACTGGCGCAAGTTCGCGACGCTGCGCGCCTTCTACGCCTACATGTGGGCTTTCCCCGGCAAGCAACTGGTTTTCATGGGCCAGGAGTTCGGCCAGCGCGCCGAGTTCAGCGAGGAGCGCGGGCTCGACTGGTGGACCGCGGACATGTGGGGCCACGGCGGCCTGAAGCGCCTGTTCAAGGACATGAACGAGATCTACGTGAACGAGCCGGCGCTGCACGAACTGGACAGCGACCCTGCCGGCTTCAGCTGGATCAACGGCGACGACGCCCAGGGCAACACCTTCAGCTGGATCCGGCACTCCTCCACCGGCGAGATGGTCGCCTGCCTGGTGAACTACTCGGCCGACCCGCACAACACCTACGGCATCAATCTGCCCCGGGCCGGCGTTTGGCAGGAGATCCTGAACACCGACTCCCCCGAGTACGACGGTGACGGCAACTTCGGCAACTACGGCCAGGTCATCGCCCGCGAGGGTGCCGCGCCATGGGGTGACGGGCCGGGCGCGACGGTCTGCATCCCGCCGCTGGGAGCGATCTGGCTGAAGTACGACCCGAAGGCGACCGCGGCGCTGCCCGGCGACACCGGTCTGGCCTGATCCATGGCAGAGGAGTTCAGTGTCCGGGCTGAGGTGAACGGCGTCGTCGGCGTCCTGATGTGGGATGGCTCCACCGACGTCGAGACCTTGGCCCGGGCGGTGGCCCTCGCCGCCACCGACCTGTTCGGCGAGAAGGGTTTGCGCCGCCTTGAGGTGTCGATCCCGACCACCGACCCGATGGCCCGCCATGCCTTGCACCGCGCAGGCTTCCGTCGCGAGGGCCGGGCTCGTGCGGCGATGGACGTCGGCACCGGTGACCACGTCGACGTCGACCGTTATGCGCGGCTGGACACCGACTCGGTCGATGCGCCCGACACCTTCTCGTCCGTGATGGACACCGTGCTGCCGACCAAACGCATGATCGGCCACGTCTTCTTCCGCGATGGCAACGGACGGGTGCTGCTGCTGGAGACGCACTACAAGAAGGACTGGGAACTGCCCGGCGGGGTGGTCGAGCCGGGCGAACCACCGCGGGTGGGCGCAGAGCGCGAAGTCCTGGAGGAGCTCGGCATGTCCGTCCGGCTGGGTGCCCCAGCACTGGTCGACTGGCTGCCGCCCTACCTGGGCTGGAGCGATGCCGTCGAGTTCATCTGGGACGGTGGGGTGCTCGAGCAGAGCGTGATGGACGAGTTCATCCGCGAGGAGCGCGAGATCCGTGCCATCCACTGGCTTGATCCGGCAGATGTCGCGCAGCACGTCACTGCCCTGTCCGCCCGACGGATCGCGTTGCTGGTGGATGGCTTCCGAGGCTTCACCGAGGATGGCATCCCGGTCTGAGCCGGTGCGGCTGGCGATCCCGGGTTTGTCGGCGTCGATACGCTGCGCATCATGACCCTGCGCATCGACATCTGGTCCGACATCGCCTGCCCCTGGTGCCTGATCGGCAAGCGCCGTTTTGAGCGTGCCATCCAGCAGCTGCCCTTTGCCGACCAGATCCACGTCGAGTACCACTCCTACCTGCTCGACCCCGACCTGCCGAGCCACTACGACGGCACCGAGGCGCAGTACCTCGCCGAGCGCAAGAAGATCCCGGCCGAGCAGGTCTCCCAGATGCTGGCGCAGGTGACCGAGGTCGCCGCCGGCGAGGGCCTGCACTATGACTTCGACCGCCTCGTGGTGGCCAGCTCCCGACGCGCACACCGGCTGCTGCAGGCCGCCCGCCGCGTCGCTCCGGACCGCTCCGCGGGCGGGCTGGTGCCGAGGCTGAAGGGTGCACTACTGGAGGCGCACTTCGAGCAGGGCGTCGACATCGGCGACGACGATGAACTCGTCCGCATCGCACGCATCGCAGGTCTGGACGAGCAGGCCGCCCGCTCGGCACTGGACGATGAGTCGCTCGACGAAGCCGTCCAGCTGTCGGTGTCCACCGCCTCGTCGCTGGGCATCCAGGGCGTGCCCTTCTACCTCATCGACGATCGCTACGGCATCTCCGGAGCGCAGCCGACCGAGGCCTTCATCCAAGCGCTCACGCAGGTCTGGCAGGAGAAGCAGGCCACGCCCGCTCCCCTGCTCCTGCCCGACGCCGGCGAGGCGTGCGGCCCCGAGGGCTGCTGAGCCCGCAGGTCAGGCGAACAGGGCCGTGGACAGCTTGCGGCGCGCCTTGAGCACGGCCGGGTCGGTCTTGCCGACGGCGTCGAACAGCTCCAACAGGCGCAGCCGCAGCTGCTCGCGCAGGTCGGCGTCCCGGTTCTCGCGGATCAGCTCGAGAACCCGGTCGAAGGCGGCAACGGCATCGCCGTTGATGAGCTCCAGGTCAGCGGCCTGCAGCTGAGCCTCGACGTCGCCGGGCTCGGCGCTCGCCCGGGCGACGATCGCGGCAGGGTCGAAGGTCATCGAACGCTGCAGCAGCTTGGCCTGGGCGAGACCCTGGACGGCCTCCTGGTCGGCTGGTGCGGCGGCCAGCACCTTCTCGAACTCGGCCACGGCTGTCGGGAAGTCCCCGGCGACCATGGCCTGGTCAGCGGCGGCGAAGCGCGGATCGACCTGCGGGGTCGCTGCTTCTCCGTCGGCGCCAGCCTGGTCCGCGGTGCTGGCCGCCACCGGCTCGGCCCGTCCAGTGAGGCCATTGGCGATGGCGACCTGGCCCAGTTGCTCCAGCACGGCCTGGATCTCAGCGGCATCCCGCGTCCCCTGGAACAGCGGCGCAACCTGGCCGGCAATCACTGCGATGACAGTGGGAACGGCCTGCACCTGCAGGGCGGCGGCGATCCGCGGCTGCGCATCGACGTCGACCCGGGCCAGCAACCACTTCCCACCCGCGGCGTTCGTGGCGGCGATCAGCGCGTCCGAGACCTCTTGGGCATTGGCGCGGGCCGAGTGCAGTTCGATCACGACGGGGTACTGCATCGACCGCGACACGACGGCGTCGAAGGACGCCTCGTCCAGGTCCTGTACGTAACTGGCACCACCGCGACCGGTTGTCTGGGGCGCGGCGGGCTGGCCCAGGGCGGAAAGGTCGACGGCCCCGGGGCGGTTGAAGCTCTCAGCGGTCATGGTGGTAATTCTTCCACGCCCACCAACCGGCGTTTTCACCTCCGGGTCCCCTGTCACTCAACCCCGGGGCAGTGCAAGATGGGTTCCATGGCACATGAGCGCGCAGGACAACCTGCCCAGGAACAAGACCTCATCAAGGTCGAGGAGGTCGTGCAGGCCTACTACGACCTCACCCCCGACCCCTCGAACATCGACCAGCAGGTCGTCTTCGGCACCTCGGGCCATCGTGGCTCCAGCCTGGACAAGAAGTTCAACGACCTGCACATCGCCGCCACCACGCAGGCGATCGTCGAGTACCGCGCCACCCAGGGCACCGACGGACCACTGTTCATCGGCAAGGACACCCACGCGCTGAGCCTCCCGGCGTGGAAGACCGCCACCGAGGTGCTCGTCGCGAACGGTGTCGACGTGCTGGCCGAGGGTGAGGACGACTACACAGCGACCCCTGCCGTCAGCCGCGCGATCATCGTCCACAACCGGGACAACGCCGGCAAGCCGCAGGCCGACGGCATCGTCGTCACCCCCTCGCACAACCCGCCGCGCGATGGTGGCTTCAAGTACAACCCGCCGAATGGTGGCCCAGCCGACACCGACGCCACCAAGTGGATCGCTGGTCGCGCCAACGAGCTGATGGCTGACCCCACCGGCATCAAGCGGATGCCCTATGACCAGGCCAAGGGCTCGGTCGAGCGCTTCGACTACATCACCGCCTACTGCACCGACCTCAAGAACGCGATCAACCTGGACGCGATCCGCGAGGCCGGCGTCAAGATCGGCGCCGACCCCATGGGTGGTGCCTCGGTGCAATTCTGGGGCTACATCGCCGACAAGCTCGGTCTGGACCTCACCGTCATCAACCCCGAGGTCGACCCGACCTGGCGTTTCATGACGCTCGACACCGACGGCAAGATCCGGATGGATTGCTCCTCCCCCGATGCGATGGCCTCGCTGATCAAGAACAAGGACAACTTCCAGCTGTCCACCGGCAACGACGCCGACTCCGACCGGCACGGCGTCGTCACCCCGGACGCTGGCTTGATGAACCCGAACCACTACCTGGCGGTGGCGATCTGGTACCTCTTCCAGAACCGTCCTGGCTGGGGCGAGCGGGCCCGCGTCGGCAAGACGCTGGTCTCCAGCTCCATGATCGACAAGGTCGCGGCCGAGATCGGACGCGAGCTGGTGGAGGTCCCTGTGGGCTTCAAGTGGTTCGTCCCAGGCCTGATCTCCGGCGACATGGGCTTCGGCGGCGAGGAGTCGGCTGGAGCGTCCTTCCTGGCGCTGGACGGGTCGACCTGGACGACCGACAAGGACGGCATCCTGCTCGACCTGCTGGCCAGCGAGATCCTTGCGGTGACCGGGAAGACCCCGAGCGAGCACTACGCCGACCTGGAGGCCAAGTACGGTCGCAGCTACTACGCACGCGTGGACGCGGACGCCAATCGCGAGCAGAAGGCGCGGCTCTCGAAGCTGTCGCCGGCCGACATCACCGCCACCGAGCTGGCCGGCGAGCCCATTACGGCGGTACTCACCGAGGCCCCCGGAAACGGCGCGGCGATCGGTGGCGTGAAGGTCACCACCGAGAACGGTTGGTTCGCCGCCCGTCCGTCGGGCACCGAGGACAAGTACAAGATCTACGCCGAGTCGCTGAAGTCGGCCGAGCACCTGGCACAGATCCAGGCGGAGGCGAAGGACGTCGTGAACGCGGCCCTCAACGCCTGAGCCACCCGCGAAACACGCTTTCGG
>NZ_BAAAKI010000013.1:165523-226581 GCF_039527675.1 Luteococcus sanguinis
CCAATCGGGAGCGGCGCCTCGTTGTTGCGTCGTCGCAGTGACATCGTGGGCCCAGCGCGTACCCGTGGACGATGGATCGTTCAAGCGGCCAGATTTCCCACCCTGTCAGGGTGCGGAAGGCTCAGGAACCATCGTCCTCGTCGTCCGGCTCCTGCACCCGGACATTGGCTCGGAGACCCGCTCGCTGGATCACCTGCTGGATCGTCAGGTCGCGCTCCTCGGGGCGTCCGACGTAGGTGATGTCGCGCAAGCCTTGGTCCTGGGCAGCCGACTCGAAGGTGAAGTGGCCGTAACCCAGGATCCGTCCCCAGAAGGGCTGGGCGACGGAGATGTCGAGGATTCGGGTCATCGGCATGGTGGCCAGGTGCTGGTCGAGGATGCCGTGCACCCGGAAGACCCGCATGTTGGTGATGACGAAGCGGTCCATGTACTGGATGTGGATCTTCACCAGCGCCCACAACATCACGGCGAATCCCAGTGCCACGGGAACCCAGAAGAGGTCCCCCCAGTGCGGCAGCATCCAGAACCAGGGGATGAGGGCGACGATCGCCAGCACGGGCCCTGCCATGGTCACCCAGTGCTTGGGGACCTCGTCGATCACGTACTCCCCCTCCCCGCTGATGAGGTGGCGGTCGACGTCAGGTTCGACGAAGCGGGTGAAGAATCCGGCGGCCATCGAGGTGGCCGAGGGTCAGTTCGCGAGGGCGCGGAACAGGCGGGTGATGGCGTCCACGACGGACTTCACACCGTTGGCGAACTCCTCGGGCTGGGTCGCGATGTAGTAGATGATGAACGCGACCAGGAGGGTCCACAAGATCTTCTTGGCCCACTCGGGCATCATCGTTCTCCTCGCTGTGTACGGCAGGGTGGCCATAGGGGAAGGTCACACCGGTCTGCACCATAGTGCCGCAGCCTGGCCCTGCGGTCACCAACGGCGCGCCAAACCCTTCAGCGGCAGTGCAGGGTTCACGGTTGCGGAAACCCGCCACCCGCCCGCCCGCGCCTCAATGGCCTGTGAAAGAGTTGGACCCATGGACAACGAGAACCTCTTCATCTGCATCGACCACGTCGGCCTGGCCGTCAACGACCTCGACGAGGCCATCAAGTTCCACACCGAGAAGTTCGGCTGGCGCTTGCTCCACCAGGAGGTCAACGAGGAGCAGGGCGTTGCCGAGGCCATGATGGGCACCGGCTCGCAGCTGCCCGAGAGCGCCCAGATCCAGCTTCTGGCCCCGCTGAAGGAAGACTCCACCATCGGCAAGTGGCTGGCCCGCAACGGCGGCCCCGGCATCCAGCAGCTCTGCTACCGCGTGGCCGACATCGACCACGTGTGCGAGGTGCTGCGCGAGCGCGGCCTGCGCCTGCTCTACCCCGAGCCCAAGACCGGCACCGGTGGCGCGCGCATCAACTTCGTCCACCCGAAGGATGCCGGTGGCGTCCTGCTCGAGCTGACCGAGCCCCCGGCCAACGCCGCTCACTGAGCCAGCCGACCATTCATTTCCGTCGCCGCGGGCGGCGCTCCCCTCGGAGCGCCGCCCGCACTGCGTCCGGGCGGTGTTGGTAGCCTCAAGGGTGGGCGCCACTCCCCCGGCGAGCCGCTGGACGAGAGGAATGACGTGACGCAGCAGTCGGACGATTACTACGACGACACCGCGAACGAGGAGACGGGCCTCAACCTGTTCGACGACTCGGCAAGCGCGGCGGGGTCCTTCACCCGCGAGATGTTCGGCTACGACCGTGGGTCGGTCGACAGTTACGTCCGCGAGATCGAGAAGCAGCTCTCGACGCTCAAGCAGCTCGTCCGCACCCTGCGCCACGAGGTCGCACTGGCCGAGCGGACCAACGGCACCACCGACTTCACCCGGCTCGGGTCCCACGCCACCGGCATCCTGCGTACCGCCGAGTCCCAGGGCAATGACCTGGTCGCCAAGGCCTCCATCGAGGCCGAACGGATCAAGGAGGAGGGGCGGCGTGTCGCGGCCGACCTCCGCGCCAATGCCCAGGCCGAGGCGGACGACATCCGGGTCGCGGGCCTGGCGAACCTGCGCCAACTGCGCGAGGACCTCGAGGGCGAGCAGACCACCACGATCATGGCCGCGCGAGGCGAGGCCCAGTCCATCATCGCCGCCGCCCGCCGCCAGGCCGACGCACTGGCCACCCAGGCGCGGCAGAATTTCGCCAACCAGACCCAGGCCGCCGAGCTGCAGGCCGAGAGGATCATCGCCGAGGCGAACCGCCGCGCCGCCGACATCGAGGCAGCAGCGAAGCAGACCGCTGAGACCCATCTGGTCGAGGCCAATGCCCGCCACGACGAACTGCGCCTCAAGGCGGAGGCGCTGCTGAGCGAGGCCACCCAGCACCACGAGCAGTCAGCCGCCGACCTGGCGAACCAGGCAGAGGAGGCCCAGCAGATCCGTTCGCGAGCGCTGGCCGAGGCCGAGAAGACCAAGGCCGAAGCCGCGCGCGAAGCGGAGACGACGATCGCGTCCGCCCACCGTCAGGCAGCCATGCTGAAGGACCGCCTCGAGGAGCAGTACGCCTGGCGCAAGGAGCAGTTGGAGCGCGAGGTCGCAGCGTTGGTGCAGCGCAAGGGAGCGGTCGTGGCGCAGATGTCGAACCTGCGCCAGCTCGCGGGTGACGCGCCGCTCGACTTCCCCGACGACGATCCCTTCGGCTCCTCCGACCCGCGGGAGAAGCAGACCTTCGCCGCCGAGCAGCTGCCGCCGCTCGACGCCGACGCGACCCAGGTGCAGCCCCGCATCGAGTCCGGTGAACAGACCCAGGTCTTCGACCATACATCCACCGAGGTCTTCGACCGCTCCGACGTCGAGTACACCGAGGTGGTCAGGCGCGACTGACTTACTCAACCCCTGTCGGTGTGCGTCGTGCCCGCCGAATCGCGCCAGATGACCGTGGGCCTGGTGAAGTCCGTGTTGCGCTTCTCGGCCGCAGAGACCCAACAGCTGTACGTGCCCGCGAGCACTTCCTTGGTCTCGACGCTTTCGGGATTGTCGGCCCACACGACGCTCACCAGCCTTGCGCCCTGTGGGAGGACGCCCGCAGCCCAGGCCCTGCCCTGGCCCGTCAGCTGCTGCGATGTGAAGCTCTTCGTCACCGACGAAGTCGACAGTGGGCTCGTGGCTCCCGAACCTTCCGCGATGAGCTCGAACATGTCGTGGGCCTCGGAGACGATGACGCTCACGTCGCCGCCCAGCAGCTGGGTCGTTGCCGCGGGCAGCGCTCGTCCGGTGCCCTCGCGGTAGACCCCTGCGGTGTCGCGGAAGAAGATGTCGGCCTTCTCCCCACTGCCAACCGGATGGTCGTAGCGCATCAGGAGCACGCTGACCCCGGAGCTGCCGAGCGGGACGGGCTTGGTGGTGACGACCTCGCTCGGGGTGTCGTCGCCGGGCCGCCCGACGCGTGCCACCCAGGTGGGATTGCCGGGCACGGTGACGACACGCCAGCGCTGCAGGTCACCACCCCCCGCCGTCATGATGGACGCAACCTCGGTGAGCTTTCCCGAACCGCTGCGGATGTCGAGCGGTGTGACCAGTTGCGCGCCCGTACTCGATCGCACCTCGATCTGCACGCCATCGGCGCAATCCGTGACGGCCGGGGCCGCGCCACACCTCGCGACGAAGGTCGGCTGGTCGAGGAGTTCACCGTTGGCGAGTTCGTTCCCGTCCAACCGCACCTCGACGAGCGAACTCGGGGAGTTCGCGCTGTCCAAGGAGGTCCTGGTGCCCTGCTGCGTGACCATCGTGGCAGTCAACAGGCCAACCCCGCACAAGGCCCCGGCCCAGGCCGCCCGACGCTGGTTGCGCTCGCGGACCCCTTGCCGGCCGCGCGCGATCAGCTCGTCGAGGTCCAGGTTGACTTCATGGGTACGAGCCGATTCGGCCAGGTGCTGCTTCAGGTCGTGTTCGAAGTCGGTGCTCATGCAAGTGCTCCTTCGGCTTGAAGGGTGCGCAGGGTGGCCAGGCCGCGTGATGCGGCCGACTTCACTGCGCCGGGGGAAATGTTCAGGGACTCGGCGATCTCTCGCTCGGTCATGTCGCAGAAGTAGCGCAGCACGATCACCCTGCGCTGCCCCTCCGGCAATCGCCGCACCAACCTGGCCACCTCATCGTGCGTGGCAAGACGCTCATGCGCGTCCAGGGCGGCCAGCGAGCTGGCTGGGTCGTCGTCCAGGACCTCCGAGCGGCGGGAGCGCCATCGGTCGATGTTCTCGTTGACGAGTGTCCGTCTGGCATAGGCCAGGGCGTCCGCGCGGCGCACCTTCGGCCACGCCACGTAGGTCTTGACCAAGGCACTCTGCACCAGGTCATCGGCCTGTTCCCGGTTGCCGGTCAGCAGCCAGGCCGTTCCGCTCAGCGACGACTGCGCGTCGGTGACGAATTGGGAGAATTCCTCATCCCGCTGCGCCTTCTTTGGGCCAAACATCGTGTCCCCGTCCTGTGGGTGTCCTCACCCAGCACTACGGAGGAAGGCACCAGAAGGTTGCTCCAGCCTCAGAACAATCGGTCCTCGGCGTGGTCCATTCCGCGCAGCGCGTCGTAGTCGACCGTGACACATGCGATGCCGCGGTCGCCGGCCAGCACCCGGGCTTGCGGCTTGATCTGCTGGGCCGCGAAGACCCCGGCGACCGGGCTCATCAGCGGGTCGCGGTTCATCAGTTCGAGGTAACGGGAGAGCTGCTCGACCCCGTCGATCTCACCCCGACGCTTCACCTCGACGGCCACGTACTGGCCCTCGTCGCTGCGCAACAGCAGGTCCACCGGGCCGATGGCGGTGAAGTATTCGCGCTGGACCAAGGTCCAACCGTCCCCGAAGGTGGTCGGGTTCTCCGCGAGCAGGGCCTGGAGGTGGGCTTCGACGCCGTCCTTCTGCAGGCCCGGGTCGACTCCGAAGTCCTGTTCGACGTCCAGGTGCACGGCGCCGATCGAGATCTGCAATGTGTCGCCCCCCTTGCCCTTGACCTCCCAGACCTGGGTGATCGTCGGGTCGAGGTCGGCCGTGGTGGCGGGGACGTCGGTTGCCTCGTCGAGGTGGGTGACCTCGAGCGTGCACGGCGGGCTCATCCAGTTCAGCGGCTTGTAGGCGCGGTCGTCGGCATGGATCGAGACCGAGGAGTCGGCCTTGACGATGATCAGCCGCTTCGCCATCGGCAGGTGCGCCGTGAGCCGCCCCGCGTAGTCGACCTGACAATCCGCAATCACCAAACGCACGCGGTCAACCTACCTGACGATCTTCGCCATGCCTGACGATCTTCTCCCCGTTGCGTCACGATCTGGCCGGTACGCTGGCCAGGTGGCAAAGCGTCCGAGCAAGCACCTGCGACCCGCCCGTCCCCTGAGCGGTGGTCATGCGAGCGCGGCGCACAAGGCGGACGGAAGTTGGGTGGTCCGCACGATCCCGGGCAGCCGCGCCACCAAGCCCTACACCTGCCCCGGTTGCCACCAGGTGATTGCCGTCGGTGTCCCGCACGTCGTGGCCTGGCCCAGTGAACCGACCGGCTTCGGCTCGAACCTGTCCCCCATCGACGAGCGCCGACACTGGCACACGGGCTGTTGGAACCGAAAGCACTGATGTTGCACACGCTGGTCGTCGAGGGCGGCCCCACTCCCCTGGTCTTCCTGCACGGCTTGTTCGGGCAGGGAAAGAACTTCCTGCAGATCGCCAAGTTCGTCGCCGACCTCGCGACGTCCACGCTGGTTGACCTGCCCAACCACGGACGATCGGGCTGGACCGAGACGATCGACTACCCGTCCATGGCTGCCGAGGTGGCCGAGGTGCTGACCGCGATCGGACGCCCTGTCTGTCTGGTCGGGCACTCGATGGGCGGCAAGGTGGCGATGCGGGTGGCGCTGGACCACGCCGACCTTGTGGAGCGGTTGATGGTGGTCGACGTCTCCCCCAAGGTCGGTCTGGGGTCGAACTTCGACCCCTTCTTCGCCGCGATGCAGGGCCTGGACCTGGCGGCGCTGGAGTCTCGCCGGCAGGCCGACGAGCTGCTCACGCCCGGCATCCCCAACCCGGTGGTCCGCGGTTTCCTGATGCAGAACCTGCGCCACGACCACGGACGTTGGCACTGGCAGATGAACCTCGACCTGCTGGCGGCGTCGATGGACGCGATCAGCGGTTGGCCGGAGACGGACGCGAGCTACGACGGCCCGGTGCTGTGGGTCGCCGGTGAGACCTCGAACTACATCCAGCCCGAGTTCGCCCCGGCGATGCGCGCGCTGTTCCCCCGCACGCGCAAGGTCACGATCAGGGGCGCCGGACATTGGGTGCACTCCGAACAGCCCGCGGCCTTCACGTCGACGCTGCGGAGCTTCCTCGAGATGAGCTGACCCCCTCAGGCCCGGACCTCAGACTCATCCAACCCCAGGCATTCGGCCAGATGGGTGAAGCCGTGCGCTTCGAAAGCCTCGTCCCCCACCTGGTTTGCCCAACAGACGGTCCCGACGGCTTCGCGGAGGTTGATCCGCTCCCAGCCGGACGCCTGACGAGGGTCGCTGCCGTAGCCCTTGACGAAGGCCTCGGCCAGTTCGGGCCGGTCCCGCCACTCGCGGCGGTCCAGCCGGACCAGGTCGGTGGCGGCCGGCCGCCAGTCGAAACGACCCAGGTCGATCACGAACAGCCGGCCCTGGTGAACGAGCCAGTTGCGTTCCTGCCAGTCGCCATGGGTGGGGACGAGCGTGGCCACGGGATGCGCGTGGGCGGCGATCCGTTCGCGGAGCAAACGCTCGGCAGCTGGTGCGATCCGATGCGGACCCTCCAGCCAGCGCAGGGCACGGGCGTCCAGGGAAAGCTCGTGGTGGGGGTCCTGGCGCGACGCCTGGCGGTGGAAGCGCGCCAGCAGTTCACCCGCCTGGCGGTGCAGTTCGGGGTCCAGCGCCTCGGTGCTGTCCTGGACGAGGACTCCGGGCAGATACTCGACCGCGATCACGTTGAGCTCCGGGGACGCGTGCAGCAGGCACCCGATGCGGCCGTGCCACGGACGGCACCACTGTTCGCGTCCGGTGATTTCCCGACCGATGTGGTGGTTGCCCGGCCCTGCGGCCTTGACGACCACCTCTCCCCCGTGCCAGCGGTGGTGCTGGACGACCGTGTCAACCAGCCCCCAGCTCATGTCGGCCACCAGGACGTGGCCGGGGAACCAGTCATCCAGGACCCTGCACTGGGTAGCGGTGAGCGCCATCAGCCCAAGGTGACGGCGGTGATCTTCGCGAGGGCATTGGGGCTGATGCCGTTGGCAGCCACACCTTGGGCCGCAACGGCGGCCACGGCCTGCGTGGAGTCCTCGTCCATCTGCCCGAAGACGGTGTAGCTGGGGTCGAGCTGGGTGTCCTCCCACACCAGGAAGACCTGCGAGCCGTTCGTGTTGGGCCCCGCATTGGCCATGGCGACCGTCCCCTTGGGGTAGGTCTCCGAGCCGGTCAGTTCGTCCGCGAAGGAGTAGCCGGGGCCGCCTCTACCTGTCCCGGTCGGGTCGCCGCACTGGAGGATGAAGATGCCCTGGTCGACCAGACGATGACACTTGGTGTTGGTGTACCAGCCCTGTTTGGCCAGCGACTCGAACGAATTAACCGTGCAGGGCGTCTTCGAGCGGTCCATGGTGATCGTGACGGGCTTGCCGTCCAGCTTCAACGTCACGCTGGCAGTGCCCGTGCGCGCGACATTGGTGGTGCTGGGCGGGTCGACCGTCCTGGCCGCCTGCCCGCTGACGGGGTACTCGCAGCTCGCTCCCGTGGCTGGCGTCGTCGAGGTCTGGCTCCCGGACGACGAACCATTGGCGCAGGCTCCCAGCACAAGCAAGGGGACGAGCAATGACAGGACGGGACGCGGCGAGGGCATGGGCGCCATGCTAGTCATGCCCGCTGCTCCGGGCCCTCGCGACTAGGCTGATGTCATGGTGAACCTGACGCGCATCTACACCCGCACCGGCGACGGCGGCGAGACCCGCCTGTCCGACAACTCGCTCACCCGCAAGACGGACCTGCGGGTGGACGCCTATGGGCAGGTGGACGAGGCCAACTCGGCGATCGGCGTGGCGGTGGCGATGGGGATCCCCGACGAGCGGATCGTCGCTGCCCTGGGCATCATCCAGAACGAGCTCTTCGACGTGGGCGCGGACCTGTCCAATCCTCTGGTTGCCAACCCCGAGTGGGAGCCCCTGCGGGTGATACAGCCCTCGATCGAACGACTCGAGGCCTGGTGCGACGAGTTCATGGAGACCCTGCCGAAACTGCGCTCCTTCATCCTGCCCGGCGGCACCCTGCCGGCTGCACAGTTGCACGTGGCCCGGACGATCGTGCGTCGTGCCGAGCGCACGGCCTGGCAGTGCGTCGAGCAGTACGGCACCGAGACCACCGATGACGCGGAACTTCGCCCCGGCGGGGTGAACCCCTTGGCGGTCACCTACCTGAACCGGCTCTCGGACCTGTTGTTCATCATGGCCCGGGCAGCCAATGGCGAGTCCGAGGTGCTGTGGGTGCCCGGCGGCGAACGAAACCCCAACGCCTGATCAGGGGACGCGCTGGGTCCACGCGTCCGTTGCGAACTTCTCGGCCACCAGACGCTGGGCTCGGGCCAACTCGTCGTCGGTGTAGGTGGACAGGGACGACTCGTAGCGCCCCATGAAGTGCTTGATGAAGCTCGTCATGATCTGCTCGCGCGTCAGGCCGGTCTGGCTGCGCATCGGGTCGACGCGCTTGTTGGCGCTCTTCGTCCCCTTGTCGGAGAGCTTCTCGCGCCCGATGCGCAGCACCTCGAGCATCTTGTCGGCGTCGATGTCGTAGCTCATCGTGACGTGGTGCAGCACCGTGCCGTCCACGAAGCGGCGCTGCGCGGCGCCACCGATCTTGCCCTTGTCGGACGCGATGTCGTTCAGCGGCACATAGCGCGCATTGACACCCACCTCGGCCAGGGCGCCGAGCACCCAGTCGTCCAGGAAGGCATATGACTGCTCGAAACTGAGCCCCTCGACGAGCGACTCCGGCACGACGAGTGAGTAGGTGATGCAGTTGCCCGGCTCCATGAACATCGCCCCGCCGCCTGTGATCCGACGCACGACGTCGATGCCGTGCCGAGCCTGACCCTCGGGGTCGATCTCGTTGCGGACGCTCTGGAAGGAGCCGATCACCACGAGCGGCGAGTCCCAGTCCCAGAACCGGAAGGTGGGATTGCGCACGCCAGCACCCACCTGCTCGCAGATGACCTGGTCGAGGGCGACGTGCAGGGCAGGTGGGAGGGTCACCGCGTCGATGACGTCGAAGGCGTGGTCGCTCCAGCTCGTTGCGTGGCCCAGCGCACGACGCACGGCAATCCCGACCGACTCCGGCGTGAAGCCGATCAAGTGCACATCCTCCGAGATCGCCGCCTCGATGGCCTGGCCGATCTGCAGCGCGGACGAGGTACCCGGCAGCCCCTCAACGGCGCCGTTGATGGTCTCGAGCGCGTCGTCGGGCTCGAGGAAGAAGTCACCGGACAGGTGCACATTGCGCAACAGCCCGTCCACCTCGTCGACGTCTACTGCGACGAGCTTGCCGCCCCTGACCTTGTACTCCCCACGCATGCCGACGAGCCTACCGGTGGCTCACGAGTGGTAGGTCTCGCCTCCGGGCGGTGCGGCCTCCAGCCAGCTCATCAGACCTGTGACCGACTGCGGCGTCATGGCCAACTCCTGAACGCGATCGTCGCCGTCGCTGGACAGCTGCAGGCGGACGATCTGGTCTTCCCCGAACAGCACAATCGCCTCGGCCGGGTCGGGGGCTCGTCGGCCGAGGGCCACGGTCTGATCGCGATGCAGCTCGACGTGTGGACGCCAGCTCAGCGAGAAGATGCGGAACCACTGCAGCACGTCGCCCTCATAGCGCGCGAGCCCGGTCGCCCAACCCACGCCCGGGCCTGAAGACCGCAGACGCAATGCGCAGTCGAAGACACCACCCTGGGACGAGAGCCACCGGCGCCGGGCCCAGAGTCCGAGGATCGGGGCGATGAGGAGCAGCATGAGCAATACCGCCCCGAACTCCGCCGTCGCCATCCAACCCATGGGGAGAATCTAGCCGATCCCACCAGCGACCGTCGGGTCGGGGGCCGAACGCACCGAGGGGCCGCCCGGACGGTTCCGGACGGCCCCTCGGGCCTGGCTGACCTGGGGTCAGAAGGCGTGCGAGTTGCCCTTGCGGGCTGCCTTGAGCTGGGCAGCGGCCAAGTGCATGCGGTGCACCTCGTCCTGCGTCGCGTCACCATCCTGGTGCAGCTTCGACAAGGTGTCGAACTCCGCTTGGGCCGCGTCGACCGAGACTTCCTGGCTCATCGTCGCGTACTGCGACACGAGGCTCACGCGGTTGGCGGCAACTGACAAGAAGCCCCCGTCGATGGCGACCATCTCACGCCGCCCGTCCGAGGCCACGATCTCCGCTGCGCACGGCACGAGGCCGGCCAGCAGGGGCTCGTGGCCCGACTGGATGCCGATGTCACCCTCGGTGGTCCGGACGATGACCATCTCGGCCTCGCCCTCCCAGACCATGCGGTCTGCGGCAACCACCTCGACATTCAACGGTGCGGCCATGCTCACAGATCCTTCTGCATCTCGGCCCACTTCGCCTCGACGTCATCCATACCGCCGACGTTGAAGAAGGCCTGCTCGGCGATATGGTCGACGTCGCCGCGGCAGATCATCTGGAAGGCCTCGACGGTCTGCTCCAGCGGAACCGTCGACCCCTCGATGCCCGTGAACTTCGTGGCCATGTAGGTGTTCTGCGACAGGAACTGCTGCAGACGACGAGCGCGGTTGACGATGATCTTGTCCTCTTCGGACAACTCGTCGACGCCGAGGATCGCGATGATGTCCTGGAGCTCCTTGTTGCGCTGCAGGATCTGCTTGACCTCGATGGCAGTGTCGTAGTGGTGCTGGCCGACATACTGCGGATCCAGGATTCGCGAGGTCGAGGTCAGCGGGTCGACGGCCGGGTACAGACCACGCGAGGCGATGTCACGCGAGAGCTCGGTGGTGGCATCGAGGTGCGCGAAGGTGGTGGCCGGGGCGGGGTCGGTGTAGTCGTCGGCGGGGACGTAGATGGCCTGCATCGAGGTGATGGAGTGGCCCCGGGTCGACGTGATGCGCTCCTGGAGGGCACCCATCTCGTCCGCCAGGGTGGGCTGATAGCCCACGGCCGAGGGCATGCGACCCAGCAGGGTCGAGACCTCGGAACCGGCCTGGGTGAAGCGGAAGATGTTGTCGATGAACAACAGCACGTCCTGGCTCTGCACGTCGCGGAAGTACTCCGCCATCGTCAGCGCCGAGAGGGCGACGCGCAGACGCGTGCCCGGCGGCTCGTCCATCTGGCCGAAGACCAGCGCGGTGTCCTTGAGCACGCCAGCCTCTTCCATCTCCATGATGAGGTCGTTGCCCTCACGGGTGCGCTCACCCACGCCGGCGAAAACCGAGGTGCCACCGAAGTTGTGGGCGATGCGGTAGATCATCTCCTGGATGAGCACCGTCTTGCCGACGCCGGCGCCGCCGAACAGGCCGATCTTGCCGCCCTGGACGTAGGGGGTCAGCAGGTCGAGCACCTTGATGCCGGTGTGCAGCATCTCGGTCTTCGACTCCAGTGCGTCGAACTTGGGGGCGTCACGGTGGATCGGCCAGCGCTCGGTGATCTCGACGCCATTGGCGGCGAGGTCCTCGTTCAGGCAATCGCCGGTGACATTCCACACGCGTCCCTTGGCGACGTCGCCGACCGGCACCGAGATCGGGGCGCCGGTGTCGATCACCTGGTCACCGCGGCGCATGCCGTCGGTGGGCTTCAGCGAGATGGCGCGAACCATGTTGTCGCCGACGTGCAGGTTGACCTCGAGGGTGAAGGTGCGCTTCTCCTGGGGGTTCTCCAGTGAGTCGACCGTCACGGTCAGCGCGTTCATGATGTCTGGCATCTGGTCGGCGGGGAACTCCACGTCGACGACGGGGCCGATGACGCGGGCGACGCGGCCCACACCAGCGCTGCGCTGCTCGGCCTGGGGATTGACAAGGGTGTCAGTCATTTCCATTCTTCCTGGTTCACTCGTCCGCGTTCGCTTCGGCCAGCGCTCCCGCGCCGCCGACGATCTCGCTGATTTCCTGGGTGATCTGGGCCTGACGGGCCTGGTTGGCCTGGGTCGTGAGCTTCTCGATCAGTTGCTGGGCGTTGTCGGTGGCCGACTTCATGGCCTTCTGGCGGCTCGCCAGCTCGGAGGCGGCAGCCTCGAGCAGGTAGAACCACACGCGGTTGCGCAGGTAGAGGCCGAGCAGCTGGTCGAGCACGGTCTCCGGGTCGGGCTCGAAGGTGTAGAGCAAGGGGGTGTCGCCCTCGGCCTCGATGGCCTTGTCGACGTCCTTGCCCTCCTCGATGACCTCGATCGGCAGCAGACGACGCACACGCGGCGACTGGGTCAGCATCGAGACCATGCGGGTGTAGACGGCGTAGATCTCGTCCACGCCACCCTCGTCCGAGTCCTGGACGAAGCGCTCGAGCAGCGCGTCACTGATCTCGGCGGCCTTCTCGTAGGTCGGGGCATCGGTGAAACCCGTCCACGTCTGCTCCATCTGAACCTGACGGAAGCCCAGATAGTCGGCGCCCTTGCGGCCGACGACATACATGACGACCTCCAGACCCTCCCCCTGGAGCTTTTCGCGAAGGCGCAACGCCGTCTTGATGGCGTTGGTGGAGTAGCCGCCAGCGAGCCCACGGTCCGAGGTGAACATCACCACGGCCGCGCGGCGACGATGCTTTGGCTCACCCACCAGCGGGTGGTCAATGTCGGAGTGCTGCGCGACTGCGGCGACGGCCCGGTTGAGCACACTCGTGAAGGGCAGGGCCGCGCGAGCCGCGCGGTCCGCCTTCACGATCCGGGATGCAGCAATCAGCTCCATGGCCCGGGTGATCTTCTGGGTCGTGGCAACCGACTTGCGTCGCTGTCGCAACTCCCTCAGGGATGCTGGCATTGTCTGGTCAGCCTCGCTTCACGACGATCTGCTCGTTCGAGACCTTGTCGTCCTCGAGCGGCTTGTGCTCCTCGCGGCCCAGGAGATGGCCCTCCGAGGTGCGGAAGCCCTGCTTGAACTGCTCGATCGCCGCGCCAGCAGCAGCTTCGGTGTCCTTGTCGAAAACCTTCGTCTCCGCAACGGTCGACAGGATCGGGGTGTTGTGGCGCAGGTGCTCCAGCATCTCCTGCTCGAAACGCAGCACGTCATTGACGGGAACGTCGTCGAAGTGGCCATTGGTGCCCGCCCAGACGCTGAGCACCTGGTCTTCCACCGCGTAGGGCGCGTACTGGCCCTGGCGCAGCAGCTCCGTGAGGCGGGCGCCCCGCTCGAGCTGCTTGCGCGAAGCGGCGTCGAGGTCGGAGGCGAACATCGCGAAGGCCTGCATGTCGCGGTACTGGGCGAGACTCAGCTTCAAGGTGCCGGAGACCGACTTCATCGCCTTGACCTGAGCGGCGCCACCAACTCGGGAGACCGAGATGCCGACGTCCACGGCGGGACGCTGGTTGGCGTTGAACAGGTCGGACTGGAGGAAGATCTGGCCATCGGTGATGGAGATCACGTTGGTCGGGATGTAGGCCGAGACGTCATTGGCCTTGGTCTCGATGATCGGCAGGCCGGTCATCGAGCCGGCGCCCAACTCGTCGGAGAGCTTTGCGCAACGCTCGAGCAGACGGCTGTGGAGGTAGAAGACGTCGCCGGGGTAGGCCTCACGGCCCGGGGGACGACGCAGCAGCAGCGACATGGCGCGGTAGGCCTCGGCCTGCTTGGTGAGGTCGTCGAAGATGATCAGGACGTGCTTGCCCTGGTACATCCAGTGCTGGCCGAGCGCGGAACCCGAGTAGGGCGCGATGTACTTGAAGCCGGCCGGCGCGGAGGCGGAGGCGTTGACGATGGTGGTGTATTCCATCGCTCCGGCCCTCTCCAGCGTGCCGCGCACCTCGGCGACGGTCGAGCCCTTCTGACCGACGGCGACGTAGATGCAGCGGACCTGCTTGGTCGGATCGCCCGACTCCCAGTTCGCCTTCTGGTTGATGATCGTGTCGATGGCAATGGCGGTCTTGCCCGTCTTGCGGTCACCAATGATCAGCTGGCGCTGACCACGGCCGATCGGGATCATCGCGTCGATGGCCTTCAGACCGGTCTGCATCGGCTCGCGGACCTCCTGGCGGTCCATGACGCCCGCCGCCTGGAGCTCCAGGGCGCGACGGGTCTCGGCCTGGATCTCGCCAAGTCCGTCGATGGGGTTGCCCATCGCGTCGATGACGCGGCCCAGGAAGGCATCACCGACGGGCACGGAGAGAACCTCGCCGGTGCCGCGCACCTCGGAGCCCTCCTCGATGTGGTCGGAGTTGCCGAGTACGACGACGCCGATCTCACGCACATCGAGGTTCAGCGCGATGCCCATGGTGCCGTCGGCGAAGCGGAGCAGCTCGTTCGCCATGACCGAGGGCAGGCCCTCGACGCGGGCGATGCCGTCGCCCGAGGTGACGACCTTGCCAACCTCTTCGCGTTCCGCCGCCGCGGGGGTGTAGTTCTGGACGAAGGTGTCCAGTGCGTCGCGGATCTCGTCCGGACGAATCGTCAGTTCCGCCATTGCTTGCGTCCCTACTCTTTCGAAATCGCTTGCACCCTTGTGGGGCGGCTTGGGGTTGGTCTTCAGCCGAGCTGGCGCTTGGCCTGCTCGAGCCGATCTGCAATCGTGCCCTGGATGATCTCATTGCCCAGCTCCACCCGGACGCCGCCGATGACCTCGGGATCGATCGTGAACTGGAGGTCGACCTGGCGGCCGGCGATGCTGCTCAGCGCGACCTGGAGCCGGGCCTTCTGCTCGTCGGTCATCTCTCGGGCGACGGTCACCTTGGCAACGTCGCGGTTGCGCAGCTGCGCGGCGAGGGCCAGGTAGCCGTCGACCGTCGTCTCGAAGTTGCGGTTGCGTCCAGCCGCCGCACGGGAGGCCAGGGAGCTGGTCCACCCAGTGGCCTTGCCGGCCAACAGGTTGCGGACGAGTTCCTGCCGGCCCGACAGAGGGCGGCTGCGGTCGCTCAGTGCCGCACGGAGCTCCGGGGAGCCCTGGACGGTCTGGGCGAACCGGAAGAGCTCGTCGGTGACCTCGTCCAGCTGGCCGTGGGCCTGTGCACTGGACAGCTCGGCCCGGACGGCCTGGCGCTCGACGGCGTCGACCAGCGAGCGGCCCGAACGCCAGCGCAGGCCAGCAGCCTGCACCAGGAGGTCCAGGGCCTGCCCGCCGACCTTTCCCTCGAACAACCGACGAGCCAGCCCCTGCTTGGCCTGCGAAGAGGCCGCAGGATCGGTGAACGCCCGCTTGAGCGCGGACTGGGAGTCAATCGCGTCAACGAGAGCGAACAACTCCCCCGGCGTGGCGAAGTCGAGCTGCTGGGAATCCAGCACCTTGTCGAGCTCACCCTGCCGGGACTCTTCGGTTGCACTGAGGGTCATACCGTCTGCCTCTGCTCGCTCGTGGACTCCAGCTCGGCCAGGAAGCGGTCGACCGTGCCGCGGACGCGGACGTCGTCGTCGAGGGACTCCCCGACGATGCGTCCGGCCAGCGTCGTGGCCAGGCCGCCGACCTCACCCTTGAGCTGGTTCAGGGCCTGCTCGCGCTCGGCCGAAACCTGGGCACGGGCAGATTCCACGATCCGGGTGGATTCCTTGGTCGCCTGATCCCGCATCTCGGCAAGGATCTGGGCGCCCTGGTTCTTGGCCTCCTCGCGGATGCGAGCGGCCTCGTCTCGGGCCTCCGAGAGCTGGGCGGCGTACTGCGAACGCGCAGCCTCCGCCTCGGCCTGGGCGCGCTCGGCGCGCTCCATGCCTCCCTGAATGGCGTCCGCACGCTCCGCATACATCTTCTCGAAGGCCGGTACGACCCACTTGGCCAGAACGGCCCACACGAGGCCGACCAGGATGAGGCCGATGAACAGCTCGGAGAGATGGTGCGGCAGCAGCGGGCCCAGGTCCAGCTCCTGAGGCACCCACATGAGGGGCACCATGAGGGGGCTCACTTGATGACGAACGCGAGGGCGATCGCGATGATGGCGAGGGCCTCGACGACGGCCATGCCGATGAACGCGGTGCCCATCATGGCGCCACGGGCCTCAGGCTGGCGGGCGGTGCCGTTGATGACCGAGGCGAAGATCCAGGCCACGCCAAGGGCCGGGCCGAGGGTGGCCAGGGCGTAGCCGATCATGTTGATCGAGCCCGCGATTTCCATGGGGGTCATGTTGTTTCCTTTCGGAGTTTTTCTTCGGTGGTGAAGAAAGCTTTGGGTGGGGTCAGTGCTCGTCCGCAATGGACGAACTCACGTACTGGGCCGTGAGGACGGTGAAGATGTAGGCCTGCAGCGCTCCGACGAAGAGCTCCAGGAAGAGGATGGCGAAGCTGAACAGCAGCGAGACACCGCCAGCAACGCGGTGGATGGCCGGGCCGTGGGTCAGCAGGTAGGCGCCGCCGACGACGAACACGAGGACGACCAGGTGGCCGGCGAACATGTTGGCGAACAGACGCAGGGCCAGCGTGACCGGGCGGACGATGAAGTTCGACAAGAACTCCAGCGGGATCAGCAGCGGCAGCAGGTAGCCCGGGGCGCCCGGCGGGATCAGCGAGCGCTTGAGGTAACCGCCCACGCCGTGCTTGGCGAAACCAGCACCCATGTACATGATCCAGGACAACAGCGCGACCGCGTAGGCGTAGCCGATGTTCGAGAAGGTCGGCAGCATGAAGAGGAAGAACTCGCCGAACCAGTTGTTGACCAGGATGAAGCTGAAGACGGCCAGCAGGTAGGGCAGGAACTTGCGGAAGTCATGGCCGAGGGTGTCGCGAGCCACGCCATTGCGGATGAACTCGTACACATACTCGAAGAAGAACTGGCCCTTGGTCGGCTTGACGCCGAGCTTGCGCGAGCCCCACAGCCAGAAGGCGATCACCAGCAGTGCGGCGATGATCGCCTGCATGGCTGGCTTGGTCAGCCAGTCAATCCCCCAGTTGCCGTCGAACTGGAACGACTCCACGCCGGGCGACTGGTAGCCGCCCTCACCGTGCGCCTCGGTCTCCAGGGGAAGGATGTTCAGCAGATGCAGTGACAGCTGCAGCATCACAGGTCAGCTCCCTTGTTCACGTGCGGCTCCCATAACGCTTGATGATCGAGTAGACGCTGAAGCACAGTCCGATGATCAGACCGAGCGGCAACATCCAGTTCTGGTGCAGATAGTGGTCTGCGAGCCACCCGAGGCCGCCGTAGAACAGCAGACCCGAGATGACGTAGCTGAGCACGAGCATGCCGTCGTCACCCGTCGGTTCCGTCGCCTCGTTGCGCGATTGCTTCTCCATACCGGGGGCGACATTACCAGTGACGAGATGGTTGTTCACCTCGAACCACCGCCCCTGGGAGGCTCACCCGCGGGAGTCCCTTGCCGGCGGCCAACAGAGCCGCTTCGACTGGTGTCCGTGCGCGCCCGCCACTGGGAGTCGAAGACGCTCACGCGCTGGTGGGCATGGGTCCACAGGACTCCCCCCAGCCAGCCGGCGAGCACCGCGAGGGCACCCACCATGACGCAGGTCCGGTCCAGGAGCGGTTCCACGCGTTCCTGGTGCTCCATGGCCAGCCAGAGCATCCCACCGAGAACGGCCACCCGGGCCAGGTAGGAGCCCAGCACGAGCACCATCCCGTTCGAGTCAGCCATGCCCGCGGCAACCATCTGGACGGCCTGCCCGGAGGCGGCGAACAGCAAGACGATGACGCCCGCCGCCGCGGCATTGAGCGCGCCCACTCCCCCGTGTGCCATCCCACAACCGGCGGCCGCGACGAGCAGTGCGACATTGGCGGCTCCGAAGCCGCCCCGCAGCATGCCCAGACACAACGCCTCACCTTGATGCAGGGGCAGCCGAGGGGTTCGGTCAACAGCGGCCATGGCAGTCATTCGGTGACGCGTCCTGTCCGCCGGATGTCCGGCTCACTAGGAGTTTGGGTTGCTTGTGAAACCTAGCACAAGAGATCTCTTGATGTCGAAACATCTCACGCCCGCCGCGGTCGGGGCCAGGTGAGGGCCGTCGCCACCAGGAGAGCCACGACCAGCCCGAGGACTGCCCACCAACCCGGGGCGAGACCCACTGCGATGGCACCAAAGCTGATGATCGCGGTCCACAGGTACATCAGCAACGCGGCGCGGGTCTGGGAGTGGCCCAGTTGCAGCAGGCGATGGTGCAGGTGCTGCTTGTCGGCCACGAACCACCACGTGCCGTTCATCGTCCGTCGGGCATAGGCCAGCACGAGATCGAGTAGCGGCAGCGCGAGGACGGCAAAGGGCAGCACGATGGGCAGGTAGGCAGTCACCAGGCCGGCGCCCCTCGCGTTGAGTCCCGAAGCGTCGATCTGCCCGGTCAGCGAGATGGTGGACGCTGCCAGGAGCAGCCCCAGCAGCATCGAGCCCGAATCGCCCATGAACATCCGGGCGGGGAAGAAGTTGTGCGGCAGGAAGCCGAGGCAAACACCCGCGATGGTGACGGTGACCAGGCTGGCGGTGGTGGCCAGAACCAGGTCCTGTTCATGGGCCAGGAGGTAGGTGTAGCTGAAGAAGGCAAGCCCACCGATCGCCACCACTCCCCCGGCGAGCCCGTCCAGCCCGTCCACGAAGTTGATGGCGTTCACGCAGACGAAGATGAAGATGACCGTGATCAGGATGGAGGTTGCGTTGTCGAGGACGATGATCCGCTGGGGCAGCGCGATCCAGAACATCCGCACGCCGTTGACGACCACGATGCCAGCGGCCAGCACCTGGCCAGCGGCCTTGGCCAGTGCCGGCAGGTCGAAGACGTCGTCCAACACCCCCACGACGCAGATCACCGACGCCGCGATCAGGATCGCTCGGGCGTCATGGGCGACCACCGCATGTCGGGACAGGAAGGGCAGTTGAGCGGCCAGCAGGAAGGCCGCCGCAACCCCGCCCAGCATCGCCAAGCCTCCCAGGTAGGGAATTGGCACGGCGTGCACATCCCGGGCGCGGACCGGCGCCACCGCGCCCACCTTGATGGCGACACGGCGGCACATGCCGCACAGGAGGTAGGTGGTCGATGCGGCGGTCAGCAGGACCAGGAGGTATTCACGCATCCACACCCTCGTCGGGCGCGTCGGATGCGGCCTCGACCGGATCGGTGCCAGCGGGCTCAGAAGCATCGGCAGGGGTCGCGGACTCCTCGGGGGACTCGATGCCCTCCACGAAGGGGGCGACCTCGTGGATCAGCTCCAGCGAGAGGGCACCTTGGCGAACGACCTTGCCCAGGCTGGTCGAGACGAAGTCGATGATGGTCGACGGGGTCTCGCCGGGGGTGGCACCGGCGTCGAGGTAGACCTGCACCCGGTTGCCGAGCTGGCCCACCGCGTCGTCGATGTTCGTCGACGAGGGCTTGCCGGAGACATTGGCCGAGCTGACGGCAAGGGGGCCGGTGCGCCGGAGCAGGTCGCGGGTGAAGTCGTGGTCGGGAACGCGGACGGCGATGGTGCCACGGGTCTCCCCCAGGTCGATTCGCAGATGGGGCTGCGCCTGGACGATGAGGGTCAGGGCCCCGGGCCAGTAGGCCTGCGCCAGGCGCATTGCGTGCGAGGGGATCTCGTCGGCCAGCGCCTCGAACATACCCACCTCGGCCACCAGCACGGGCGGTGGCATGTCGCGTCCGCGTTCCTTGGCGTCGAGCAGACGCTGCACCGAGGCCGCCGAGAAGGCGTCCGAACCGATCCCGTAGACGGTGTCGGTGGGCAGCACGATGCACTCCCCGGCCGCGATCGCAGCCTGTGCCGCAGCAAGCGCCTCACCCGCCTCCGAGGTGACGTCGAAGCGGCGCCAGGTTGACTCGTCGGGGCCACCAGCCTCGCTCTGGGATTCGTCGCCCTCGATCTCAGTGGCGTCCAGCTCTGGATCGACAGGTGCGTCGGTGGGAGGAAGGTCAGTCACGAGGAACATCCTGCCACGCCCAAGGGCGGCTCAGCGGTCGCGTCGGGTGCCACGGCGGGCGGTGACGAAGCGTGGACGGCCGGCGAGGTCACGGTTGTCGGCCACCTCCGTGAAGCCACCGTGGTCCACGAAGACCTGCGGCGCCGAGCGCTCCTGCACCTCGGCATGCTCGCTGCACACCAGGCCTCCGGCGCGCAGCAGGCGCGCGGCGGTGCGGGCGACGACCCGGGTGGCGTCCAGACCGTCATCTCCTGACCACAGCGCCAACGCCGGGTCATGGTCGCGCACGTCGGCGGCGACGGACTCCCAGGCCTCGAGCGGAATGTACGGCGGATTGGAGATCACCAGGTCGACGCTGCCGTCGAGTTCGGCGAAGGCGAGCGCCATGTCACCTGGTCGCAGGTCGACGCCCGTCCCGGCGAGATTGCGCTGGGCAAAGTCGAATGCGGAGTCATCGAGTTCCACGGCATGGATGCGGGCGGACGGCAGTTCGTCCGCGATGGCCTTGGAAATGGCCCCGGATCCCGCGCAGAGCTCCACGACGACGGGTTCATTCACGCCCTGCAACTCATCGATGGCCCATCCGGTCATCACCTCGGTTTCGGGACGAGGAATGAAGACCCCCGGGCCCACCTCCAGGCGCACGTGACGGAAGAATGCCTCCCCGGTCAGGTGCTGCACGGGGATGCCCTGCGCTCGCTGCGCGATCAGCTCATCCATCTGGTGGCGCTGCTCCTGGGTCACCTCGGTGGCCAGCACCAGCCTGGACGGATCGACGCGCAGCACATGGGCCAGCAGGGTGCGGGCCTCCGCGGCCGGTGAGGGAGCACCGGCGTCGGTCAGGGTTCGAACGGCGGCCGACAGCAGCGCTGACGGACGAGTCACTGCGCGCCGCCCTGCAGGCGTTCCGCCAGGTCAGCGGCCTGCAGCGCCTCTACGACCGGGCCGAGGTCACCGTCGAGCACCTGGTCCAGGTTGTGGGCCTTGAAACCGATCCGGTGGTCGGCGATCCGGTTCTCCGGGAAGTTGTAGGTGCGGATGCGCTCGGAACGGTCCACGGTTCGCACCTGCGAGCGTCGCGCCGCCGAGGCATCGGCAGCGGCCCGTTCGTCGGCGAGTTGCACAAGCCGTGAGCGCAGGATGCGCATCGCCTGCTCCTTGTTCTGCAGCTGGGACCGCTCGTTCTGACAGGTGACGACGATCCCCGTGGGCAGATGGGTGAGGCGCACGGCCGAGTCGGTGGTGTTGACGCCCTGACCGCCCTTGCCCGAGCTGCGGTAGACGTCGACGCGCAGGTCGTCCTCGTTCACCTCGACCGCGTCGTCGTCGTCCACGTCGGGCATCACCAGGACGCCAGCCGCCGAGGTGTGGATGCGGCCCTGGCTCTCGGTCACGGGCACTCGCTGCACGCGGTGCACACCGCCCTCGAACTTGAGCGCGCCGTAGGGCATGGTCTCGGGGTCGCCAGCTCCAGGGGCCTTCACGGCGATGGTGACGGTCTTGTAGCCACCCAGGTCGGTGCCCTGCTCGTCGAGGGCCTCGACCTTCCAGCCTCGACGTTCGGCGTAGCGGGAGTACATCCGCAGCAGGTCGCCGGCGAACAGCGCGGACTCCTCACCACCCTCGCCGGACTTGATCTCCACGATCGCATCCAGCGAGTCGTGCGGGTCACGCGGCGCCAGCAGGGCGGTCAGCCGGTCGTCGGTGCGTTCCAGCTGCGAGGTCAGTTCGTCGGCCTCAACGGTAAAGGCCTCGTCCTCGTCAGCGAGTTCGCGGGCAGCCGCGAGGTCGTCGGCAAGCTGCTGGTGCTCGGCCAGTGCCTTGATGATCGGGGTCAGTTCCGCGTAACGCCGGCCAACGCGCCTTGATCGGGCCGGGTTGGCGTGCAGGCCCGGGTCGGCAAGCTGGCGTTCGAGGTCGGCGAACTCGTCACGCAGGGCACTCACCTGGCTGGTGGAGGGGTCGAACACTGCTGCTCCCGGGGACGTGGGCGTGCCTGTGGAAACGACGTGGGGGAAACGACGTGGGGGAAACGACGTGGGGGAAACGACGAGCGCCGGGACAGGTCCAAGGGACCTGCGCCCGGCGCTCGGCTGGATGACTACTTCTTCGCGGCGTAACGACGCTCGAAGCGGGCCACGCGGCCGCCCGTGTCGAGGATCTTCTGCTTGCCGGTGTAGAAGGGGTGGCACTCGGCGCACACGTCGGCGCTCAGCTGGCCGCCCTTGGCGGTGGAGCGCGTGGTGAAGGTGGCGCCACAAGTGCACGTCACCGTGGTCTCGTTGTAATCGGGGTGGATACCCTGCTTCATGTCTTCTCCTTGATGGGTTTGTGTGCCGGGTCGCCTGCATGAAGGGCGGCGTGAACCGGCACCGACGGACAATTTTGCCCGCTCCAGTGGTGAATCGCCAAATGCCGCGGAATTGTTCCCGCGGCACCGGCAATCGGGCTCACTCGGTCTGGGGCGTCGTCTTCGAGATCTGGATCAGGAAGTCGGTGTTGGACTGCGACTTGCGCATCTGCTTCAGCAGCATCTCCAGCCCCGCCTGGGAATCCATCCCCGACAGGAGGCGACGCAGCTTCCAAATGATCGCCAGCTCCTCGCGTCCCACCAGGAGTTCCTCGCGGCGGGTGCCCGAGGCGACCACGTCGATGGCCGGGAAGACTCGCTTGTCGGCGAGGTCACGGCGCAGGCGAAGCTCCATGTTGCCCGTGCCCTTGAACTCCTCGAAGATGACCTCGTCCATGCGCGAACCGGTCTCCACAAGGGCCGTCGCGAGGATGGTCAGCGAGCCACCGTCCTCGATGTTGCGGGCGGCGCCGAAGAACTTCTTCGGCGGGTAGAGCGCGGCCGAGTCGACACCACCGGAGAGGATGCGACCCGAGGCGGGCGCGGCCAGGTTGTAGGCGCGGCCGAGGCGGGTGATGCCATCGAGCAGGATGACGACGTCGTGACCAAGCTCGACGAGGCGCTTGGCGCGCTCGATGGCCAGCTCCGCGACCGTGGTGTGGTCGTCGGCGGGGCGGTCGAAGGTGGAGGCGATGACTTCACCGTTGACCGAGCGCTGGAAGTCGGTGACCTCCTCGGGGCGCTCGTCCACGAGGACGACCATCAGGTGCACCTCGGGGTTGTTCGCGGTGATCGCGTTGGCGATGTTCTGCATGACCATCGTCTTGCCGGCCTTGGGCGGGGACACGATCAGGCCACGCTGGCCCTTGCCGATCGGGCTGACGAGGTCGATGATGCGGCCGGTCATGTTGGCCGCACCCATCTCCAGGCGCAGACGCTCCTGCGGGTAGAGGGGCGTCAGCTTGTTGAAGTCGGGACGATCCTTGGCCTTGGCCGGGTCGTCGCCATTGATGGTGTCGAGGCGGACGAGCGGGTTGAACTTCTCCTTGCGCTCCCCCTCCTTGGCCTGGCGGATGGCACCGGTCACCACGTCGCCCTTGCGCAGCCCGTGCTTGCGCACCATGGCCAACGACACGTAGGCGTCGTTGGACCCGGGCAGGTAGCCGGAGGTGCGGACGAAGGCGTAGGAGTCCAGCACGTCCAGGATGCCGCCGATGTTGAGCAGCACGTCGTCCTCGGCGATCACGGGCTCGGCGTCGTTGTAGCGCTCCATGCCCGTGCTGCGATTGTTGTTCCCACGGCGGTTCTGGCGATCACGCTGGCGGCGACGACGTCCACGACGGCCACCGGCCTCGTCGTCGTAGTCGCGCGAGGCACTGGGGTTGTTCGAGTTGCCCGCGTTGCCGCCGCCCGAGTTGTTGCCATTGCCAACGTGATTGCCAACGTTGTTGTTGCCGTTGCCAACGTGGTTGCCAGCGTTGTTGTTGCCGTTGCCGGCGGTGTTGTTGCCGCTGCCCGAGGTCGCGCTGCCGCCTGTGAAGCTCTGGTTGTTCACCGACTCGCGCTCGCGGTCTTTTCCGTGCTGCGCAGGCTGCTCGCCACCCTCGGACTGTTCGCCGCCGCGGTTGCGTCGACGGCGGCCCTGGTTGGACAGCTCCGCCAGACGCGCTCCCACCTCGTCGGCGACCTCGCCGCCCGAGGTGGTCGGCTGCACCGGCTCGGACTCGCTGCGCTGCCCCTCGGAGGCCGCTGCCTCGGTACGGCCACCGCGCTGTTCACGCTCGCGGCGGGAACGGGTGCGCTGCTGGCCCTGCTCGTGCGCCGTCTCCTTGCGGGTCGAGTCCTCGCGGATGGTCTGGGCCGGACGCTCCTGCTGGGCTGGTGCCGCCCCAGCGGCGGACTCCTGGGCCGGCGCCCCAGCGGAACGACTGGCACGACGGCGCGAAGCGCTGGCATTCCCACCGCCCTGCTCACCTTGGATGGCAGCAATGAGGTCGGCCTTCTTCACCCCGGTGGTGCGGATGCCCATGGAGGACGCCAAGGTCTTCAGCTCGGGCAGGAGCATGCTGTTGACACTCTTGCCCGAGTTCTGCGATTCGGTCACGTGGTTCCCTTCGGTTCCGGCGTGGGTGTGCACATGTTCGTGCGGGCCGCCGGTGGATGCTGGCTTTCAGGTCGTGATCTGGCGGGGCAAGTTTGCCCTCGGCGCCAGTTCGCGGTGGGGGTTGGCGGTGTCCGGACGTCCATCCGTCGGTCTCGCCGATGGGAACCTGACCTGTGAGGTACCCGGAGCGGGTGGTGACCGCGCTCACTGCCAACGATAGCACCCACCCTGGCCACCCCGGGCACCGGTCCGGCCGCCAGGCGAGCCCCGACGAGTTGGGCGACGCCAGCTGACGGCGCCGGGTGCCGCGCTCAGCCTTGGCTGCCGCGTACCTCCAGGAGCTCGACGCCACAACCGAGCGCGACCGGGTGGGCCACGAAACCGTCCTGCGATACGCCCTCGGCCAGGGCGAGCTGGTCTGGGGTACCGAGCGCGAGCACGGTCGGTCCGGCCCCGGAGATGACCGCCGCCACGCCCACGGCTCTCAGGGCCGCGACAAGGTCGGCGGAGGGGCGCATCATCTCGGCACGGTAGGGCTGGTGGAGCAGGTCGTCCGTGGCCTCCAGCAGTCGGGCGGGGTCGGTGGTCAGGGCATGGACGAGCAGCGCCGAGCGGGTCGCCTGGCGCACCGCGTCCAGCCGGGGGACGTCATCCGGCAGCACCTTTCGGGCGCCCGAGGTGAGCACCTCGAAGGTCGGGACCAACGCGATCGCACGCAACCCGGATGCCGGCGTCAGCTCCACGACCTCCACCACCGGGGCTGCGTCCAGGTCGTCGGGCATCCAGGCCAGCACCGCTCCCCCGTGCACGGCAGCGGTCGCGTTGTCAGGGTGGCCCTCGGCCTGCGATGACAACCGGTCCACCCAGCCAAGGTCAAGACGCCGGTCTGGACGCGCGAGGCCCCAGGCCAGGGCCAGACCCGCGACGATCGCAGCCGCGGAAGAGCCCAAGCCGCGCGAGTGGGGAATCGTGTTGTGGGCGCGCAGGACGAGCCCAGCCACTCCATCGCCGAGGTCGGCCAGACCATCCACAAGGCTGGCCAGGACGAGGTGACGCTCGTCCCGTGGGACCTGTTCGGCGCCCTCTCCGGACAGCTCGAAGACCAGACCACCGTCGGTGGCCTCGGCCTCGAGCTCGTCGTACCAGTCGAGCGCCAGGCCCATGCAGTCGAATCCGGACCCGAGGTTGGCGCTGGTCGCGGGCACCCGGACGCGCGCGATGCGCCCAGCGGGGATGACCACCTCAGTTGCCTTCGACGCGCAGCACGCGGACCTGGCCGTGGATGAAGCTGCGCAGGCCGAGCTCGTCGACGCATGCCTGGACGTCGGCCTCATTGGCCTGGTGGGTGGTCACCTGGATGGTGGCCGTCGGGTGGTCCGTGGAGGCACCCAGTTCCTGGTCGACCGTCTGGAGCGAGACACCGTGCTCGGCGAAGCAGCTTGCCACCGCGGCGAGCACGCCGGGCTCGTCGGCCACCTCGGCACTCACCGCATAGCGCGTGTGCACGTCACCCATGGAGGCGATCGGACGGTGGGCGTAGACATTGTGCCCACGGGCCGCGACGCCGCGGACGCGGTTGCGTCCGACCGTGACCAGGTCTCCCATCACGGCGGACGCGGTGGGGGCACCTCCAGCGCCGGGGCCCAGGAACATCAGGCGGCCGGCCTCACGGGACTCGACGAAGACGGCGTTGTACGCGCCCGACACCGAGGCGAGCGGGTGGGAGTTGGGCACCATGGCGGGGTGCACGCGCACACTCACCTTCCCGTCCGGAAGGCTGCTGGCGATGGCGAGCAGCTTCACGACGCAGCCATTGACCCGCGCCTGTCGGATGTCCTGGGCGGCGATCCGGGTGATGCCCTCGCGGTAGACGTCCGCGGCCCGCACCCGGGTGTGAAAGGCCAGGGAGGCCAGGATCGCAGCCTTGGCGGCGGCGTCGTAGCCCTCGACGTCGGCTGTCGGATCGGCCTCGGCATAGCCAAGGGCCTGCGCCTCGGCGAGGGTCTCGTCGAAGTCAGCGCCGGTGGTGCACATCTTGTCCAGGATGTAGTTCGTGGTGCCGTTGACGATGCCCATCACGGTGATGATCTCGTCGCCGACCAAAGACTCGCGCAGCGGACGGACGATCGGTATTGCGCCCGCCACTGCCGCCTCGTAGTAGAGATCGACCCCTGCCTTGTCGGCGGCCTGGGAGAGGGTGTCGGCGTCAGCGGCCAGTAGTGCCTTGTTCGCGGTGACGACCGAGGCTCCGCTCTCGATGGCGGCCAGCACCAGGGGGCGCACCTCCTCGATCCCACCGATCAGCTCGACGACGACGTCGAGGTCACCGCGGGTGACCAGGCCCAGGGCGTCGGTGGTGAACAGCTGGGGGTCGATCCCGTCGCGCTGCTTGATGGCATCCCGCACGGCGATGCCCACCAGCTCGATGGGACGTCCGATCCGCTCCCGCAGGTCATCGCCGGACTGGGTGATGAGGCGGGCGACCTGCGTCCCGACCGTCCCACAGCCCAGCATGGCCACCTTCAACGGGGCGAGCTCGGGCGGGCTGGACGTGCTGGTCTGGTTCATGGACGCCTTCCTGGGCATGCTGCTGTCACTTCGCCGGCCGCAGAGCCGACGATCAGGGCAAAGCCTGTCAGATGCGCGGGAAGCGAGGCGCCGTGATCCAGCGAACGGACGCGAGCTCGGTACCGTCGCGCTGGCACGACCGGGAAACCTGCTAGCCTGTTCCACGCCCTGCCGAGCAGGGCAGGCCCCCGTAGCTCAGGGGATAGAGCACCGCCCTCCGGAGGCGGGAGCGCAGGTTCGAATCCTGCCGGGGGCGCCCAGTCGCCCGAACAGGCCGCCCGAGAAAGCCACAGCGAGGTCTCGTGACGAATCCCACCCCTTCAACCGGATCTCGTCGGGCGGGCAGGTCCGGCGCCCCGGATTTCACGTGGCGGGGTTGGTGGCAGTCCGATCGGCTCAATGACGCCCGCCTGTTGCGCCGGGTGTGGCTGATCGGCCACGCGCTCCTGCTGGCCCAGTGGGTGCTGATGCGTTTCACGCTCGGCGACACGCGCTACTACTTCGACAACATCTCCCGGATGGGCGAACTCGGCCCCCGCCGGACGATGGTGGAGTACCCCACCCCGGTGCTCTGGTTCCTGAAGCTGCCCGACCTGGTCAGCTTCGGGCAGCGCTGGGTCTACGTCCTGGTCTTCTTCCTGATGATGATGGCCCTGGATGCCGCCTTCACCCGCTCACTGTGGCTGCTCGGCGGTCGCAACCGGGGCAAGGCGGTGCTGTTCTGGAGCGTCTTCATCCCCCTGATCGGCACCACCGCCTACCTGCGCTTCGACATCGTCACTGCCGTGCTGGCTGGCTGGGCGCTGATCGAGCTGGCACGTCGTCGTCCCGGCGTCGCGGGCATGCTCGTCGGAGCCGGTGCCGCCATCAAGTTGTGGCCCGCCCTGTTGTGGCCCGCACTGCTCAACCGGCCGGACGACAAGGGGTCCGCGGGACGCGCAACGCTCGGGATCTTCGGCTTCGGTGGCGTGCTGGCGTTGGTCAGCCTGGCCTGGGCCGGGTGGGACCGGCTGTTGTCGCCGCTGACCTGGCAGGGTGAGCGCGGCCTGCAGATCGAGTCGCTGTGGGCGACGGTGCCGATGGTGTTGCGGGTCTTCCATCCCGAGCGCTACCTGGTCGCGGTCAGCCCCTTCAACGCGTGGGAGGTCTCCGGACCGACCACCGACCTCTTCCTGAAGGGCGCGAGCCTCGCCTTCGCCGTCGGCCTGCTGGCCGCCGTCGCGGCCTACCTGTGGTGGATCCGTCGCGGCCACGGACGTCTGGTCGAGGCAGCCGCGATGATGCTGCTGGTGATCCTGGTGATGATCGTCACCAACAAGACCTTCTCGCCGCAGTACATCATCTGGCTCGGTGGGCCCCTGGCCGCCGCCTGGGCGATGGCGAGCGAGAACCCGGTTGGATCGGTGCGTGCTGCGCGCGACGAGCACGAGATCGCCGTGGTCAGCGAGTTGACCTTCCTGGCCACCTTGCTGACCCAGCTCGTCTACCCGTTGACCTATGCGGCCCTGGTGCAGCACCGTCCCGGGCTGGTGCTCGCCACCATCGTGCTGGCCGCGCGCAACCTCGTCCTGCTGTGGCTGTTCATCCGGGTGACCCGTTGGATCTGGAGTTTCCTGCGGACGGACGGTCGCGCATGAGCGCTGCCCGCCATCCGGATGAGGTCGACCTCGTCGCGCTCGGCGCCAGGTTGCTGCACTCGGGCTGGGTGTGGATCGCGGCGTGGCTGTTCAGCCGTGCAGTGATGTTGCGCGAGTGGGGCTTGCACTACGACTACATCGCCAATGACGTGCGCTACTACTACTTCCAGCTCGCCCAGGGTGACCCGCACGTCGTGCTGCGCGAGTACCCCTTGCCGGTGCTGTGGTTCTTGGACCTATTGCGCTTCCCCGCGGCCGAGGACGTCAACCTCTACATCATCACCTTCGCCTTGACGATGGCTCTGCTCGATGCCGGCTTCGTCTACTGGCTGTGGCGGTCACACTCCCATGTAGCGGCGATCTCCTGGATGGTCTTCGGCTTCGCCATGGGTCCGCTGGTCTGGTTCCGCTATGACATGCTGCCGGGCGTGATCGTCGGGGCCGCCGTGCTGTTCATCGCCCGCCGTCCGAGGGTCAGTGGCGCCCTGGTTGCCGTCGGCGCCGGCATCAAGCTGTGGCCCGCACTGCTGGTCGCTCCCCTGCTTGGACGCGACCAGGCATCCGTGCGCCGTACGACCTCCTTTGCCGCGACCGGTCTGGCGTTGGCCCTGCTGGCGCTGGCGGATGCCGGTGCCGTGCGGCTGGTGTCACCGCTGTCATGGCAGGCGGAGCGCGGGCTGCAGATCGAGTCCGTCTGGGCCACACCGCTGATGTGGCAGCGTGCCTTCGGAACCAACCCGCAGGTGCTGGTGGAGATGAGTCGCTTCAACGCCTACGAGCTCTTCGGCCCGGGCGTGGGGGGCTACCAACTGGCCGCCTCCATCGCGATGGTCATCGCGGTCATCTTCTGCGTGATCGTTGCCGTGGCGGCCCTGGCGCGGACCCACGTCCCGGCCCACGAACGAGCCCAGGCCTGCGCCGCGATCGTCTCCATGATGCTCGTGGCCAACAAGACGCTCAGCCCCCAGTACCTGATCTGGTACGGCGCGGTGTGCTCCGCGTGGCTGGCCCTCAGCCCCCGCACGCACCGGCTGCGCGCCATGACCAGCTGCGGCGCGGGCCTGGTGGTGGCTGCGGCCACGCAGTACGTCTACCCGGTCGCCTACGGCGGCTTGATCACGAACCCTGTAGGCGAAGTGGGCGTGACGGTCGTCCTTGCGCTGCGCAACCTGCTCCTGACCGTGGTCTGCCTCACGCAGGCGCTCTGGGTGGTGGGTGACATGGCCGGGGGGCTTCGCCCAGCAGCGCGCCGCTGGGGGCGCACGGTTGAAAGTACCGATAGCATTCCCCCTGGGTAGGCACAGGAGCCTGCCACAGGCCCACACAATCCGGGAAAGAGGCGATGGTGGCCGCGGCCACCGGTTACAACAATGGCTCACACTGACACCTCAGACGACTTCGGCGCCAACGACTGGCTGATCGAGGAAATGTACGAGCAGTTCCAGGCCGATCCGGCCAGCGTGGACCCAGCCTGGCAGGACTACTTTGCCAAGAACCCGCCCGCCGGTCAGCAGTCTCCCCAGGCCGCAGCTCCCGCCCAGCAGGCGTCCGCTACACCCGCGCCTGCCCAGCAGGCCGCCACGGCCCCCGCCCCAGCCGCTGGACCCGCTGCCGATGCTCCTGCTGCTGCTCCTGCTCCTGCTCCTGCCGCGAAGCAACCCGCTGCCGCTCAGGCTGCGCCCGCGAGCGTTCCCGCCTCCCAGCAGGCTCCCGCCGAGCCCACCCGGAAGTCGACGCCCGCCGTCGAGGCCCCGGAGACCCGCCGCTCGGAGACCCCGGACTCCCCCGGCAGCTCCAGCAAACTCTCCGCGGACGCACCGAACCCGGCGAAGCGTCCTGCCGCCAGCACGTCCGAGGCGAAGCGCACGATCATGAAGGGTGCGCCGATGCGCACCGCGAAGAACATGGACGCCTCGCTGTCGATGCCGACCGCGACGACCGTGCGCTCCGTGCCGATGAAAATGGTGATCGACCAGCGCACGGTGATCAACAACTTCCTCAAGCGCTCCAAGGGCGGCAAGGTCAGCTTCACCCACATCATCGGCTATGCCATGGTTCGCGCCCTCAAGGCGATGCCGGCCATGAACAATTCCTACGACGAGACCGACGGCAAGCCCACGCTCGTCGAGAGCCCGTCGATCAACCTCGGCCTGGCAATCGACCTCGTCAAGGCTGACGGAACCCGCCAGCTCGTCGTCCCCGCGATCAAGGGCTGTGAGGACCTCGACTTCGCCCAGTTCTGGGCCGCCTACGAGGAAGTCGTCCAGAAGGGGCGCAAGGGCACGCTGGGCGTTGACGACTTCGCCGGCGTGACCGCCTCGCTGACCAACCCCGGCGGACTCGGGACGAACCACTCGGTGCCCCGACTGATGAAGGGCCAGGGCGTCATCCTTGGCGTCGGCTCGATCGACTACCCGCCGGAATTCCAGGGCACCTCGGAGTCGCGCCTCCAGGAGTTGGGGGTCAGCAAGGTCACCACGCTCACCTCGACCTACGACCACCGCGTCATCCAGGGCGCCCAGTCGGGCGAGTTCCTGCGCACGATGCACCAGCTGCTGATCGGCGAGCACGGCTTCTACGACGACATCTTCCGCAGCCTGCGCATCCCCTACGCGCCGCTGCGTTGGGACCGTGACGTGCAGGCCCACCGCTCCTCGCAGGTGCCGAAGGAGGCCCGAGTCATCGAGCTGATCAGCGCCTACCGTCACCTGGGCCACCTGGTCGCCGACACCGACCCGCTGGAGTACCGCCAGCGCAGGCACCCCGACCTCGAGCTCGAGACCCATGGCCTGACAATCTGGGACCTGGACCGACAGTTCGCCGTCGGCACCTTCGCCGGTTCCCCCCGCCAGTACATGACTTTGCGCGAGATCCTGGACATCCTGCGTGACTCCTACTGCCACACCATGGGCATCGAGTACATGCACATCTCCGACCCCGAGCAGCGCGCCTGGTTCCAGGACCGTTTCGAGAAGCCCCACAAGCCGCTGCCCCGCGAGGAGCACCTGCGCATCCTGGACAAGCTCAACGAGGCCGAGATCTTCGAGACCTTCCTGCAGACGAAGTTCGTCGGGCAGAAGCGCTTCTCGCTCGAGGGTGGCGAGTCAACGATCGTCTGCGTGGACGAGATCTGCGAGCAGGCCGCCAATGCAAGCCTGGCCGAGGTCTGCATCGGCATGCCCCACCGTGGCCGCCTCAACGTGCTCGCGAACATCGCCGGCAAGAACTACGGGCAGATCTTCCGCGAGTTCGAGGGCTCCATCACCGGCCTGCAGGGCTCGGGTGACGTGAAGTACCACCTCGGCGTCGAGGGCGAGTTCACCGCTGGCAGCGGTGCCACCGTGAAGACCTCGGTCGCCGCCAACCCCTCCCACCTGGAGACGGTCGACCCAGTTCTCGAGGGCATCACCCGCGCCAAGCTTGACCGGATGCCCAGCGCGCTCAACGGTGGCGAGGGCTTCCCCGTCCTGCCGGTGCTGCTGCACGGGGACGCGGCCTTCTCGGGCCAGGGCGTCGTCTACGAGGTGCTGCAGATGGGCCAGCTGCGCGGCTTCCGCACCGGCGGCACCATCCACTTGGTCGTCAACAACCAGGTCGGCTTCACCACCTCGCCGGTCGAGTCGCGCACGTCCACCTACTGCACGGATGTCGCCAAGGTCGTCCAGGCACCGGTGATCCACGTCAACGGCGACGACCCGGATGCGGTCGTCCGCGCCGGTCGCGTCGCCTTCGAGTACCGCCAGAAGTTCAACAAGGACGTCGTGATCGACCTCGTCTGCTACCGCCGCCGTGGTCACAATGAGGGTGACGACCCGAGCTTCACCCAGCCCAACATGTACGACCTGATCGAGCAGAAGCGCTCCACCCGCAAGCTGTACACGGAGTCGCTGATCGGCCGCGGGGACATCTCCACCGAGGACGCCGAAGCCGTGATGAACCGCTTCCGCGACCGTCTGGAAGGCGTGTTCAAGGAGGCCCGCGAGGGCTCGAGCGACCTGGACGATGGCTACACCCGCGTCCCCTACTACCCCTCCAAGGGCACTCAGCTGGCAGGCACCGCGATCGATCGCTCGGTGCTGGAGCGCGTGGCCGAGGTCTACACGGCCTACCCGGAGGGGTTCACCCCCCACCCGAAGGTCAAGCCGCAGCTGGAGCGTCGCGCCAAGCAGATCCTGGAGGGGCCCATCGACTGGGCCACCGGCGAGCTGCTGGCGATCGGTTCGCTGCTGATGGAGGGACGTCCGGTGCGCATGACCGGCCAGGACTCCCGCCGCGGCACCTTCAGCCAGCGCTTCGCGGCCATCGTGGACCGGACGACCAACGAATCCTGGGTGCCACTCAAGCACCTGGCGGACGACCAGGCGACCTTCGACGTCTACGACTCGCTGCTCAGCGAGTACGCGGTGATGGGCTTCGAGTACGGCTACTCCGTGGCCGCGCCCGACGCCCTGGTGCTGTGGGAGGCGCAGTTCGGCGACTTCGTGAACGGTGCCCAGACCATAGCGGACGAGTACATCTCCTCCGGCAACGCCAAGTGGGGCCAGAAGTCGGGCGTGGTCCTGCTGCTCCCCCATGGCTACGAGGGCCAAGGCCCGGACCACTCCTCGGCCCGCATCGAGCGGTGGCTGCAGCTGTGCAGCGAGAACAACCTCGCCGTCTGCCAGCCGTCGACCCCGGCCAGCCACTTCCACCTGCTGCGCCAGCACGCCTACGTGAACTGGCACCGCCCGGTGGTGATCATGACCCCGAAGTCGATGCTGCGCAACAAGATGGCCGCCTCCAGGCCGGAGGAGTTCACCAGCGGTGCCTGGCACCCTGCACTGGGCGACCCGACCATCAGCGATCCCGTCTCCGTGGAACGCGTGCTGCTGTGCTCGGGCAAGGTCCGGTGGGAACTGGTGGCCGAGCGCGCCAAGCGCGGTCTGGACGGCAAGGTCGCGATCATCGCGCTGGAGCGGTTGTACCCGCTGCCGGCCGAGGACCTGGCCCGCGAGCTGGAGCAGTACAAGCACGTGACCGACGTGCGCTTCGTCCAGGACGAACCGGAGAACCAGGGTCCGTGGCCGTTCATGGCGCTGCACCTGCCCGGTGCCGTGGCCGAGCACCTACCTGGCTACACGCTGGACATGAAGGTCGTTTCTCGTCCGTTCGCCTCGGCACCCTCGGTGGGCTCGCACAAGGTGCATGAGGAGCAAGAAGCCGCGCTGATGGAAGCGGCTCTCGGCTGATGTACTTCACCGATCGCGGCATCGAGGAGCTGTCAGCCCGCCGGGGGCAGGAGGACGTCTCCTTCGCCTGGCTGGCTGAGCAACTCAGCCTGTTCGTCGACCTCAACCCGGACTTCGAGGTTCCCGTGGAGCGGCTGGCCACCTGGCTGGCACGGCTCGACGATGAGGACGACGACTAGCTCAGCCAAGGATTGCCCGCGACGCTCGCGGCCTGACCACGGTCAGGCCGCGGGCTTCTCGTCATCGACGTAGAAGTAGCGGGTTGCCGCGGGCGTCACCGCACACACGAGGATCACCAGGGCGAGCACGAACACCGGCCAGGCCCAGGGCTGGCCTGTGCGAGCGGTCGTCCAGGCCACCATGGCGTGGATGATGGCGCCGGTCACGATGCCGCCGCGGGCCAGGGGTAGTGCCCGCCATCCTGCCCAGGCCACCGCCGCGACGAAGACGCCGTAGATCAACAGCATCGCCCCGACGCCGGCAGAGAATCGCCCGTGGCGCTGCAGTGCCGTGGCCAGCCCGATGCCGATGATGGCGAGGGCGAACAGCGCAGTGCCGACGATGGCCACCACCAGGCTCGTGGGACGGGCAGTGGCAGGTTCAGGCACGGACATGGCCCGAACTCTAGCCCGATTGCCGTGATCCCCTTGTCAACGTGAGCGCCACTTGAAAGACTCGTCTACGCTGTCTGAGGCCGCCTGATGGTTGGCCCCGGTGCGACGACCCCTGTGGAGTCTCGCCCAGCATGTCTGACACAAGGAGCAATGCGCATGGACTGGCGCCACAAGTCTGCCTGCCTCACGGAGGACCCGGAACTCTTCTTTCCCATCGGCAACACGGGACCCGCGCTGCTTCAGATCGAAGAGGCCAAGAAGGTGTGCCGTCGCTGCACCGTGCGAGAGCAGTGCCTGGCCTGGGCCCTTGAGGCCGGTCAGGACCATGGAGTCTGGGGCGGTCTCAGCGAGGACGAGCGGCGCGCCTTGAAGCGCCGCCAGGCCCGCAGCCGCCTGCGGAGCTCCTAGAACACCTCGTCCACCAACTGACAATGACCGTCCGGCTGGCCCGGACGGTCATTGTTTGTGTGCGCTGGCGTTCCAGGTGACGACGGGGGCCAAGTCAATGCGGGCCTCCAGCTCATTGCGGGCTGCGACGGGTCAGCGGCAGTTCGACGCGCGCACGGGTGCCTTGGTGACCGTCCGCCCGCGAGCTGAGGAGGAAACTTCCGCCCAGGTCACTGACCAGCGTCTGGACGATCGACAGCCCAAGGCTGTTGGTGTTGGTCATGTCGAAGTCGTCCGGAAGTCCTTCCCCCTCGTCCAGCACGTCGACGAACAGCTGCGGACCTTCCCGGTGTGGGTAGACCTCGACCGTCCCCGACGATGAGTGCAGCCCGTGCTCGACGGCGTTCTGGCACAGCTCGGTCATCACCAGTGAGAGCGAGGTGGCGGCGTCGGCGGGCACCAGGCCGAAGGAACCGGTTCGGCGGGCGACGACCCGTCCGCTGGACGCTGAGACATCGCCCACCATCCGCAGGATGCGGTCGGCGACGTCGTCGAACACGACCTCCTCGTCGAAGGCTTGCGACAGGATCTCGTGAACCACCGCGATGGCCGCCACCCGGCTCATCGCGTCCTTCAGCGCACCCTTGGCCTCCTCGGAGTCCATCCGTCGTGACTGGAGGCGCAGCAACGCCGCAACGGTCTGCAGGTTGTTCTTGACGCGGTGGTGGATCTCGCGGATCGTGGCGTCCTTGGTGACCAGCTGGCGGTCGCGCTGGCGCAGCTCGGTCATGTCGCGCACGAGGTACAGGACACCGGCGGGCTGGCCCTCCACGGTCATGGGTACGACCCGGATACGCAGCGCGGCTCGCTCGTTCTCCACCTCGAGTTCGCCCACATCACGCCCCGAAAGGTCGCTGCCGAATGACTGCCCGACCTCCGAAAGCCCCGAGGCCAGCGAGGTCGTCAGCTGCCGCATCTCCTCCCCCTCGAGGTCGGCCGGATGGCCGAAGTGACGGTAGGCCGAGATGGCGTTGGGGCTCGCGTAGGTGATGACGCCGCTGGGCATGGCAGTGATGACTCCATCCCCGACCTTGGGACTGAGCGTCGGGTCGCTCGGGGGGTCAACGGGGAACTCCCCGCGCCACAGCATGTCCGAGAGCACGTCGGCGGTCTCCAGGTAGGAATCCTCCAGCGCGCCCGGTGCCCGCACGCCCATCTGGTTGGTGTGTCGTTCCACGACACCTATGCAATGTCCATCACGGACGATGGGGATGGCCCACACGTCCACCGGGATACCGGCATGGAGCTGGTTCTCGCTCGTCTCACAGATCGCCCTCGACAGGTAGGCGGTGGTCACCAGGTGCTCGGGGTCGTAGTTGATCTCCTCCCCCACCACCTCGTCCTCCAGTGCCGTCGGACCGGTGGTAGGGCGGACCTGCGCGGCCGCCCAGAAGATGTTGTCGTCGGGGCCGGGCACCCACAAGATCAGGTCGGAGAAGGAGGTGTCGGCCAGCAGGTGCCACTCGTTGACCAGACTGCGCAGCCACCCCTTGTCCTGGTCGGACAGGGCGGTCTTGTTGAGCACCTCAGACATCGACACCATGGGGAACACCCTAGAGGTGTGGGCTGATCGCGTCCGTGCTGCCCGGTCGTGTTGGTCGCTGGGGCCTGGAGCTGGCAGAATGGTACTCCGTGCCCGGCATCGCCGGGTGAGCCATCCATCATCGTGAGGAGACCGTCATGGGCAAGACCGGACGCAAGCGTCGCGCTCGCCGCAAGAACGGCGCCAATCACGGCAAGCGTCCCAACGCCTGACCTGACGCGCACGAACAGAGCCCCGACACGTGGTGTCGGGGCTCTTGTCGTTGTGGGCCCGTTATTGAAGTTGAGCCCTGTTGGAGTTGGGGCCCTGCTCAAGTTGGGCCGTGTCCGAGGTGGAACTCGGGTGTCAGACCTGTTCAGTCCAGGTCATCGACATCTTGGTGATCCTCATCCGCAGGGCCTCGGTCGCGGGCTGGGGCGGGTTGCATCGGCGCACCAGAGCGGTGATCGCCTGCTCGACGTCATAGTTCTCCAGGCAACCGTCGCAGTTGTTCAGGTGGTCGCGGATTGCGTCCATCTCCGCTTCGGAGAGTTCTCGGTGCAGGAAGGAGTGCACCTGGGCGAAAACGCGCTCACACTGACCATCGTGGATGTGCTCACTCATTGTCGCCCCTGCTGGTGCGGTGGTCGGTGATGCCCATCTCGCGGGCGTGGTCGGCGAGCTTCTTGCGCAGCTGCGCCCGGCCACGGTTCAGCCGCGACATCACGGTGCCGATCGGAGTGCCCATGATCTCGGCGATCTCCTTGTAGGCAAAGCCCTCGATGTCCGCCAGGACGACGGCTTCGCGGAACTCCGGGCTGAGCGAGTCCAGCGCCTCGGTCACCGCCGAGTCGGGGATGGAGTCCAAGGCGTCCATCTCTGCCGAACGCAGGCCGCTGGAGGTGTGTGACTCGGCGCGCGCGAGCTGCCAGTCCTCGACGTCCTCGCCACCGGAGGTCTGCGGCTGGCGCTGCGACTTGCGGTAGGTGTTGATGTAGGTGTTCGTGAGGATGCGGTACAGCCACGCCTTGAGGTTCGTGCCGGGCTGGAACTGGTGGAAGGAGGAGTACGCCTTGGCGTAGGTCTCCTGCACCACGTCCTCCGCGTCCGCGGGGTTGCGCGTCATGCGCAGGGCGGCGCCATAGAGTTGGTCGAGATATGCCAGCGCGTCTCGCTCGAAACGCTCCTTGCGCTGGTCCTGCGTCTCGTCCAGGGCAGCTTCAAGCTCGTCGACACGAGGATCGAGGGCCTCGATGCCGGTGCTGTTCTCATCGGTTCCGGGGAGAGTCATCACGTACGAGCGTACCTGCCCACCGGGCCCGGCCGCTGTCACCCGCGCGGGGGGTTTGCTCAACATCGCCATCACATCGAGAGGAACGGGCTGGATGGTGCGAATATTCCCGCACCGGGTGACTCCGAGCTCAGGCGAGGAAGGATGCCACCTCGCTCACGACGGCGCTCAACAGAACCTCCGTCCCGGGTTGGGCCCGCTTCCCAACCGTCAGTTCGTGGCCCGCACCGGGGACGACGTGCAGGCGGAACCCGTCGTGGCCGTCCAGCACGGCGGACAACTCGTCGGCCGTACCCATCGGGTCTCGCGTCCCTTGGACCACAAGCGTCGGCACGCGCGCGCCGAGCAGTTCGGCGTCTCGCGAGACGTGGCGAGCCGGCAGGTGCAGCGGGAAGGCGAGGGCCAGCACCTTGTCGGCGGCCAGTTCGGTGGCTGTCCGGCAGGCGACCCGGGCACCGGCCGACCGTCCGCCCAGCACCAGCGTGGCGGGCTGCAACCACTCTCGGACGTCCGCGACGGCGAGGCGCCAGGCCTCGTCCAGACGCGTTGGGGCAGGGGCGAGCTTCTGGCCCGCCGTCCGCCAGGGTTGCTCGAAGCGGACGACCGCGATGCCGCGCGCCGGGAGCTGTGCGGCCAGCGCGGACAGGTCGGGCGCCTCGATGCCGCCGCCCGCGCCATGGCCGAGCATCAGCACGGTCCCCGCCGAGGGGTCGCCATCGAGGACGAGTCGGCCAGGCCCTCGCGGGGTGTCGACGGCTCTGCTGGTGATGCCCTGCGTGCTCATACCGCCTCCCCGTCCAGGGGAAGGATCAACTGGCGTCCCTCATTGCCCACCTTGCCCACCGCCGTCGAGACGGCCCAGGCGGTCATCTCCTGCTCGGCCGGGAAGTGCATGAGGTCGTGCGCGCCCAAGGGATCGGTCATTCGCGGGTCGAGCCAGTCGGCCCAGTCGTCGCGGCGCACCTGCACCGGCATCCGGTCATGGATGTGGCCCAACGCGTCCGTGGCCTGGGTGGTGATGATGGTGCAGGTTGACCACCACGCGTCCGGATGGTCGGCCGGGAGCGTGTCGTCGCGCCAGAACTCGTAGAGACCGGCCATCGCCATCAGTCCGGGCACCCGGGCCGGGTTGGCGGCGGTGGGGCTGATGAAGAAGGGCTGCTTTCGGGGCTTGGACGAACCGGGGGCGGCTGCGAGTTGGTACCACTCGTAGTATCCGTCGGCGGGCAGCAGGCAGCGCCGGTTGGCAAAGGCCTTGCGGAAGGCGGGCTTGTCGGCGACGGTCTCGGAGCGGGCATTGATCAGGCGCGCGCCGCCCTTGGGATCCTTGGACCAGCTGGGCACCAGTCCCCAGCGCAGCGGCGCGAGCTTGCGGATGTCTCGTCCAGACTCCCTGTCGGTGCGGGTCAGGACGGCAGCCACCGGGTCAGTGGGCGCGATGTTGAACCGGGGCGGAAGGTCTGCTCCCGGCACCATCGCAACCGTCTCGAAGATCTCGCTGAGCCGATCGGCCTCCTTGGAGGCCGCATAGCGTCCACACATGGGCGCCAGACTAACCCCAGCCAGAGTTTCGTTGATGGCGAAGGATCCTTGGCCTGCCGGTGCGTCGCGCGGTAGGAAAGTGTCATGAGTCTTACACGTGCAGCCGGGCGGACGATGCTCGCCAGTTTCTTCGTCGTGAATGGTGCCAAGGCCGCGGCCAATCCAACGCCGCTTGTCGGCGATGCGGAGCCGATAGCCCGCAAGGTGGTCCCGCTGGCCCAGCGGCTCGCCCCGCCAAGCGCCGCCAACTACATCCCCGAGGACACCAAGCAGCTCGTCCGCCTCTCCGGCGTGGCCCAGCTGCTGGGCGGCTTGGGGCTGGCCACCGGTCTGGCCCGCCGTCCCAGCGCAGCCCTGCTCGGGGCATCGATGGTGCCGCACGTCATGGCGTCCCGCCCGACCCGGCAGATGTCCGGTGAGGCCCGCACCGCCGCCCGCTCGGTGATGCTGCGCAATGTCGCGCTGCTCGGCGCCACCCTGATCGCAGCCCAGGACACCCAGGGCAAGCCCTCGCTGGGCTATCGGGCGTCCTCCCAGGCCCGTCAGGTGCGCAGGGATGCCTCCCGTCAGCAGAAGGCGCTCGCCAAGGCGGCCAAGAAGCAGGCCCGTTCGCTGGACAAGACCAGCAGCCGCATCGGCAAGCAGGCCACGAGCCACGTCTCCCAGATCACCGACCAGATCGAGTCGGCGCTGTCCTGAGCACGTCCCGGTGGGGCACACTGTGACTCGATGAGCGACCCACAGACCAACACCCAGCGGCCCTGGCCGGCTCCCGCCGCGCCGGGGCCGTTGCATGCCACCGTCGAGGTTCCGGGCTCGAAGTCCGAGACCAACCGTGCCCTGTTGCTGGCTGCGCTGGCGGACGGCTCCTCCACGATCACCGGGGCGCTGGTGAGCCGCGACTCCGAGTTGATGCGTGCAGGGCTCGAGGCCTTCGGCACCCAGATCATCGACGAGGAAGGAACCCTGCGGGTGCAGCCCGCGAACTTGCGCTCCCCCACCGAGCCTGTCGACTGCGGTCTGGCTGGAACCGTGATGCGCTTCCTCCCGCCGGTCGCTGCCTTGTGTGCGGGCTCCACCCGGTTCGTCGGTGACGCGCACGCGTCCAATCGTCCGAATGGCCCGATCCTGGCGGCACTGCGCCAGCTGGGGGCCGAGGTGGCGGGCGACGCCATTCCCTGCACCGTCACCGGTGCGCTCACGGGCCGCGAGGCCGTCGTGGACGCCTCCGGCTCCAGCCAGTTCGTCTCCGGTCTTCTGCTGTCGGGTGCTCGTTTCCCCCGTGGGCTGGACCTCCGCCACGAGGGCGGACCGGTGCCCAGCCGTCCCCACGTCGAGATGACGATGCAGATGCTGCGCGAGCGCGGCGTCACCGTGAGCGAGGTCGGTGAGGGCCACTGGGTCGTCGAGCCCGGCCCCATCGCCGCCCGCGACGTGCGGGTCGAGCCCGACCTGACCTCCTCGGCGGTCTTCCTGGGTGCCGCGGCTCTGGCCGGTGGGTCGGTGAGCGTGCCTGGCTGGCCGTCCCAGACCAGCCAGGGTGGGGACGAGATCCGCGACCTGCTGTTCCGGATGGGCGCCGAGGTGTCGCTGGACGGCGACGTCCTGACCGTCAGCGGCACCTGCCGGCTCCGCGCGATCGACGCCGACCTGTCGGGTTCCTCCGAGTTGACCCCCGTGGTGGCGACCTTGATGGCTTTCGCCGACGGCACCAGCACGATCAGCGGCGTCGCCCACATCCGCGGCCACGAGACCGACCGTCTCGCGGCACTGGAGACCGAACTGGGTCGGCTCGGCGTCCAGGTCGCGCAGACCACCGACGGCTTGCGCATCATTGGCTCCGAACCGGCCCATCTGCACGGTGCACTGCTGCAGGCCTATGCCGACCACCGGATGGCCCACGTTGCTGCGCTGGCCGGGCTGGTCGTTCCCGGAGTGGAGCTCGACGACATCGCGTGCACCTCCAAGACCATCAACGACTTCGACGGCCTGTGGCGCTCGATGCTGGCCGGTTCCGCCGGTTCCGCCGGTTCCGAGGGTGCCCGATGAGCCCCCGGGCCCGCGGCGCGATGGGCCGCAACATCAGCCTGGACGACCATTCCGGCTTCGACCGGCCCGCGAAGCGCACCCGGCCGCGCACGAAGGATCGTCCGAACTACTCCGAGCTGCCACTGGGCCGGGTCATCACCATCGACCGCGGCCGCTACCGCTGTCAGGTGGACGGACGAATGGTGAGCGCAGCGAAGGCCCGCGGGTTGGGCCGCAAGGCTGCGATCGTGGGTGACCTGGTGCGACTCGACGGTGACGTCTCCGGCGAGGAGGGCACGCTGGCCCGGATCGCCGAGGTGGCCGAGCGGACGACGGTGCTTCGCCGAACCGCCGACGACACCGACCCCTTCGAGCGTCCGATCGTCGCGAACGCCGATCAGCTGATGATCGTCACCGCGCTGGCCGACCCGCCACCACGCGTCGGCATGATCGACCGGATCATGGTCGCCGCCTTCGACGCCGGGATCGAGCCGATCCTCTGCCTGACCAAGGCCGACCTCGCCAGCCCCGCCGAGCTGATCGCCGCCTACGAACCGCTTGACGTCCCAGTCGTCGTCACCGAACCGGACGCGGACCTGGGCCAGGTGCGTGCACTGCTGGCCGACCACGTCACCGTCTTCGTCGGCCATTCTGGGGTCGGCAAGTCGACCTTGGTCAATGCCCTGATCCCCGACGCAGACCGCGCCACCGGCGTCGTCAATGACGTCACCGGGCGCGGACGGCACACGTCCACCTCGGCGATAGCGCTGGAGCTGCCCGACGTCGAGGGCGGTTCGGGTTGGGTGATCGACACCCCGGGCGTCCGCTCCTTCGGTCTCAGCCACGTCACCCCAGAGTCGGTGCTGGCAGCCTTCGGCGACCTGGTCGAGTACACCGAGGAGTGCCCGCGCGGATGCCAGCACGGTGTCGACGCCCCGGAGTGTGGTCTGGACGCGGCCCTGGCCCGCGGTGAGCTGGCGCCCGAACGGCTCGCCTCCTACCGGCGGATGTGGCAGGCGGGGCGCTCCACCGACAGCTGGTGAGGCCCAACCGCTAGCCTGAGCAGGTGGCGAACTACACCGACGACCTGCGCCTGGCGCACCTGCTGGCCGACAACGCCGACTCCGTGTCGATGAGCCGGTTCAAAGCCTCCGACCTGCGGATCGACACCAAGCCCGACATGACCCCGGTCAGCGACGCCGACGTCGCGACCGAGCAGGCGATCCGGTCGACCCTGGCGAAGGCTCGCCCCCGCGATGCCGTGCATGGGGAGGAGGGTGACGACACCGGCTGGGGTCCGCGTCGGTGGATCATCGACCCGATCGACGGGACGAAGAACTACGTTCGCGGGGTGCCGGTGTGGGCCACGCTGATCGCGCTGATGGTCGAGGATGAGGTAGTCGCCTCCGTCGTGTCGGCGCCCGCGCTGGGACGACGCTGGTGGGCCTCCAAGGGCGACGGCGCCTACGCCGGCAAGAGCCTGTTGCAGGGTCAGCCCATCCGCACCTCCGGGGTGTCGAGCCTGGCGGACGCGTCGTTCAGCTACTCCGAGGTCTCGGAGTGGATGGCCTCGGGCCGTGGCCAGCACTTCGTGAACCTGTTGCGTGACTGTTGGCGCACCCGTGCCTACGGCGACTTCTGGAGCTACATGCTGGTGGCCGAGGGCGCGGTCGACCTGGCCGCTGAGCCGGAGCTGGCGCTGCACGACATGGCTGCACTGGACGTGATCGTCCGCGAGGCCGGCGGCACCTTCACCGACCTGGACGGCAAGCCGGGCCCGCTGGGCGAGGGCGCGATCGCGACCAATGGTCCCCTGCTCGACCTTGCCCTCGACGCGCTGCGTCCCGACGAGATCAACTGACACTTGGCGCCGCGACGAGGTCGCTTGGCAGGTTGTGACAACGGCAGAGCGCCTGACCCCGGCTGGGGGCAGGCGCTCTTGCGTCGCTTCGTGCGCGCGTCAGGCCTGCAGCAGCCGGACGCGGATCGTTTCGGGCAGCGCGGCGAGCTCGGCCTCCAGGTTGGGGTGGCTGCCGGTCACGTCGGTGATCGCATAGCCGATCGAGCCGCGGGTGGACAGCGTCTGGTAGGCGATGTTGCCGTCGTGCTCGGCCAGCACCTGGTTGAGCTTGGCCATCACGCCGGGGACATTGTGGTGCAGGTGCAGCACGCGGGTTCCCTCGACCGCGCCGGGCTGGATCTGCGGCAGGTTGACGCTCATCGAGGTGGAGCCACCCTCGGCGTAGTCGACGAGCTTGCCCGCGACATAGCGGCCGATGTCGACCTGGGCCTCCTGCGTGGAGCCACCGACGTGCGGGGTGAGGATCACGTTCGGCATGTTCTGCAGTTCGCTGACGAAGGGATCCCCCGCGATCTTGGGTTCCTTGGGGAAGACGTCCAGACCGGCGCCGGAAAGATGACCGGACTTGAGGTGGCGCACCAGCGCCTCGGCGTCGTAGACGGCGCCGCGGGCCAGGTTGAGGAACATGGCCCGGTCGCGCATCTTGGCGAACTGCTGCTCGCCGAAGAAGCCGGTGTTGGCGGCGCGTCCGTCGACATGGAGGCTGACCGTGTCGGCCTGCTCCAGCAACTCGTCCAGACTGTTGCAGCGGGTCGCATTGCCCAGCGCCAGCTTGTCGGCGAGGTCGTAGAAGACGACGCGCATGCCGAGGCTCTCCGCGAGCACCGACAGCTGGGAGCCGATATTGCCGTAGCCGACGATGCCCAGCGTCCGGCCGCGGACCTCGTGCGAACCCGCGGCGGACTTGTCCCACACGCCATCGTGCATCATGCGGTTCTTGTCGAACAGGTGGCGTGCCAGGGCGATGATCTCGCCGATCGCCAGCTCCACCACCGAGCGGGTGTTCGAGTACGGGGCGTTGAAGATCGGAATGCCGGCCGAGGCGGCGGCATTCAGGTTGACCTGGTTGGTTCCGATGCAGAAGGCGCCGGCGGCCAGCAACTGGGTGTTCGCCACGACCCTCTCGGTGAGCTGGGTCTGCGAGCGGATGCCGAGCAGCTGGACCCCTTGCAGGGCCTCGATCAACTCGTCCTCGAGGAGCGCTCCCTTGCGGGTCTCGACCTCGATGCCGTGCTCGGTGAGGATGCGGTTTGCCTCGGGATGGATGTTCTCCAGGATCAGTGCCTTCACCGGAGAGATTCTAGGTTTCAGCGCCGGTCGCGCCGGGCTGGTCTCATGACGGGCACAGGATGGTCAGGAAAGCCGGATCCGTGGCATGGCTGACAGAAGTTCCTGCGTGTACTGCTCCCGGGGCCGTTCGTAGACCTCCGCGATGGGGCCGGACTCGACGACTCGTCCGTGCTGCATGACGACGACCCGGTCGCAGACATGGCGCACGACGGCCAGGTCATGGGAGACGAAGACCAGGGTCAGCCCGAACTGTTCCACCAGTTCGTGCAGCAGGTTCAGCACCTGCGCACGCACCGACACGTCCAGGGCGCTGACGGGTTCGTCTGCGACCAGCACGTCGGGACGGATGGCCAGCGCGCGCGCGATGGCGATGCGCTGGCGCTGCCCACCGGAGAACTCGTGCGGGTAGCGATTGGCCAGCTCCGGGTCGAGGCCGACCTGTTCCATCACCTCCCGCAGCCGTGCTGCCCGGTCGGTGGGGACGTCGGGGCGGCTGCGCAGCAGGGGTGAGCGCAGCGGCTCGGTGATGATGTCGCCTACCTTCATCCGGGGGTCCAGGGAGCTGCGCGGGTCCTGGAAGACCATCTGGACGCTGGAGCGCAGGTCACCGAGGTCCTTGTCGCGCAGGTTGATGATCTCGAGTTCGCGGAACTGGATCGAGCCGGCTGTGGGACGGTCGAGGGCGGCCATCATCCGCACCAGGGTGGACTTGCCCGAGCCGGACTCCCCCACGATGCCGAGCCGGTCGCCGGGGTTGACGACCAGGTCGACCTCGCTGACGGCCGCCACGGCGGTGCTTCCTCGGCGGTAGGTGCGCGAGACCTGTTCCAGGCGCCAGGTGGGTTCGCTCATCGGCTGCCTCCCGGACGCCAGAAGTCCTCGACGACGGGGAGCCGCTCACCCGGTTCGACCAGATCCAGCCGGGCCGTGGCGACCAGGCCCTTGGTGTAGCCGTGCTGGGGGTCGCCGAGCACCTGCGCCACGGTGCCGCTCTCGACCATCTCGCCGCGGTACATCACGAGCACCCGCTGGCAGACCTGGCTGACGACGGCCAGGTCGTGGCTGATGAACAGGCAGGCGGCGTGCTCGCGGGTCAGTTCGGCCTCCAGCACCCGCAGCACGCGGGCCTGGACGGTGACGTCCAGGGCCGTGGTCGGTTCGTCGCAGATGACCAGGTCGGGTGAGTTGACCAGCGCCATGGCGATCAGGACGCGTTGGCGCTGCCCGCCCGACAGCTCGTGGGGGTAGGCGTCCGCAACCCTGGCCGGGTCGGGCAGGCCGACGCGGTCCAGCATCTCCAGCACGGCGTCACGGGCCTGGCCCTTGCGGTCGGGCTGGTGCAGGCGCAGCACCTCGGCGACCTGGCGGCCGCAGGTCATGGTCGGGTCGAGGGCGGTCATCGGTTCCTGGAAGACCATGCTCACCACATCGCCGCGGAGGCGGGAGAGTTCGCGGTCGTCGGCGGCGAGCACGTCGTGGCCCGCGAGGCGAACCGAGCCGGAGACATGGGCGTTCTCGGGCAGCAGCCCCATCATCGCCAGCGCCGTCACCGACTTGCCCGAACCGGACTCACCGATCACCCCCAGACGTTCACCGTCAGCCAAAGTGAAGGACAAATCCTTCACTGCGGGGATTCGCCGCCGACCGAACTCGACGGTGAGGTCGTTCACCTCGAGCAGGCTCACCGCACCTCCCGCAGTCTGGGGTCGAGCAGATCCCGCAGCCCGTCGCCGAGCAGGTTGAAGCCGAGCACGGCCAGCGCGATCGCCAAACCGGGCCACAGCAGCAACCCCGGGTTGCTGAACAGGTACTTCGACTGGGCCTCGTAGAGCATGCGTCCCCACGACGGCGTGTTCACATTCGTCGCCAGCCCCAGGTACGACAGCGCCGCCTCGGCGAGGATCGCCATCGCGAAGCTGACGCTCGCCTGCACCCCGACCAGCGGTGCGATGTTCGGCAGCACGTGACGCAGCGCCACCTGCGGCCAGGGCGTGCCGCTGGCGCGTGCCGCGAGGATGTAGTCCTGGCTCATCACCTGCACGGTGGCCGCGCGCGCGATCCGCGTGAAGACGGGGATGGTGGCGATGCCAATGGCGACCATGCCGGTCAGCGTCGAGGCACCGCGCGCGGCGGCCAACAGGATCGCCAGCAGCAGCGCAGGGAAGGCGTAGAGGATGTCGCTGGCCCGCAGCACCAGGCGGGCTGGCCAGCCGCCGACCATGCCGGCCACCATGCCCAGGGGCACGCCCACCAGGGCGGCGATGGAGACGGCAACGACACCGACGAACAGGCAGATCCTGGAACCGACCATGATCCGGCTCAGGGTGTCGATGCCCATCCCGTCCGTGCCGAGCAGGTGCGGCCAGCCGGGGCGCTGCAGTCGCGCGTCCGCATTGACCAGCGTCGGGTCGAAGGGGGTCCACACCAGCGAGACGAGCGCCATCAGCACCAGACCGGCGACCAGGGCCAGCCCAACCCAGAGCGCAAGCCGCCTCATCGGTCCTGCCCCCAAGTCGAGCGCAGCCGGGGATCGATCGCCACATAGGAGATGTCGACGCCCGCATTGATCACCAACACCAGGCTGACCAGGATCATCACGATCGCCTGGACGATCCCCAGTTCACGGGCCTGCACGGCCTCCAGCAGCGCCCGTCCCAGACCCGGGAGCGCGAAGACCTGCTCGATCACGATCGCGCCGACGAACAGCGTCGCCAGTTGCAGGCCGAGCACCGTCACCAGGCTGAGCGCGGCATTGCGCAGGCCGTGGCGCACCATGGCGCGGGTGGTGGTCCAGCCGACCGAGCGGGCGGTGCGGAACCAGTCCTCCCCCAGCACCTCGATGAAGGCGCTGCGAACATAGCGACTCAACACCGACGCCTGCACGAGTGCCAGCGAGACCACCGGGAGCACCATGTGGCGGGCCCAGTCGACGGGGTCATCACCGAGCGGCACGTAGCCGTTGGCGGGCAGCCAGTGCAGCTCCACGGCGAAGACGACGACCAGCACGATGGCGGCGAGGAAGGCGGGGACGGCCATGCCGACCTGGCTGATGGCCGAGGCGAGCGCGCCGGTCCAGCGTCGGCGTGCCCAAGCGGCGAACATGCCGAAGGGGACGGCGATGGCGATCGCCAGGAGCATCCCGGCCAGCACCAACCAGCTCGTCACGGTGAGCTTCGGCCCGATCATCGGGGCGATCGCCTCGCCCGTCCGCACCGAGGTGCCGAAGTTGCCGCGAGCCAGGTTGCCCAGCCACTCGAGATAGCGGACGACGACATTGCGGTCCAGGCCCAGCTGCTGTCGCAGGGCCTCCAGCGAGGCGGGGTCGGCCTGGTCTCCGAGGATGGTGGTGGCGACGTCGCCGGGCAGCAGGTTCAGCAGGCCGAACACGATCATGGAGGCGATGAGCAGGCTGACCACGAAGGTGGCCAGCCGCGTCGCGACCAGACGGAGTCGACCCACAGGTCAGCCGTTGCGGGAGGCCAGGACGGTCAGGTCGAAGCTCGACGAGGTCGCGTTGGCCTGGACGCCGGTGATGTCGGCCTTGCTGATCACCAGGTGCGGGAACAGCCAAAGCCAGCAGGCGGCGGCGTCGGTGGCCAGCAGCTTGGCAGCCTGCTTCATCTTCGAGACATAGACATCGGTCTCGGCCTGGTCGGCATCGGTGACGAGCTTGGTGAACTCGGCATTGCTGTAGTGCCAGTAGTAGTCAGGGTTGGCGAAGCTGAAGATGTCGTGCGGCTCGACGTGGTTGACGATGGTCATGTCGTAGTTGCCGTCGGTGTAGACCTCCTTCAGCCAGGTCGGGAAGTCGATCTCGTCCACCTTGACCGTGATGCCGACGGTCTTCAGCGCGCTGGTGATGAACTGCGCCGCGGTCGGACCATAGGGAAGCGTGGGGACGCGCAGCCGCAGGGAGAGGTTCGTCTCGCCAGCTTCCTTGAGCAGCGCCTTGGCCTTGGCGACGTCGAAGGCGTAGGTGGAGGAGAGGTCTTCGTACCAGGGGTCGGTGGGCGGCACCATGGAGCCGATCAGCGTTCCCTTGCCGCCCCAGACCGTGGCCAGCAGGGCCTTGCGGTCGATGGCATGGCAGATCGCCTGGCGTACCTTGACCTTCTTGAGGGCTGCGTTGCCCTTGGGGCCCTGGTTGAACCCGAGCACGACCTCACCGTTGGTGGTGCCCTCGGTGACCGTGTACTTGCTGGTGTCGCTGAACTGGCCCAGCGCCTCGGGGGCGGTCAGGTCGCTGATGATGTCGATGTCGCCGGCCAGCATGGCGGCGTTCATCGAGTTCGCGTCCGCGAAATAGCGGAAGGTGGCGCCGTCGAAGCGGGGTGCCGTGCCCCAGTAGGACTCGTTGCGGGCCAGCGAGACCGACTCACCCTTCTTCCAGGCGCCGAAGGTGAAGGGGCCGGAGCCGACGGGCGTGGTGGCCAGCGTCGCGAAGGACGAGGTGGGCGCGATCATGCCGGTGACCGAGGCCATGTTGAACAGCCACTCCTGGCTGGGCCGGGTGAGCTTCACCTGGACGGTGCGGTCGTCCGTGGCGGTGGCGGAGGCGACCAGCGCCATCTGCGCCTTGGGCGTGGTGACCGTCTTGGCGCCGGACTTGACCCGCTCGATGTTCGCGACGACCGTCTTCGCATCCACGGCCGTCCCGTCGGAGAACTTCGCGGAGGGCTGCAGCGTGAAGGTGTAGGTGAGGCGGTCGGGAGAGGTGGACCAGCTCTGCGCCAGCAGGGGTTTGAGGTTCCCCTCCCCGTCCAGCTTCACCAGCGTCTCGTAGACGTTGTAGAGCAGCACCTGCGCGATCGCGGCGCCGGATTGCGTGATCGGGTCCATCGACTGGGGTTCTGCCGTTGCACCGACGACCAGGGCGCGGGCCTCTTCATTCGTCTGCGAAGCCGGGGTGTCCGAGCAGGCCGTCAGCGCCGCACCGGCACCGACCACGGCGGTCGAGGCCAACATGGTTCTCCGCGGCATGCGAATCTGCTGCAGGTCGAACGTCATCGTCTCTCCTCGGGTCGAGTCGCCATGACTTCAGGCGGGCCCACTCTACTGCCCTCATGACCAGCCACCGGGGAACAGCGCGGGATGCGGGAGAATCGAGAGGTGCCCCCCTCCGAGCAACCCCGCCCCTCATCCCTCGGCGGTGCCCTGCACGACGTGACGCTGCGCGCCTTCGACGTCAGTGAACACGCCGCACGGGTGGGACTGGCGTCGCAACGTCGCCGCGTGGAGCGCTGGCGCAGCCGGGTGTTCATGATCTGCCAGACCTCGTTCACCGCCGGGACGGCGTGGTTCCTGGGCCAGCACCTGCTCGGGCACCCGATGCCCTTCTTCGCCTCCGTCGCCGCGATCATCTGTCTGGGCTTCAGCTTCGGTCAGCGGACCTCGCGGGTGCTGCAGGTGGCCGTCGGGGTTTTCCTCGGCGTTCTCGTGGGCGACATCTTCGTCCGTCTGTTCGGCACCGGTCCGCTGCAGATCATGCTGGTGTGTTTCGTGGCCATGTCGATCGCGACCTGGATCAACGGGCAGGTGCTGTTCATCAACCAGTCCGGGATCCAGGCCGCCACGGTCATGACCCTGATGCCTGCACCCGGCCAGGGGATCAGCCGTTGGGAGGACGCGCTGCTCGGCTGCGGCCTGGCCCTGTTGATGGCCCTGGTCGCGCCCACCTCGCCGGTGCAGCGGCCACGGCAGCGAGCAGCCCAGGTGCTGCGGGAGTGCTCGGCCTCGGTGCGGGCGGCGCACCAGGCGTTGCGCGACGGCGACCAGGAGCAGGCCGAGGCGGCGCTGGAGCGGGCCCGTGCGACCGAGAAGCCCCTGTCTGCGCTGCGCGAGGCGACCGGTGAGGGGATTGCGGTGGCCCGCTACTCCCCCTTCCTGCACGGGCACCGCGAGCACGTCCAGGCGATCGGGGACCTGGTCGCGCCGCTGGACCGACTGGTGCGCAACCTGCGGGTGCTGGCCCGCCGCGCCGTGGTTGCGTCCTGGCGCGGGGACGACGTACCGGAGGACTACCTGGCCCTGCTGCCGGGGCTGGCGGACGTGATCGACATGTGCGCGCAGGAGATGGACGCGCGACGCACCCCCGAGCGGGCGCGGTCCAGGATGGTCTTCCTGGCGGAGCAGAGCGCGGCGGTGACGATGCACGGATCGCTGTCGGCGGTGGTGTTGCTGGCACAGGTGCGCTCCATGCTGACCGACCTGATGGAGCTGACCGGGCTGGACTACGCCGATGCCCGAGAACTGCTCCCCGACCTGCAGTGAACCGGAGCCGACGCAGCCGATTTTGCGTCCCGGTGCGGAGTGTGTAAAGTAGAGCGAGCGACGCGGGGTGGAGCAGCTCGGTAGCTCGCTGGGCTCATAACCCAGAGGTCACAGGTTCAAATCCTGTCCCCGCTACGAAACCGGAGGCGCCTTCGGTCAGGAAACTGACCGAAGGCGCCTTTGTCATGCTGGCTCCCCCGGTTCGCAGATGCGGCATAGTGTCCCGGTGCCCACGATGACCCCTGTTGAACAGATCCGGGCGCCACGCATGCCCCGACGACTCCTCCAGTTGGTCGTCGGACTCTGGCTCTTCGGAGCATCGATGGCCCTGATGCTGCGGTCCCATCTCGGGCTGGACCCTTGGGATGTCTTCCACCAAGGAGTCGCGGCACATGTGCCGCTGACGATCGGGCAGGTGACCATCCTGACCGGGGCCGTCGTGCTGCTTCTCTGGATCCCCTTGAAGCAATGGCCCGGTCTGGGGACCGTGCTCAACGTCATCCTCATCGGTCTCGCAATGGACGCGACGCTGGCGCTCGTCCCCGACCCCCAGTTCGGTACCGACTGGGCCTGGCGGGCCGTGCTTCTCGCTGCGGGCATCGTCCTGAACGGCATCGCGGGCGGGCTCTACATCGGCGCGCAGCTCGGCCCTGGACCGCGCGATGGCCTGATGACGGGCCTCGCTCCGCTGACCGGACGCTCCATCGGGCTGGTGCGCACACTGATCGAGGTGACGGTGCTGGCGATCGGCTGGCTCCTGGGCGGAACAGTGGGCGTCGGCACGGTCGCCTACGCCGTTACCATCGGGCCTCTGGTCCAGTTCTTCCTGCCGCGTCTCGAGGTCAAGCTGGACTGACCGGCCACCCCTGTTCCCGGCGCGTGGCTAGGGTGGCACCCATGCCTGCGCAGCTCGACTATGTGATCGAACAGACCACCTTGGCCAATGGCCTGCGGGTGGTCGTCAACCCCGACCTCACCAGCCCCGGCGTCGCCGTGAACCTCTGGTACCACGTGGGTTCCGGGGACGAACAGCCCGGACGCACCGGCTTCGCCCACCTCTTCGAGCACCTGATGTTCGCCGGTTCCGACCAGGTGGGCAATGGCGAGCACCTGGCCGTCATGCAGGCAGCCGGGGGATCGGTGAACGCCACCACCTCCTTCGAGCGGACGAACTACTTCGAGACCGTCCCGCGCGGCGCGCTGGAGCTCGCGCTCTGGCTGGAGGCGGATCGTCTCGCGTCCCTCACGGTCGACCAGACCAACCTCGACACCCAGCGGCAGGTCGTCAAGGAGGAGAAGCGACAGCGCTACGACAACGTCCCCTACGGTGACCAGCTGGAACTGCTGATGGCGCTCAACTTCCCCGCCGAACACCCCTACGCGCACACCACCATCGGCGCGATGGCCGACCTGGACGCCGCGACCCTCACCGAGGTGCAGGACTTCTTCCGGAGCTGGTACAGCCCGTCCAATGCCGTGCTCACCCTCGCCGGCGCCGTCGGGGCCGATGAGGGCTTCCGGCTGGCGGATGAGTACTTCGGGACGCTGACCGCGGTCCGGGCCCCGGTCCGCTCCACCACGGCCGCGCTCCCGCCACACACCGGGGTGCCACGCCTGGTGGTGCGGCGCGACGTCCCGCGCTCGGCCCTGCACCTGGGCTGGCTGACACCGGCCATGGACCACGCCGACGCCCCGGCCGTCGAACAAGCCTTGGCGGTGCTGGGCGGGGGCCAGTCGTCCCGGCTGCACAAGGACCTCGTCCGCGAACGGCAACTCGCCGAGGGAGCCGGGGCCTCGTCCATCCAGCTGGCGCGCGGCAACTCGCTCGCACTGGTCTCCGCCCGGGCCCGCGAGGGCGTCAGCCTCGACACGCTCGAGGAGGCGATCCTGGAGCACCTGAGCGCGCTGGGAACCGATGGTCCCAGCGCGGACGAGGTGGACCGTGCCAGCGCCGGTTACGAGCGCGAATGGCTGAGCGAGCTGGCCGAGATCGACTCCCGCGCCGACCAGATCGGCGCCTTCGCGACTCTCTTCGGCGACCCGACACTGCTGAACTCCCACCTGGCGCAGGTGCAGGCCGTCACCGCGGACGACGTCCGCCGGGTGAGCGCCGCGTACCTGGCGCCCGACCAACGCAGCGCCCTGGAATACCACCAGTCCCCCGCTACTCCCGCCATCACCAGCCCCGAACCCACAACACCCGCACACAGCCAGGAGCAGGCATGAGCACCCGTCCCGAACGCCCCCAGATCGGCGAGCCCGCGCCGTGGGACTTCCCCAGCCCGCGAGTCCGGGAGCTCGACAACGGCCTGGCCGTATGGCTCTTCGACCTGCCCGGGCAGCACGTCGTCACCGCCGAGTTGTGCCTCGACATCCCGCTCGCGGTCGAACCCGTGGAGCACGAGGGCGTCGCGATGATGGCGCTTCGGGTCAGCGACGAGGGCACCACCAAGCACCCCGACGGGGAGGTGCTCGACCTGCTCGAGGGGTGCGGGGCGGCCTATGACGGTGGCGCTGGGACGCACGCCACCCACTGTTCGCTGGACGTACCGGCCCCGCGCCTGCGCCGGGCCATGGAACTGTTCGCGGAGATCGTCCGCACCCCGGCCATTGCCGCCGCCGACGTCGAACGCCACGTTGCCTTGCGGCTGGCCGAGATCGAGCAGGCGCGCATCTCCCCCGGGTCGCTGGCCAGCCTTGGTCTGAAGAAGGTGCTCTACGCCGACGACGACCGCAGCTCGCGTCCCACCGGCGGCTCGGCGACCAGCGTCGCCACGATCACCCCCGATCTCGTTCGTGCCTTCCACGACCAGTGGTGGCGTCCGGCCGGTGCCGTTCTCGTCGTTGCCGGAGACCTGCCGGACGACGTGGACGACATCGTCGACGCGTGCTTCGCCGACTGGACCGGCCCGGGCAGCCCCGCACAGCACCAGGCGCCACGGCACCAGGGCGCGGCCACGGCGAGCGATGGACGTCCGGTCGTCCACCTGATGGATCGTCCCGGAGCCGTGCAGGCGGAACTGCGCCTGTTCGGACCCTCTGTCGGCCGTGGCAGTGACGTGTTCGCACCGCTGCAGGTGGCGTGCACCGCGATGGGCGGTTCCTTCGGCAGCCGCCTCAACCATCTGCTGCGCGAGGACCGCGGCTACACCTACGGCGTGTCCATGTCGACCAGCCCCGGACGCGACCAGGACGGGCAGTGGTCGATGGGTGGCAGCTTCCGCACCGAGGTGGCCGTCGCGGCGCTCGGGGACGCGCTGGACACGCTGTTCGCCAACGAGCCCTTCACCACCGACGAGGTCAGCGACGCGATCACCTACCAGGTGGGGATCGCACCGCTGCGCTATGCCACCGCCGAGGGTGTCGCCGCCCAGGCCATCTCGCTGGCCTCGGTGGGCCGCGAACCGGGCTATGTGAACGAACACTTCGCGCGCATCCGCGCGGTCACGCCCGAGGCGGCGACGGACGCCTTCAGCCAGGTCATCACGCCCGCATCGACCCGCGCGCTGCTGGTTGGTGACGCCCTGGAACTGCGTCCAGCACTCGAAGCGGCGGGCTACCAGGTGTGCGACCTGTCAGCCCTCACCGACTGATCACGGGCCAAAGCGACTAGCGCAGGGCCTTCTGGGCCGCTGCCACCTTGGCCTGCGCGACCGCCATTTGCTTCTGGTAGGTCGCCAGGTCACCCTTCTTCAGGGCCGCGTCGGCAGCGCTGAAGGCCGTCGCCGCCTCCCGCAGCAGGGCCTGGGCCGCGGCCGCACCCGTGGCCGGGGAGGTCGTCGGCTTCTCGGAGGTGGAGCCGTCCTCAGAGCCCTCGCCCGTGTCGGCGCCGGCGTCCCCGACGAAGACCATGTCCAGGGCCTGCTGCAGGGTGTCACCGATGCCGATGTGCTCACCGAACCGGACGACGACGAAGCGCAGCACCGGGTAGCCGCCGCTGGTGGACTGCTGCTGGGTGTAGATCGGCTCGACATAGAGCAGACCGCCGCCGATGGGCAATGTCAACAGGTTGCCGTAACTGGCCGCGGCGGACCCCTGGACGTAGTTGCGCATGCGCGTCGCCACGGTCTCGTTGGCCATCATCGCGTTGTAGGTCTGTCCCGGTCCGGCGATCTGCTGGCTGTCGGAGAGCTTCAGCACCCGGATGCGTCCGTAGTTCTTGCTGGACGCGTCCGCATCGACCGCGACATAGGCGGCGAGGTTTTCACGGTCCTTGGGGACGAAGACGGCCGTCTGGCTGAAGATCGCCTCGCTGTCGCCGGGCCACTTGATGGACAGGTAGTTGGGCGCCTCCTTGCGACCGTCCTTCTTGACCGGGTCGTTGGGCACCTCCCACAGGTCCGACTTCTGGTACCAAGTGCTCGCGTCGGTGGTGTGGTAACGCCCCAGCACCTGTCGCTGCACCTTGAACAGGTCCTGCGGGTAGCGCATGTGCGCCAGCAGGTCGGCGCTGATCGCGGAGCGGGGCTTCACCACGCCCGGGTAGGCCTTCTGCCAGGTCTGCAGCATGGGGTCGTCCTCGTCCCAGGCATACAGGTCCACGGTGCCGTCGTAGGCATCAACCACGGCCTTGACCGCATTGCGCATGTAGTTGACCGGTTGGGGCGCCTGCAGCCCGCCGGTGACCGCGTCGCTGGTGGCGCTGCGCAGGTCGACGCGGTTCGAGTTCGGGTAGTTGGCCGAGGCGGTGTAGCCGTCGACGATCCACACGATGCGCCCGTCCACGACCGCTGGGTAGGTGTCGGAGTCGAGCGTCAGCCAGGGGGCGACCTTCTGGACGCGTTCGCGCGGAGTGCGGTCGAACAGGATGCGGGAGGCATCGTTGACGCGCTCGGAGAGCAGGAGGTTGATGTCGCCGTAGCGCGCAGCGAACATGGCGCGCACGATCGGGTTGCCGATGCCCACGCCGCCAGTGCCGGCGTAGGTGGTGCGCGACTCATTGCCCTGCGCGCCGCCACCGGGGGTGTCCAGCTCGACGGGGGCCTGCCCCGCCGGGGCGCCCACCACCGACCAGGTCTGGCTGCGTTCACCGAAGTAGATCCGGGACTCGGTCTCCTTCAACGGGCCAACGGTGGGGATCTGCTGGGCGATCCAGTCGGGCTCACCGCTGGCTTGGCGACGGTTGCCGTAGGCGGCGACCATGCCGTAGCCGTGGGTGTAGAAGGTGTGCAGGTTGTTCCAGGAGCGGTCGGGAACCTGGTCCAGGTCGATCTCACGGGCGGCCACCACGGCGTCGGTGAACTGGCCGTCGATGGTGTAGCGGTCGACATCGAGCACGGACGGGAAGGAGTAGTAGCCCTTGACCTGCTGCAGCTGCTCGAAGGCCGGACCCATCAGGGCCGGGTCGATCAGACGAACGCCCGGGAGCGCCTCCGCGTCGGTCTTCAACTGGCCCGCCGAGACGGTCGTGCGGGCATCGTAGTCGGCAACCTGGACGTCGTCGATGTCGTAGGCCAACCTGGTCGCGTCGATGTTGGCGTCAATGTAGGGACGCTCCAGGGACGGTTCGTCGGGGCGCACCTGGAAGCGCTGCACGAAGGCCGGGTAGAGACCGGAGACGACGATGCTGGAGACCAGGGCGAGCACCAGGCCCACCAGCCCGGAGGGCCAGCGGCGCAACCGAGTGTTGGCGGCGAACAGGATCGCGCAGACGATGGCGATGCCGACCATCACGTCCTTGGCCGCGATGCGGGTGTGGTGGTCGGTGTAGCCGATGCCGGTGAACAGGGCGTTGTTGCTGGTGGCGTAACCGAAGCGGTCAAGCCACAAGGAGCATGCCCAGCCGAGCAGCAGCAGGGCCATCAGCGCCGAAAGGTGGGTGCGGGCAGGTCCGGTCAGGGCCGGAACCCCCTGCTCGCGGGCGATCCGCACACCCGCGGGACCCTGCACGACGCGCACCTGGTTCATGGCGCCGTGGACAAGATGCATCAGACCGGCGCTGGCCACCGCGCAGATCAGGGCAGCCATGAGCTGACCCAGCAGGTGCCGGTACCACGGCAGGTCGAAGACGTAGAAGGAGACGTCGCGGCCGAACCACGCGTCCGCCTGGCCGAAGGGGGTTGCATTGCGCCAGGCGAGGAAGGTGTCGGCCTGCCCTGCCGCGGCCAGACCTGCCATCAGCGCCAGCGCAGCCGTCGGTGCCCAGATGGACAGGACGCGCGGGAAGTCGGCCAGGTCGCGACGGCCCAGCACCCGCACTTTGGGACGGAAGCGGTGTGCCAGCAGCAGGTTCCCGCCAACCACCGCGCCCATCAGGGCGGCGAAAGTCAGGAACAACCCGACTTGCGTCACCATCCGGGTGCGGAAGACCTCGCCAAAACCCAACTGCTTGAACCACAGCCAACTCGTCCAGAGCCAGGACAAGCCATAGCCGGCGACGAGCAGTGCCGCGAGCACTGCCAGGGCGGGGACCAGCGCCGGTCGGCGTCCCCTCAATGGATTGACCCTGATGGTGCTCATTGCAGTGTGTCCGCCAAGGCGGTGGCCAGGCCGGGCACGAGCTCCCGGCCCCCAAGGAGTTCGTCCGGGGCGCTGACCAGACGGGCGAGGCCGTGCTGGGAGCCGTCTCGCAGGACGCCGACGACGACACGGACGTCCTGACGGGAGGCATGGTTGTTCACGAACTGGGCCGCCTGGTCGGGGTCGGAGGGGATCTCGTCCTCGAAACCGGCGGGCAGGAAGGTGCGCTCCAGGCTGAGCGCGCAGCCGGCAACGCTGGCCGGCCACTGGATGCGCGCGAGCACCGACTGCAGGTCGTCCCCGCCGTGGAAGTCCTCCTGCTCCACGGAGCTGAGCGCATCAGGCTCCCCCGGCTGCAGGTGCTCGGCCAGGCTGGGCTCGGCCCGGATCAGCTCATCGGTGCGCACCAGCGCGAACAGTCGCGCGGGCTGGTCCCAACCCTGTGCTCCTACGTGGCGCTCGATCTCGGCCAGCGCGGCGACCAGCGCGACCGGCAGCTCCTCGGGTTGATCGTCGACGAGCTGGTCACCCTGGTTCTCGCTCAGGTCGCCCTGATTTTCCATCGGGTCGTCCTGGTTCTCGTTCAGCACCGGGGAACCTCCTTGTCATTGCCGTTCCTGAGGGCCTGCAGTCCGGCGACGGCATCCGCCAGCGTCGACACCTTCACCAAATCCATGGACGACCCGGCAGACCCGAGATCCACACAGTTCCCAGCGGGAACCAGGAAGATCTTCGCGCCCGCGCGCTCCGCCGCGGCGATCTTCTCCTGGATGCCGCCGATCGAGCTCACCGCGCCATCGGGCCCGATCCCGCCCGTGCCAGCGATCTTGCGGCCGCCGACCAGGTCGCCCTCGGTGATCTGGTCAAAGATCGCCAGCGAGAACACCAGACCTGCGCTGGGCCCGACGATGTTCGGGTCGATGCCGTAGCTGACGCTCGGCGCGTACCGGTAGCCGATGACCTGCTTGATGCCGACCACTGGAACCGTCTTGGAATCGTTGGAGGCGATGGTGTTGACCGTCACATCGCGGCTCACACCGTCGCGCAGGACGGTGAAGACGACCGCGTCGCCGACCTTGTGCGCGCTGACAATGCGCTTCACGTCGTCCATCGTCTGGACGTCGGTCTGGTCGACCTTCTGGATCAGGTCACCGGGCTCGAGCTTCTGGTAGGACGGGCCGGAGACGACCACCGAGCGCACCTGGGGCATCTCCGTGACCGGGATCTTCGCGGCACGCAAGGCGGCCACCACCGCGTCCGCCTTCGAGTCGTCCATCATCGCGACCTCTTCGTCGCGGACGTCCTGGGCGCTCTTGCCGCGTGGATAGACCATGTCGCGTGGCAGCACGTCGCGGTTGGGAAGCCAGTAGGCGGCCAGCGCCTCGGGCAACCCGAGGAAGGAGTCGGCGCGAGTCACGTGCACCGTGGTCATCCGCAGCTCACCTGTCACCGGCCAGGTCTTGGTGCCGCTCACCTGAACGACGGGCTTGCCGTCCTGAGTGGCGAGCAGGTCGACGGTCGAACCGGGCGCCCACGAGACGAAAGGGACCTTGACCAGCGCGAGCGCCGCGGCCAGCGAGACGAAGCACCCCGCAGACACGATCGCGGTCCAGGTCTGGGACGACACGCGTCGGGCCTGGGCACGCACCGGTGCGGGCACGAGTCGGGCGGCGACGTCTGTCATGGCGGCCAGCCTACCTGCTGCCCCACCCGTAGCCGCGGCTCGGTTCGCGGCCAGTCTTGCCCCGTGCGGTTCAATGGTTGCCATGAGCGACGACAGCCGCAAGCCCGAGGACCGGGACCCCCAGGAGATGCTCGCGGAGATGCTGCGACAGATGGGCATCACGCCGGGAGTCGACGGCCAGATCGACCTGGGAGCCCTGCTTGGCCGACTGCAGCAGCAGATGGTCGCCTTCGGGATGGGCGCCCACGCTTCCGGCGGTGGGGTGAACTGGCAGCAGACGCGAGCCCTGACGCGGCAGGTCACCGCTTCGCTGGGGTCTGATCCCACCCCCTCGGACGCCGAGCGTCGCCAGCTGACCGAGGTGACGCGGCTGGCCGAGCTGTGGCTGGACGAGGCCTGTGACTTCGCGCAGGTTCCCGCTGCTGCCCAGGCCTGGAGCCGGGCAGAGTGGGTCGAGCACACCATGGACGCCTGGCAGCAGGTGTCAGGACCCGTCGTGGCATCGATCGCGACCGCGATGTCCACCATGCTCAGTGGGGGCGCCATGGGTGGTGCGATGGGCGCCCTGCCGCCGGAGCTGGGGGCCCTGTCGAACATGCTGGCGCCGATGATGAAGCAGGCCGCCGGTGCCATGTACTCGATGCAGCTGGCGCAGGCGATCGGCAAACTGTCCACCCAGGTGCTCACCGGTTCCGAGATCGGCTTCCAGCTGCTGGACGTCCCCCGCGTCACCGCGTTGCCGACGAATGTGGCGGCCTTCGCCGAAGGGCTTGAGGTCTCCGCCGACGACGTGTTGCTCTACCTGCTGTTGCGCGAGGCCGCGCGCCAGCGCCTGTTCTCACAGGTCACCTGGCTCGGGCCCCAGATGCTGGCCCTGGTCGAGCACTATGCCCGCGAGATCTCCATCGACGCGTCTGCCCTCGAGGACGCCATCGACGTGGACGAGATGTCCCAGCTGACCCCGGAGAAGCTCGCCGAGATCAGCGAGCAATTGCAGGGCAAGCTCTTCGAGCCCACCCAGACCGCCGAGCAGGTGGAGATCCTGGGTCGATTGGAGACACTGGTGGCGCTCGTCGAGGGCTGGGTGGACGAGGTGGTCGCCCAAGCTGCCGGTCGCTTCATGCCCGCGGCCGGCGCCCTCTCGGAGACGCTGCGTCGCCGTCGAGTGACCGGTGGGCCGGCCGAGGAGGTGCTGAAGTCGCTGCTGGGGCTCGAGTTGCGGCCGCGTCGCGTCCGCGATGCCGCCAACCTGTGGGCAGCCCTGACCGTCGATCGGGGCGTCGGCGGCCGTGACGCCGTCTGGCACCACCCGGACCTGATCCCCACCGCTGCCGACCTGGATGATCCGCTGGGCTATGTCAGCGGGGAGTCAACCACCCAGCTGGATGATCTGGACGCTGAACTGGCGCGCTTGCTGGAGCAGGAGCGCCCCGACGACCCGTCCACCGGGGACGCCCCGCAGGGCTGAACTCAGCCGTCGACCGCTGCCTCCTCCGCGGGGCGGCCCTGCCCGGCCAGCCAGCCCTCCAGGAAACCCTTGGCGCGCTCGGCCTGCGGGTAATTTGCCACCAGGTCGTGGAAGCGCGCCGTGTGGTTCATCTCGACCAGGTGGGTCAGTTCGTGGACCAGCACGTAGTCGGCCACCCAGGAGGGCATCTGCTGGAGCCGGTCGGTGAGCCGGATCACGCCCTCGTCGACGGTGCAGGACCCCCAGCGGTGGTTCTGGTTGCTCACCCAGCGAACGCTGCGGGGTCGCACGGGGCGTCCGACCGCTTCATCGAGGTACTGAGCGGCCAGCCGCTCCGCCCGGTGCTGCAGCTGGTCGTCCCCCCGGGCCGGCCGTCGACGCCGTTCGGAGGCCAACACCTTGGCCACCATTTGGTCAACCCATTGGCCTTCCTGTGACGCCGTCGCACCTGCGGGGACGAGGACGACGATGCGTCCCTCCTCCCGTCTGGCCTGGATCGTCCTGCGACGTCTCGTGGAGCGGCGCACCACGACCTCGGGGGTGCTGGCAGGGGTCTGGTCGCTCGTCATGGGAAACACTGTGGCAGGCCCCACTGACAGACGACTTGTCGCGCGTGCCCCGGGGCCGAAGGGGCCGTAGTGCCTCACGGTCAAGTCCCCGCGTGGTGGGGGCCGTGCCTCATGTGATTGTCCCCGCGTGG
>NZ_BAAAKI010000014.1:0-17306 GCF_039527675.1 Luteococcus sanguinis
CAACCCAACGGGGGTCCTCCCTTCACGTCAACCCGCCAACTGTCATGAACGTCCCTGCCACCAACAGCTAGGTTGGCCGGGTGAGCACACCAGCACAGCGCATCGGGGACGCAGACCGTGACCGGGCCATCGACCTGCTGCGAGAACACCACGCTGCCGGACGACTCGACGCTGCCGAGTTCGACGAGCGGATGTCGGCGGTGTTGTCAGCGCGCACGCGCGCAGACCTCGAGCCGCTGTTCGCGGATCTCCCATCCGGCTCCTCGGACCACCTGCCGACGTTGACCGACCCGCCGAGCCCGACCGAGCTGGCGACCAGCGCCAAGAAGCTGCCCGCGTGGGTGATGGCGCTCAACGGCATCGCCTGGCCGGCGGCGATCATCGCGTGTTTCGCCACGAACTGGAACTACTGGTGGATCATGCTGATCCCGGCGGTGCTGCTCCCCGCATTGATGGGTTCCTTCGCCCGGGGCGACGACGGCGACAACGGCGACGACGGGGACGACGGCGACAAGCCGGAGGCGTTGGAGAGGTAGCTCAGGCGCGCAGTGCCTCATAGTCGGGGTGCTTGGTGATCCAGGACTCGACGAAGGGGCAGCTCGGCTTGACCTTGGCTCCTCGCGCAGCAAGATCGTCCAGCACACCGCGCACCAGCACACCGCCGTAGCCCTTGCCGCCGTGGGCGGGGTCGACCTCGGTGTGCGGCACCTCCACGACGTCGCCACCCAGCTCGACGTAGTCAGCCAGACCAGCGCGCTCGCCGTCGACGACCAGTTCATAGCGGCTGGCGTCCTCGTTGCGGATGACCTCGGTGGTGGGTTCGGGGGCCACAGGTTCGTTGCTCATGGCTCGACGCTAGTGGCGCACCCTGACAGACGAAAGGCCCGTCCGCTCGCGGCGGACGGGCCCCTCATGGCTTGCTGAGTGGCGAGGGGGGTCAGCTCTGGCCACCGAACAGTCGGGTGACCGAGCCGTCCTCGAAGACCTCCTTGATCGCCTCGCCGATCAGCGGCGCGATCGAGAGCACCGTGAGGTTCTTGATCGGCGCCGAGACCTGGATCGGCAACGTGTTGGTGACGATGATCTCGTCGAAGCAGGAGTCGTTGAGCCGCTCGACGGCGGGCCCGGAGAAAACGGGATGGGTCGCGGCCGTGATGACCTTGGACGCCCCATGATCAAGAAGCGCTTCGGCGGCCTGACAGATCGTCCCCGCGGTGTCGATCATGTCGTCGACCAGCAGGCAGACCTTGCCCTTCACGTCGCCCACGACCTCGTGCACCTTGACCTGGTTGGCCACCTCGGTGTCATGGCGCTTGTGGATGATCGCCAGCGGGCAACCCAGGCGGTCGGTCCACAGGTCGGCCAGGCGAACTCGTCCGGCATCGGGTGAGACGACGACCATCTGAGAGGTGTCGTACTTCTCCTTGACGTAGTCAGCCAGCACCGGCAGGCCCCACAGGTGGTCGACCGGTCCGTCGAAGAAGCCCTGGATCTGAGCGGCGTGCAGGTCGACGCTCATCACGCGGTCGGCCCCGGCAGCCTTGTACAGGTCGGCCATCAGCCGGGCCGAGATGGGCTCACGGCCGAGGTGCTTCTTGTCCTGACGGGCATAGGGGTAGAAGGGCGAGACGACGGTGATCCGCTTGGCCGATGCACGCTTCAGCGCATCGACCATGATCAACTGCTCCATCATCCACTCGTTCACCGGCGCGCAGTGGGACTGGATCACGAAGGCGTCGGCGCCACGCACCGACTCCTCGTAGCGCACGTAGATCTCGGAGTTTGCGTAGGCGATGGCCCTGGTCGGCACCAGCTCGACCCCCAGGAAGGCGGCCACCTCGGCTGCCAGCTCGGGGTGCGCGCGCCCCGAGAACAGCATCAGGTGCTTGTCATTGGGACGCTTCACGCCACTCACTTGTACTCCTCGGGCTTGCGTGCGGCGACCTTCTCGCGGGAGGCCTGCACGTCGGGATGGACACCCTGCTCGGCACCGGCGGCCGAAGCCGCCGCCTTCGAGGCGGGACGCTTCTTGGGAACCCAGCCCTCGCTGACGTGCTGGCGGCCGCGGGCCACGGCCAGCGCTCCGGCCGGGACGTCCTCAACGACCGCAGACCCGGCGGCGATGAAGGCGCCCGGCGCGATGTCGACCGGTGCGACCAGCACCGAGTTGGAGCCGATGAACACATTGTCACCCAGGTGGGTGACCGACTTGTTGGTCCCGTCGTAGTTGGCGAAGATCGTGCCCGCGCCGACGTTGACGTTCTCGCCGATGCGCGCGTCCCCGCAGTAGGTGAGGTGCGGCACCTTGGACCCGTCCCCGATCTGCGCGTTCTTGGTCTCGACGAAGGCGCCGATCTTGCCCTTGGCCCCTAGCTCGGTGCCGGGACGAAGGAAGCTGAAGGGTCCGACCGTCGCGCCGGCGCCGATCACCGACAGTGAGCCGTGGGTGCGGATCACCTCGGCGCCCTCCCCAACCTCGACGTCGCGCAGCGTGCAATCCGGGCCGATGACAGCGCCGCTGGCAACGGACGTCGCCCCCTGCAACTGGACGCCGGGAAGGATCGTCACATCCTCGGCGAGGGTGACATCTGCCTCGACCCACGTGGTGGCCGGGTCGACGATGGTGACGCCGGCTCGCATCCAGCCCTCGAGGGTGCGGCGGTTCATCTCCGCATTCATCCGGGCCAGCTGGACGCGGTCGTTGACACCCTCGGTCTGCCACAGGTCGGCGATCATGTAGGCGCCGACGCGCTCGCCGTTGTCACGCGCGGTGCCGATCACATCGGTGAGGTAGAGCTCGTTCTGCGCGTTGTCGGTCTTGAGGTGCCTGAGGCCCTCGTACAACGTCGCGGCATTGAAGACGTAGATGCCGGAGTTGATCTCGGCGACCGCCTGCTCGGCGGGGCTGGCGTCCTTCTGCTCGACGATCTTGGCGATCTGGTCGCCGTCACGGATGATCCGGCCGTAGCCGAAGGGGTCCGGGACCTCGGCGGTGAGGACGGTGACGTGGTTGGCGCTGGCACGGTGGTCTGCGACCAGGGCCTGCAGGGTCTCGCCGGTCAGCATCGGGACGTCGCCGTAGGTGACCAGCACCTCGCCGCTCAGCTCACCCAGGTCGGCAAGTCCGCACTGGACCGCGTGCCCGGTGCCGTTCTGCTCCTCCTGGACGGCGGTGCGCACGTGCGGGGCGATGTCGGTGAGGTGCTCCAGCACCTGCTCCCGCTTGTGACCGACCACGACCACCAGGTGCTCGGGTTCCAGGGCCTGCGCGGCGTTGACCGCGTAGCTCAGCATGGAATGGCCGCCCACCTCGTGCAGCAGCTTCGACTTGCTCGACTTCATGCGCGTCCCACCGCCTGCGGCGAGGACGACGACCGCTGACACGGCCTGCTGCTGTTGGGTCTCGGACACCTGACGGACTCCTTGGGGGTCGGGGCCCCGGGCCCAGGGCTCGGGGGGACGTTCGGCGGGGCCAGCCTAGCGCCGTGGCCCTTGCCACCGGGCGCGGACGGTCATCGACCGCCGCTCCAACCTCACTACTGCTCCCCGGAGTGGAGTCGAACCACTGTCGCTAGTCCTGATTCAAAGTCAGGCGGGCCCTACCGGCAGACCAACCGGGGATCACCCCCGACGCGCACCGTGGCCGTCGTGGATGGGCCCACCCTACCGGAGAGCCACCGACCGAAGAGCTACCGGCCGAAGAGCCACCGACCGGAGAGCCACCGACCGGACGGACGAGGCTCGGACGAGCGTCCAGCCCATCCGTGACAGGATGATTGGGTGACCGAACGAACGACCCCGACCCGTGCCCGCCGGGGCCGCGTCCGCATGACCAGTGCGGAGCGACGCGAGCAGCTGATCGTCGTCGCGCGCCGCGTCTTTGCCCAGCGGGGCTTCGAGGGCACCTCCGTGGAGGAGATCGCCGCACAGGCCGACGTGTCGAAGCCGGTCGTCTACGAGCACTTCGGCGGCAAGGAGGGTCTCTACGCCGTCGTCGTCGACCGCGAGATGCGGAGCCTGCACGAGGCGATCCGCAGCGCACTCACCACGCCCGAGGCGACTTCGCGCCAGCTCATCGAATACGGCGCGCTGGCCCTGATGGACTATCTGGACGAGAACCCGGACGGCTTCCGCATCCTCGCCCGCGACTCGTCGATCGTCTCGACCGAGGGTTCCTTTGCCAGCATCCTCAGCGACATCGTCACCCGGGTCGAGGACCTGCTGGCCGATCCGCTCGCCCGGCACGGCTTCGACACCCAGTTCGCTGGCCTCTATGCGCAGGCGCTCGTGGGACTAGTGGCACTGGCCGGGCAGAGCTGGCTGGACACCCGCGAACCGCCCAAGGAGGTCGTCGCCGCGCACTTGGTGAACCTGGCCTGGAATGGGATGGCGAACCTGACCCCTGCCCCGCAGTTGACGGTTCGAGAGACCCCCTCCACGCCTCGACGCCGGGCCCGACGTCCGCGCAAGGACGCCGACGACCTCTGATCAGGCCTGGTCGCCCTGGGCAATCAGGAGACGGCGCAACTGGTCGGTCAGCTGGGTTCGTTGCGCGGCGCTGAAGCTGGCGAGCAAGGATTCTTCGGCCTCCAGCAGGGCGCCGAGGGCAGCGTCCACGACCGCGCGTCCCTCATCGGTCAGCACGACCCGCACCGATCGTCCATCGCTCGGGTCGGCCTGCCGGGAGACGCAACCCCGGGCGACCAGCCGGTCCACGCGGTTGGTCATGGTTCCGGAGGTGACGTGCGTCTCACGCAGCAGTTGCCCCGGGCTCAGCGTGTAGGGGTGGCCCGCACGACGCAGTGCAGCGAGCACGTCGAACTCCCAGCCCTCCAGGTGATGGGCGGCATGGGCGGCCCGGCGCGCCTCGTCCAGGTGCAGCGCCAGACGCAGGATACGCGACCAGATCTGCATGGGCTCGGTGGGCAGGTCGGGTCGCTCACGTTGCCAGGCGCCGACGACCTCGTCGACTTCATCACGCATGGTTGCCAGTCAAGCAGAAGCGGACGGACTTTCTCTACATCAAGAGACCAGCTTCTCGGTGACGGACCTCAACCGATCGGTTTGGCGCCCGGCACCGGGCCCGAAGCGCGCCGGGTGGCCCGCACCTGCGGCAGCCTGGAGAGGGCGCTGGCCAGGTCCATGGCGTCCGACTCGCTCGCGGCCAGGAAGGCACAGCTCGGACCCGAGCCGGAGACGATCCCGCCGAGCGCCCCACGGGAGCGTCCGACCTCGAGTGTTTCGGCCAATTCTGGACGAAGGTCGAGCGCGGCGGGCTGCAGGTCATTGCGCATCGCGTCTGCCAGCGCGCGGACATCGCCGACGGCGAGGGCGTTCAACACCTCGTCCGGGATGTCGGTGGAGTGCTCTCCCCCGAGCTCGTCGAAGCGCCGGTAGACCGCAGGGGTGGACAGTCCGCCATGGGCCAGCGCCAGCACCCAGTGGTAGGTGCCACGTGACAACAGGGGGACGAGTTCGTCGCCGCGCCCACGTCCGATCGCATTGCCACCGACCAGCGCGAAGGGGACGTCCGAACCCAACTGCGCGGCGAGTTCGTGCAGCTCGTCGGGACCGGTGTCGAGGTCCCACAGCATCGAACAGGCCAGCAGCGCGGCGGCCGCATCGGCGGAACCACCGGCCATGCCACCGGCCACGGGCACCTGCTTGCGGATGGTGAGCCGCACCCCGAGGTCGCCATGGCCGTGGGTCTCGGCGAGCAGGCGCGCAGCCTTCCACGCCAGGTTGCGTTCGTCGGTGGGAACGTCTTCGACGCCCTCGCCGGTGACGGAGATCTCGGTCACGCCAGCAGGAGCGGGGCGGGCGATCACGTCGTCGTACAGACCGATCGCGTGGAAGACGGTGCCGAGCGGGTGGTAGCCGTCATCAGCGAGGCCGCCGACGCACAGCGCCAGGTTGACCTTGGCGGGCACCCGGACGCGATAACACTGCTCGTGAGATGTCTCCACGGGTCGAACCTACCCAATCGACCGAGCCCGGCAACCCGTTCCCGGTCAGCGGTTGAGCTGCTCCGCGACGCGGGCGAAGTCACCCACCTCGAGCACCTCGCCGCGGGCCTGCGGATCCACCCCCGCCGCCTCCAGCACCTCGGACGCCGCGGCCGATGATCCGCAGATGCCGGCCAGCGCGGCGCGCAACATCTTGCGGCGCTGGGCGAAGGCGGCATCGATGACGCGGAAGACCTGCTCGCGGGTGGCGGTCGTCTCAACAGGCTCGCGGCGGACCATCTGCACCAGCCCGGAGTCCACATTGGGCACCGGCCAGAAGACCTTCGGCGGAACGGTTCCGACGCGCTGGGCCTCGCAGTACCAGGCCAGTTTCACGCTGGGGACGCCGTAGACCTTCGACCCCGGACGCGCCACCAACCGGTCGGCCACCTCCAACTGCACCATCACCAGCCCGCGCTGCCAGCCCTCGAAGCGTTCCAGCAGGTGCAGCAGCACCGGCACCGAGACGTTGTAGGGCAGGTTGGCGACCACGGCGGTGGGCTGCGGGTCGTCCAGTTCATTGACCTGCAGGGCATCGGAGTGGACGACGCGCATCCGGTCGGAGGCCTCCGGCATCCGCTCGGCGACGGTCCGGGCCAGGCGGGGGGCCAGTAGTTCGTCGATCTCGATGGCCGCGACACTGGCGCCGGTCTCCAACAGGCCAAGGGTGAGCGAACCGAGGCCTGGGCCCACTTCGAGGACGACGTCCTCGGCACCGACGCCCGACAGCTGCACGATCCGACGGACGGTATTGGGGTCGATCACGAAGTTCTGGCCGCGCTGCTTGGTGGGGCGAAGGCCCAGTTCGTCGGCCAACTGGCGGACGGAGCGTGGGTCGAGCAGTCCGGTTTCGGGCATCAGGTCACCACTGCCCACCGAAGGCGGCGAAGGTGTTCGCCCGCACGGTTGCCGCCAGTTGGTCGGCGTCGGTTCCGAGGACGTCGGCCATGAACCGCAGCGTGTGCGGGACGAGGTAGGGCGCATTGGCCTTCCCGCGGGCCGGGACGGGCGTCAGGTAGGGCGCGTCGGTCTCCACCAGCACCTTCTCGACCGGGGTCACCTTCAGCGCCTCGGCCAGGTACGCGGCGTTCTTGTAGGTGATGACGCCCGGGAAGCTCAGCCAGGCGTCGTGGGCGAGGCAGTCGCGGGCGAAGTCGGCGTCACCGCTGAAGCAGTGCATCACCACGCGCGCTGGCAGGTGTTCGTCGGCGAGCACCCGGCGCAGGTCGTCGCGGGCGTCGCGGTGGTGGATGACGAGGGTGAGGTCACGGCGACGGGCGATCTCGATGTGGGCGCGGAAGGAGCGTTCCTGCACCCCGTGCAGGGACTCGTCGGTGGTCCGGTAGTGGTCCAGTCCGGTCTCGCCGACGGCGCGGACGACCGGGTCGGAGGCCAGTTCGTCGATGGCAGCGATGTCGTCGTCGAGGGTGGTGCTGCGGGCAGCGTCGTTGGGGTGCATCGCGACCGCGGCGACCACCTGCTCGAAGCGGCGGGCCAGCTCGACGGCCTCACGAGATGAGGGCACGTCGCAGCCGACCTCCACCACCTTGTCGATGCCGACGGCCGCGGCGGCGGCGAGGTTGGTCTCCACGGCCAGCCCGGAGTACTCGACGGTGCTGGCCAGGTGGGTGTGGGAGTCGACGGTCGGGGTTCCGAGCGGCTCGGGCAGCGGCGGGAGCCCTAGCTCGGCGAGCCGTTCGGTGATCTGCATGGGGCCATTGTGTCAGTTGGTCCCAGTGTGTCAGTTGGTCCCAGCCCACGATCCCCGAGCCTGCCCGGGGCTCGCGCAACGCCCACGGGCGCTGTCAGCGGGCGTCCAGGGCCTGCTGGTAGAGCTCCTTCTTGTTCACGCCCAGCACCTTGGCGACTTCCGCCACGGCGGACGACAGCTTCTCCCCGGCGGCGATCCGAGCCTGCACCAGGGCGAGCGCGTCCACGTCCTCGTCAGGTTCACCAGCGCCGTCGATGACCACGCAGATCTCCCCGCGCGCACCCTCGGCGGCCCATTCTGCGAGCTCCCGCAGACCACCGCGGACGACCTCCTCGTGCGGCTTGGTGAGCTCGCGGCAGACCGCAGCGCGGCGGTCGTCCCCCAGCTCGCCGGCGGCATCAGCCAGGAAGTCGGCCAACCGGTGCGGGGCCTCGAAGAAGACCATCGTGCGCTGTTCCCCGGCGAGGTCAGCCAAACGCCGCTGCCGCTCCCCCGCCTTGCGGGGCAGGAAACCCTCGAAGCAGAAGCGGTCGGTCGGCAGCCCCGAGACGGCCAGCGCCACCAGCACCGCCGAGGGGCCGGGAACGCAGGTCACCTCGTGCCCCGCCTCGATCGCGGCGCACACCAACCGGTATCCCGGATCACTCACCGACGGCATCCCCGCGTCGGTGGCAACGACCACGGATCGCCCAGCGGCAAGTTCGGCGAGCAGTTCGGGCGTGCGCTGGAGTTCGTTGCCGTTGAAGTAGCTGACGATGCGCGCATGGGTCTCCACGCCGAGCCGCAGCAACAAGGTGCGCAGCAGGCGGGTGTCCTCGGCGGCGATCACCTCGGCGCCGGCCAGGGTCGCCCGCAGGTTCGCGGAGGCGTCCGCCCGGGAGCCGATCGGGGTGCCGGCAAGCACCACCCGCCCCCTGCCACTGCCGTCGGGCAGCAACTGGCGGCCCTCTTCGATTGCTCCGCGCCCGGTCATGCAACCCATTGTGGTGCCTACTATGGGGCGCGTGAGCCACGCCATGACCGCATGGGCAGAGCCCCTGCCGGCCCCTGACCCCAACACCAGCCGCACCAGCACCAGCCGCACCATCCAGGGCCTGCAGGACGGGCCGACGGGCAGCCGACTGGTCTCGTGGTTGGTGACGATGTCGCTCACCGCAGCCTCCTTCGCGCTGAGCCTGGTGCACCTGCGCCGTCCGAAGGGTTTGGTCTTCGACGAGACCTACTACCCCAAGGACGCCTGGACCATGCTCCACCTTGGCTATGAGGGCACCTGGCCGGAGAACTACCCCGGCAACGCCAAGCTCAAGAACAACGACGCGATCGCCCAGGGCCTCACCGATGGCTACGACAAGGCGGCCGAGTTCGTCGTCCACCCACCCTTGGGCAAGTGGCTGATCGCGGCCGGCGAGCACTTGTTCGGGATGAACTCCTTCGGCTGGCGGATCAGTTCCGCGCTCTTCGGCGCGATCATGGTCGCTGCCGTGGTGCGGCTGGCGCGCCGACTGTCCCGCTCCACGCTCGTCGGCGGCATCGCCGGACTGTTGCTGGTGCTGGACGGGCTGCACTTCTCGATGAGCCGGATCGGCCTGCTCGACATCTTCCAGGCGACCTTCCTCGTGCTCGCGGTCAGCTGCTGCGTCGCCGACCGGGACTGGTTCCGCAACAAGCTCGCCGCACATCTGGTCCGCACCGAACAACCCGACCTGGACGGACGTTACGGCCCCCGCCTGTGGTTCAGGCCGTGGCGCGCGCTGGCCGGTATCTGGTTCGGCTGCGCGATGGCCGTCAAGTGGAACTCGATGTTCGTGCTCGCCGCCTTCGGCGTGCTGGCGGTCATCTGGGACCTGACCGGACGACGACAGGCGGGCGCTCGCTCCCGCTCCTGGCTCTCGGTCGTGGGCGACGGCATCCCCGCCTTCGTCCAGCTGGTCGTGGTGGCCATCCCCGTCTACACCGCGAGCTGGGCCGGTTGGTTCGCCACCCAGGGTGGCTGGGACCGCCAGTGGGGCCACGCCGAGATGACGTCCAGCGCCTTCTTCATGGAACGCCACCACGACACCTTCGTCCGCTTCCTCGGCGCCCCGCTGACCGGCTGGCTCTGGTACCACCAGGAGATGTACCGCTTCCACACCGGCGACGGCATGATGAACGCAACCCACGTCTACGAGGCGAACCCGTGGGGCTGGCTGGTGATGTATCGCCCGATCGGCATCGACGCCGTGAACGACATCAAGCCCGGAGTGGACGGCTGCACCGCCGTGAACGACACCTGTCTGCGGGTCATCTCCGGGGCGGGGACGCCGATCCTGTGGTGGCTGGCGCTGGTCGCCCTGGTCGCCTCGTTGTGGTTCTGGATCGCCGGGCGTGACTGGCGCTTCGGCGTGCCGATCGTCGCCGCCATGAGCACCTACCTGCCGTGGTTCAAGTACGCCGATCGTCCACTGTTCTTCTTCTACGCCATCTGCATCATCCCCTTCACGGTCACCTTGCTGGCGATGTGCCTGGGCAAGCTGATCGGGCCGGCGACCGCCCCTGACCGCAAGAAGCGCAGTTGGCTGGCCGGTGGTGCGATCGCGCTGGTGGCGGCCAACTTCGCCTTCATCTACCCGATCCTCACCGACCAGCTGCTCACCCGGAAGGCATGGCTGGCGCGCATGTGGTTCCGGTCGTGGATCTGAGAACCATGGACAAGACCTCAGACCTGAACACGACGATCGTCGTGCGCCAGTGGTCCGGACGGGTCGGCACCGGCATCGCGCTGGCCGCGGCCCTCCTGGTCGTCGTCAACGAGACGGTCCACGGCGGGCCGGTGCGCGGACTGATGGCCCTGGCTCCGATGGCCCTGCTCAGCTACCTGGTCTGGCTGTGGTGGGGATCGGCCAGCATGGTGCTGGACGCTGAGGGCGTGCACATCCGCAACCCGCTGCGCCGCGCCGACATCGGCTGGCAGCGGGTGGAGGGCGCCTCCGGAGCCTGGGGGCTCAATGTCATGGCGGACGGACGCAAGCACTCCGTCTGGGCCTGTCCGGCCCGCGGTGGCGCATCGATGAGCCGTGGGGGCCACCCGGAAGCCCTGCCCTCGCTCTTCGGCCCCGAACGGACAACCACGACCACCACACTGGACGCCCAGCGAGGCTCACGCCTGGTGCAGGAATGCCGGCTGGAGGTGGCAGGATCTCCCGGTCACGTAGGCGGATCGGAGCTGACGACCGGGTGGCAGGTGGGTCGTTCGGCGGTGCTCGTGGCCCTGGTGGCGGCAACCGTTGTGACCCTGATGTGAGGGCTTGGACGAGATAAATCTCCGCCCCAGAGCCGCTCACATTCAAAATTGGGGTCTTGGCAGCCGATCGACGATCCGTTTTACTGTACCCGCCAGTCACAATGACCGTGTTGGTGGGCGGTGCCCGAATGTGCCGTTGGTTGGACCCGGGGGTATGTTGACCTGCACTGCATGCCCGGCAATCACCAGAACAGGAAGTACCCATGGGTAAGTACCTGCTGAGGCGGCTGGCGAACTACGCCGTGTTGTTGTTCGTCGCCGTCACCTTCGCCTACTTCCTGGCGGCCACCCAACTCCACCCGCGACAGCTCTTCGAGATGCGCAATCCACCGATGGATCCCAACTCGATCGACAACATCCTGTACGCGGCCAATGTCAACGACAAGACGCCGGTGCTGCAGCGCTATGTCACCTGGTTGGGCAATGTCTTCGGGCACTGGGACTGGGGCACCTCGCCCAAGGGTGGCTCGGTGAACGAAGAGGTTTCTCGCCGCATGTGGGTCTCGCTCCGCCTGATGCTTCCGGGCTGGCTGCTGGGCGTCGTGTTGGGCGTCGCCATCGGTGCCTACACCGCCACCAAGCAGTACAAGGTCTCCGACCGTGTGGCGACCGCCTTCACCCTGTTCCTGATCGCAACGCCGTCGTTCGTCCTCGGCACCGTCGTGCAGATCCTCGCGATCAAGTTCAACAAGGCCGTCGGATCCACCGTCTTCTACGTCAGCCAGGAGCAGACCGCCGGCACGACGGGCTTCTGGAACCTCCTGCTCGACCGCGCCCACCACATCATCCTGCCGACCTTGGTGCTCACCCTGCTGGGCCTGTCGTCGCTGAGCCGGCTGCAGCGCAACCTGATGCTCGACTCGCTGGGCGCCGACTACGTCCGCACTGCGCGAGCCAAGGGCCTGCGCAGGTCGAAGGCCGTCGTGAAGCACGCGCTGCGCACGGCGCTGATCCCCACCGGCACGTACATCGCCTTCCAGGTCTCCGGGCTCTTCCTCGGCGCCACGTACACCGAGCGCATCTTCGGATACAACGGCATGGGCATCTACGGCGTCTCCACCATCAGTGGTCTCGACATCAACGGCGTCGTGGCCGTGACCGCCTTCGGCGGGGTCTGCTACCTGGTGGGCGCCACCCTGGCCGACATCTTCGTCGCGATCCTCGACCCGCGCGTCCGCCTGAGCTGAGAGAGGCACCAGACATGACCCAGGACAACCCGATGCGCGAGGTCATCGCCGCGCAGAACGACCCGGTCGGTGGTCTCACCAGCGATCCCATTGCGGCAGGCACCGACGCAGCCACCACCACAGCGACTCCCACCAGCGCGGCTCCCGCCGCCGAGGCGCCCCGCGCCAAGCGCGTCACCCAGCGGCAGCTGATCCGGCGACGCTTCCTGCGCAACAAGCCGGCGGTGGTCGGCATGGCCGTCATCCTGGCGATGTTCGCCATGGCCTGGGTCGTGCCGAACTTCCTTCCGTGGCGCTATGACCAGCTCGACAACAACGCCTTCTACGCCCCGCCCGGCACCGGCAACCACCTGCTGGGCACCACCCAGGCCGGCGCCGACGTGTTGGCGCTGACCATGCGCGGGCTCTCCAAGAGCCTGATCATCGGCTTCATGGTGGCGCTGCTGCAGACCTCCATCGCCGCCCTCGTCGGCTCCTCGGTGGCCTACATCGGCGGCGTCTACCAGACCGCCATGATGTGGATCGTCGACCTGTTGCTGGTCATCCCGTCCTTCTTCCTGATCGCCATCGTCACCACGGGTGGGCCCAAGGGCCCGCACGCCTGGTTGCTGCTGGTGGCCCTGCTGGCCTTCTTCGGCTGGCCCCTCAGTTCCCGCGTGGTGCGCTCCATGTCGATGTCGGTGAAGGAGCGCGAGTACGTGCAGGCTGCGAAGTACATGGGCCTGTCGACGACCAAGACCCTGATTCGACACATCATCCCCAACATCTCGTCGATGCTGATCGTGGACGCCTGCCTCGGCGTCGGCTACGCGATCCTGGCCGAGGCTGGCCTGAGCTTCTTCGGGTTCGGCGTGCAGGCGCCTGACACCTCGCTCGGCACCCTGATCGCCGAGGGCCAGCAGACCGCGACGACCTTCCCGTGGATCTTCCTGGCGCCGGCCACCTTCCTCGTCATCCTCGTCATGTGCGTCAACGCCATCGGCGACGGGCTGCGCGATGCCCTTGATCCCAACTCGATGTCCGGAGGCCGCGCATGAGCACCGCCGCACCCCTCAACCCGTCCACCACCGCGGAGACCCGCAAGATCCGCCAGACCGCCTCCGGCGAGACCGTGCTCAGCGTCCAGGACCTGCACGTCACCTTCCCCTCCGAGGCCGGCGCAGTCCAGGCCGTCCGTGGCCTGTCCTTCGACCTGAAGGCCGGCGAGACGATGGCCATCGTCGGCGAGTCCGGCTCGGGCAAGTCGGTCACCTCGATGGCGATCATGGGCCTGCACCCCGACACCGCGAAGATCTCCGGGTCGGTGAAGCTGCACGGCAAGGAGATCCTGAACACCTCCGACGCCGAGATGAGCAAGCTGCGCGGCGAGACGATCTCGATGGTCTTCCAAGACCCGCTGAGCGCGCTGACCCCCGTCTATTCGATCGGCACCCAGCTCGTGGAGGCGCTGCAGATCCACCACAAGGACATGTCCTCGAAGAGGGCATGGGCCCGCGCCGTCGAATTGCTCGACCTGGTGGGCATCCCCTCCCCTGAGGTGCGCGTGAAGTCCTTCCCGCACGAGTTCTCCGGCGGCATGCGCCAGCGCGCGATGATCGCGATGGCGATCGCCAATGATCCGGACGTGATCATCGCGGACGAGCCGACCACCGCTCTGGACGTGACGATCCAGGCGCAGGTGCTCGAGGTGCTGAAGAAGGCCCAGCAGGAGACCGGTGCCGCAGTCATCCTGATCACCCACGACCTGGGTGTGGTCGCCGGAATGAGTGACCGGGTCACCGTCATGTACGCCGGCCGTCCGGTCGAACAGGGCACGGTGGACGAGATCTTCTACCGCCCGCGGATGCCCTACACCATCGGCCTGCTGGGTTCGGTGCCGCGTCTGGACGCGTCCAACAAGGAGCCGCTGGCGACCCTCGAGGGCAACCCACCCTCGGTGGTCAACCTCCCCCCCGGCTGCCCCTTCGCGCCCCGCTGCCCCCTGGCCCACGACGCCTGCATGGGCGAGGAGCCACCGCTGCGCGAGGTGGAACCAGGCCACCGCGCCGCCTGCGTGGAGAGCCAGCGGATCGCCGACGAACAGCTCGGCTACGTGGACATCTTCAAGACCCCCGACGTCGACCGCTCGGTGCTCACCGAGGTGCCGCGCGAGGAACGTCCGGCCGTCATCGAGCTGAAGGGCATGAAGAAGCACTACCCGCTGATGAAGGGTGCGGTGCTGCGCCGCCGCGTGGGCACTGTCTACGCCGTCGATGGCATCGACCTCGAGCTGCGCGCGGGAGAGACCCTCGGGCTGGTGGGCGAGTCGGGCTGTGGCAAGTCGACAACCCTGATCCAGATCCTGGATCTCGCCGCCCCCACCGACGGCACGGTCGTGGTCTTCGGCAAGGACACCTCCAAGCTGGGCAAGCACGACCGCAAGACGATGCGCCGTGACCTGCAGGTGGTCTTCCAGGACCCGATGGCCTCCCTCGACCCGCGCATGACGATCTTCGACATCATCGCCGAGCCCCTGGGCGTCCACGGCTGGAGCAAGGAGAAGATCGAGGACCGGGTGATGGAGCTGCTGCAGCTGGTGGGTCTCCAGCCCGACCACGCAAGCCGCTTCCCACAACACTTCTCCGGCGGCCAGCGCCAGCGCGTCGGCATCGCCCGCGCCCTGGCCCTGGAGCCCAAGGTGATCGTGCTCGACGAGCCCGTCTCCGCGCTGGACGTGTCGATCCAGGCGGGTGTGATCAACCTGCTCGAGGAGCTCCAGGTCAAGCTGGGTCTGAGCTACCTGTTCGTCGCCCACGACCTGGCCGTCATCCGGCACATCTGCGACCGGGTGGCCGTCATGTACCTCGGCAAGATCGTCGAGGTGGGCGAGGTGGGCGAGGTCTACGAGCGCCCCCAGCACCCCTACACGCAGGCGCTCCTGTCGGCGATCCCGATTCCCGACCCGAACACCGAACGGGCCCGCCGGCGCATCCTGCTCAACGGCGACCTACCGATGCCGGACAAGCCCCCGACCGGCTGCAAGTTCCGCACCCGGTGCCCGAAGTTCGCCGCGCTGAGCGACGAGCAGCGCAAGCCCTGCCTCGACATGATGCCGCCCTTGTCGGGCCACACGACGCGCGTCGACGACCACGAGGTGGCCTGCCACTATCCGGCCGTCATCGAGGTGATGTGAGGGGACGGGTCCCTTCGCGCCAGGTTTGCTGCGCGCCGACGAGGGCGGGACGTTGCACATCCTCATGCCTGTCCGGGTGGGGCGCAGCCGTCATTTGCTCGCCATCGGCTGGGGACGCCATTGTTAACAGGTCGTAACAGAAGAATGCCCTGATTGGGATATTTCGCCTCTAGAGTCAAGACATCGTCGCGAGCCCCCAGCGGTCCCGCGACATCGGTCAGATCCCTTGGAGGAATAGTGAAGCGTCGTACCATTCTCGCCACACCCTTGTTGGCGGCCCTTGCAGTCACCGGTTTGTCGGCCTGTGGAAGCGACTCGGCGGGCACCGGCAGCGCCACGGGCAGCACCACCACGCTGCCGAAGTCGTCGATGAACCCGGTCGACCGCGACAAGATCTCTGACGGTGGCAACTTCACCTACCCGATCAGCTCCTTCGCGGAGACCTGGAACTCGATGGACGCCGCTAGCAACGAGGTCGACTACACGACCGTCCGCGGCACGATGAGCGCCCGCTTCATCAACACCAACGAGAGCGGCGAGTACGAGATCGACAAGAACTGGTGCGAGGACATCACCGGTGAGGAGAAGGACGGCAAGACCGTCGTCACCATCAAGATGAACCCGAAGGCGAAGTGGAACGACGGGGCAGCCTTCACCCTCGCCGACTGGACGAACACCATCAAGGCTGGCGCCAACGCCGACAAGAAGTTCAATGTCGCCTCCACCGAGGGCTACGACCAGATCGAAAAGGTCGAGCAGGGCGGCGACGCCAACACCTTCGTCATCACCTTCAAGAGCACCTACTCGCAGTGGCGTGGCCTGGTCGCCGGTGGCCCCGCGCGCGCCGAGTCGGTCAAGGACGCCGACACCTTCAACAAGGGCTGGGCCGACCTGAAGAAGGCCTCGGACGCTGGCTGGTTCTCCGGCCCCTTCATCGTCGACAAGATCGACAAGGGCAAGTCGGTCATCGTGAAGCGCAACCCGAACTGGTGGGGCGAGACCCCCAAGCTCGAGACCGTCACCTTCATCGTGCAGGACCCGACCTCTGACGCCGCGGCCTTCCTCAACGGCCAGATCGACGCCTTCGACATCGGCGTCAATGCCGACAACTACGCGAAGGCGCAGAGCTACACCGAGGGCGAGATCCGTCGCTCCAACTCGCTGATGTGGCGCCACTTCACCTTCAACACCAAGGCTGCCTCCCTGCAGGACAAGGCCGTCCGTCGGGCGATCGTCCAGTACCTCGACCGTGCGCAGATCGCCAAGTCCGACATGGCTGGTATGGGCCTGCCCGAAGTCACCCCGCTCAACAACCACTCCTTCATGCAAGACCAGGCCCCCTACAAGGACATGGCCGAGGAGACCGGCCTGAAGTTCGACCAGGCTGCCGCCGAGAAGACGATGACCGACGCTGGCTACGCCAAGGACTCCACGGGCATCTGGGCCAAGGACGGCAAGCAGGTCGCCATCAAGTTCACGACCCTGACCGGCGTGAAGGTCTCGGAGAACGAGGGCAAGCAGTTCCAGGACCAGATGGCCAAGTTCGGCATCAAGGTCACCATGGCCCCGGTCCCGTCCGACCAGATGAGCCCCACCCTGGACAAGCGCGCCTTCGAGGTCATCGCCTTCACCTGGGCGGGCACCCCCTACCCCTACGGCGCCATCAACCAGTTCTTCAACCCGAGCTCGTCCTCGAACTTCTCGGGCATGGACAACGCCGAGGTCGTCAAGCTGATCAACACCATCTCCACCGAGATGGACGACGACAAGCGCAACCAGGCAGTCACCGATGCCGAGAAGATCGTCTGGGAGGATCCGCAGATCCTGCCGCTGTACCAGCGCCCGCAGCAGTACGGCGTGAAGAAGGGCCTGGCCAACTTCGGCGCCTACGGCCTGATCACCCCGTGGTCGATCTGGGAGAACGTCGGCTGGGTCAAGTGACCCTGACCGT
>NZ_BAAAKI010000014.1:17348-111858 GCF_039527675.1 Luteococcus sanguinis
GCACCTGGACGTCCGCACCATAGGATCAACCCCCGGAAGGGAGAGCGAATGCTCTGGAAGCTGCACGGCAATGGCCATCTCGAACCGGGTGCGGTCGTCGCCCCGGACGAACGTCTGGGGTGGGGCAAGACCATCGGGCTCGGCGCCCAGCACGTGGTGGCCATGTTCGGTGCCACCTTCGTCTTCCCGCTGCTGATGGGGCTCAACCCCCAGCTCGCGGTGATGATGAGCGGTATCGCCACGCTGATCTTCTTGGCGTTGACCCGCAACAAGGTGCCGAGCTACCTCGGCTCGTCCGCGTCCTTCGTGGGCGTCGCGACCGCGATCTACGCCCAGGGCGGGCGTCCGGACGATGTCTCGGGTGCGCTGCTGTGCGTCGGTGCGGCGCTGTTCGTGATCGGCCTGGTGATCCACTTCGCGGGGGCGCGGGTGATCCACCGGGTGCTGCCCCCCGTGGTCACCGGTGCCGTGGTGATGCTGATCGGTTTCAACCTCGCGCCCGTGGTCGCCAAGACCTACTGGCCGCAGGACCAGTGGACCGCTCTGCTGGTGATGCTCGTCGTCGTGCTGCTCTCGGTGGGCCTGCGCGGCTTCCTGGGCCGCATCGCCATCTTCTTGTCGCTGCTGTTCGGCTATGCGTTCAGCGCGCTGCTGGACCGCGTGGCTGGCCCGATCACCAAGACCGTGGACGGTGTGTCGACGCAGAACTACCGGGTCGACTGGTCCGGCGTCCGGACCGCTGACTGGTTCGGCCTGCCGCCGAAGACCGACCTGGCGAACTGGGCCTACGGGGCCGGTGACAATGTGCTCGGCTTCCACGCACCCCACTTCGCGCTCGCGTCGATCCTGGTCGCGCTGCCCGTCGTCATCGCGCTGGTCGCGGAGAACACCGGACACGTCAAGGCCGTGGCGGAGATGACCGGTGCCAACCTGGACGAGTCGATGGGGCGGGCGGTCGCCGCGGACGGCTTCACGTCCATGATCGCCACGGCCGTGGGGGCGGGCCCGACGACGACCTATGCGGAGAACATCGGCGTGATGGCGGCGACGCGCGTCTACTCGACCGCCGCCTACGTCGTGGCGGCACTGGTGGCGATCGGGTTCGGCTTCTCCCCCAAGTTCGGCGCGATCATCTCGGCGACGCCCGGTGGGGTGCTGGGCGGCATCACGGTCGTCCTCTACGGCATGATCGGCCTGCTCGGCGCGAAGATCTGGAAGGAGAACCAGGTCGATTTCGGAAACCCGGTGAATCTGGTTCCGGTGGCCGCGGGCATCATCATCGGCGTTGGCGACGTGTCGCTGACCATCGGCCAGAACTTCACCCTGGGCGGCATCGCCTTCGGCACCATCGCCGTCGTGTTGCTGTGGCACCTGGCGCGGGCCATCGCACCGAGGTACTTGTCGGACGCCGCTGGCGGCTCCAACCTGATCCTGGACGAGCCGGGCATGTACACCGTCGAGGGAGGGCAAGACCGCCCCTACCAGAAGTACGACCCCAGCAAGAAGGTGCGTTCCTAGCGGCAAGAAGGTGTGTTCCTAGGGCCCCGCTACCCGGGCCGCCCTCAAGCTCGGGGAACGTAATGTCTCAGACCCGGCGCGCGATCACGCGTCCGGCCACGCCAACCGCGAGCACGACCAGACCGACCGCGACCGACTGCCACGGCAACGTCACCACCAGCACCGCGCACAGCACCATCCCGAGCCCCTGCAGGGCGCGGGGATACATCCGTCCCTCGCTCTGGTGCCAGGCGGACGCGTTGGCGACGAAGTAGTAGAGCAGCACACCGAAGGACGAGAAGCCGATCACCCCTTGGAGGTCGACGACCAGCACCAGCGCGCTGACGACGACGGCCAGCACCGCCTCAGCCGTGCGGGGCACTCGGTACCGCTCGTCCACGCGGGCCAACGGCGCGGGCAGATCGCCTTCGCGCGCCATCGCCAAGCTGGTGCGCCCGACGCCGGCGATCAGGGAGAGCAGCGAACCGAGCGCCGCGCAGACGGCCCCGAACCGGACGACGACACCCAGCCACGAGCGTCCTTCCAGAGCGGCCGCGGCATCGGCGACCGGTGCGGTGCTGCCAGCGATCTCGTCGACGGGCAGCACGTGCAACAGCGTCAGTGCGACGACGAGGTAGGTGACCAGCGCGATACCCAGCGCGACCGTGATGGCGCGCGGGATGGTGCGGCGCGGCTCCACGACCTCCTCGCCCATCGTGGCGATCCGGGCGTAGCCAGCGAAGGCGAAGAAGAGCAGTCCGGCGGCCTGCAGGACGCCAACGGGTCCGGCTGAAGTGCTGGTGCCGGTGGGGCTGGGCGCGTCCGCAGCCCACGCGGTGACCGCGAAGACCGTCAGCACGGCCAGCACGATCCCAGCCAGGATCTTGGCCAGCCGGGCGGTGCGAGTGACGCCGAAGGCGTTCACGGCTGCCAGTGCCAGTACCGCCGCCACGGCGACCGGATGCTGCCAGGTGGAAGGGACGAGGTAGGCAGCGACCGTGAGCGCCATCGCGGCGCAGGAGGCCGTCTTGCCGATCACGAAACACCAGCCAGCAAGGAAGCCGGGCCATTCCCCCAGCTCCGCGCGGCCATGGAAGTAGGTGCCACCGCTGGTCGGGTAGCGGGCCGCGAGCTGGGCCGACGACGTCGCATTGCAGAAGGCGACGATGGCGGCGATGCCCAGACTGACCAGCAAGAGGTTCCCGGCGGCCGCGGCGGCCGGGCCGAAGGCGGCGAATACCCCCGCGCCCACCATGGACCCGACGCCGATCATCACCGCGTCCCCCAGCCCGAGCCGTCGGGCAAGAGCTGGTTGGGCGGTCGTCGTCATGCGCGGAGGTTAGCGGCGGCGCGTGAAGGTGAGGTGAACACGGCTCGCTGGCGGCCGCGCGCGAAACTGTCGCTGGCGACTGCTTCGATGGTGGCCATGGACAAGGACGTCACCGCAGGAGCGGGGATTGAGGGGCTGGTCATTGGCGCCGACGGGCTGGCCCGCCCGGGGTGGGCCAGCAAGGACGACCTGTTGCGCGCCTACTACGACACCGAGTGGGGCATGCCGGTGCGCGACGAGCAGGGGTTGTACGAACGGTTGACGCTCGAGGCCTTTCAGTCAGGGTTGAGTTGGGCCACGATCCTGCGCAAGCGGCCGGCCTTCCGGGCAGCGTTCGCCGGCTTTGATCCCGACGTCGTGGCGGGCTTCGACGAGACGGACGTCGAACGGTTGATGGCCGATGCCGGGATCGTCCGGAACCGACGCAAGGTGGACGCTGCGATCACCAATGCCCGGGCGACCGTGACCCTGCGTGATGAGGGCGGGTTGGCCGACTTCCTGTGGGGCTTCCGACCCGATCGGACGCCCGAGCCCAGCGTGGCGGCCGAGGTGCCATCGAGTTCGCCGGAGTCGGTGGCGTGCGCGAAGGCGTTGAAGAGGCGGGGATTTGTGTTCGTGGGACCGACGACGATGTTCGCGCTGATGGAGGCAGTCGGGATCGTAGATACACACCTGGTCGGGTCCTGGCGGCGTGGCAGCTCCGGGGTTTGGGCCTAGCGCTCGTGGCCCTCGGCATCATCCGAATGGTTGAGGTTCAGTTCGACAATGTTCGCGATGCCGTTGGAGGAGCTTCCTGATGGGGTTGATGGCATGGCAATTTCTCGTGCGCGTGCACCCTTCTTAGGCCGGCTGACCTCGCGCGGCGGCGCGGCGGCGCGAGCATGACCACCGCACCGCCGCCTTGCTGCTCTCCACGGGAAATCTCGCGGACCGGTGGGGGCGCAAGCGGCTCTTTCTCGCCGGTCTCATCGTGTTCGTCGCCGGCAGTCTGCTCGCTGCCGCCGCGTCCACTGCGGGAGTGCTGATCGGGGCGCGTGCGGTGCGGGCGGTCGGGGCGGCGTTCATCATGCCCTCGACTCTCTCCACCGTGAACGCCGTCTTCCGAGGCAAATACCGTGCCGCGGCGTTCGGGGTATGGGGTGCCGTGATCTCCGGTGCCGCTGCCGTCGGCCCGCTCGCCGGTGGCGCGCTCACCCAGTGGGCCTCTTGGCACTGGATCTTCCTAGTGAACCTCCCACTCGGCGTCCTCGTGTTCATTGCCGCGCTCTTCACCGTGCCCGAGACCCGCGGTGAGAAGAAACGCCCCGGTGTCGATGTCGACGGCGCCATGCTCAGCGCCATCGGATTCGGGGCACTCGTGTTCGCCGTCATCGAAGGCCCCGACCTCGGCTGGTGGAGCCCGAAGAACGAGCTCACCGTCTTCGGACGGGTATGGCCGAAAGATGCAGCGGTCTCGGCCGTGCCCGTCGCCTTCGGGATCGCCGTGGTCGCGCTGGTCTTGTTCGTGATCTGGGAACGACACCGAGAGAAAGTGCAGCGTGCCGCGCTGCTCGACCTCACACTGTTCTCGTTCTCCACGTTTTCCTGGGGCAATCTCACCGCCGCGATGGTCGCCGTCGGCGAGTTCGCGATCATCTTCGTGCTTCCGCTCTACCTCATCAACGCCCTCGGCCTCGACGTCATGGGCGCCGGCCTCGTGCTCGCCGCAATGGCCGTCGGCGCATTCCTCTCCGGCGCCTCGGCCCGGCACCTCGCCGCGAGGTTCGGCGCGCCCGGAACCGTGCTCATCGGGTTGGGCCTCGAGGTCGCAGGAATCCTCGTCCTCGCCCTCACCCTCGGGCCGGCGACCCCGGGCTGGCTCATCGCGATCCCTCTGGTCGTCTACGGCCTCGGCCTCGGCCTCGCCTCCGCGCAGCTCACCGGCACCGTCCTTCGCGACATCCCGGTCGACGTCTCCGGCCAGGGGTCAGCCACGCAGAGCACCGTCCGGCAGATCGGCTCCGCCCTCGGCACGGCATTCGCCGGGGCCGCGCTCTCGATCTCCCTCGCGATCACCCTCCCCAGCGCCCTGTCGGGCGCGGGACTCACCGGACCGGAGGCGGACTCGCTTGCGGACGCCACACGCCAGTCAGCGGGCACCACGATCATGCAGTTAAGACAGCAGGGAAGCAGTAGCAGTCTCGGCGATCAGACCGCGTCGGCCATCGACGCGCTCACGAGCGGGCTCGCCGATGCAACCCGCTGGGCGCTGCTGATTGCAACCCTGTTCCTCGCGCTCGGATTCGTCGGCGCCCTGCGCTTGCGCCAGGCATCTGCTCTTTCCGAGCTTCGCCGTCACTGAGATATTCCTCTGGACCTGTCCTGTCTCCGCGCTCATTTCTCGGCGCTTTCGAGGTCGCCGGCCCCGTCCCGATCACCGGTGGCATCCAGGGATTCGCCTTCTGGTGCTTGGTCTGCGAGCACGTCGACCGCGCCCGATACGACACGGACCTCGACTCGCTGCGTCGCCTCGCCTTCATCATGGGCCGAGACTACGTGCGAGACATCGCCGGGGCGCCTAGGGGTTGCGCACACGAAGAAGGCCGGTCCATGAGGACCGGCGCTTCTTGCTGGAGGAGCATATAGGGGATTCGAACCCCTGACCTTCTCATTGCGAAAGCCTCCGTGGCGTGGATTCGGCCCGTTTTGAGCCCGTTTCACGCCTTGCGACGGGTGCGCCAATGCCTGTGATTTCAGCTCGGGGGGTCCGCCGGGGTCCGCGCGAAAGTTGCTGTTCGATTATCGAACCGGCGCGGTCCATGCCGGTGAGAACTTTGCCACGATGGGTGCTGTCGGCATGGATCGTGGCGGAGCTTTGGCAGCCATCTCTTGGAGGAGCTTTGCTCTCGCTTCGCTGCTGCTCGTCGTGCTGATGGGTACGCGCGAGAGCGTGCACGCGCTGGTGGGTCTAGGCCGAACGCTCGGCAAGGACGGCATCAAGCCCCGGATCGGCCAGGAGCGCTTGGATGGCATCTGCCGGTGCTCCCACGCCTGCCCAATCGGGGTCCACGTCGCAGGCGAGGCACCACGCCCTGTCTGCCGGCCAGACGAAGGCCGGCGTGGTGCCGTCGATCTGTTCCTCTCCCCCAGCGGCCAGGGCACCCAGGGGACCACGCACGATGTAGTAGTTACGGGCATAGCTGGTCAGCGGTGGTCGCGCGGGGCGCGGTACGCAGTCCGTCCAGGGCATCCCGTCCCACAGCAGGAAATAGGCGTCGTTCGGGGTCGTGGTCCACGGCGTCAGCACGGCCAGGGCTGTGTCGATGATGCGGAGCTCGTCGCCGCCATCGTCGTGGAGCTGGGACAGGGCGCCGCGCCCCGGCGGTGGAGGTGCGAGCAGGCTCACGCGTGCATAGGACGCGAATCGTGCCGGGCCGTAGCCGACGGTCGCCTGCCAAGCGGGTTCGCTCAGGTCGAGCCACTCAGTTCCTGCGGGAGACGTGGCCCACGTGAATGGCTCCTGGGTGGGATTGCTCATGGCACTTGATGATGGCCCATGGCCGATCGATCATGCATCGGCTCAGAGAACGAGGGGACGTTCCGGACCAACTGGCCCAGGGCGTCCCTGCTTGTGCGTGGCAGGTGGCGGCGGGGTGCGATGGGGTGCGCAGAGGGAGCGAAGCGACCGGAGCGCGAGGCCCTGTCGCGGGGCCCCGCTGTCACCGGCCACGTGCGCCGAAGGCGCCTTGAGTCAGTAGGGAAAATTCTCACAGCCCGTTGACGTCGAACAATCGACCGTGTGAACCTTAAGCACCTGCCCCCGAAAGGATCGCAAAGATGCGACGAAAACTAGCAGCGGCCTCCGCGTGCAGCCTGCTGACATCGTTGGCAGTGTCAATTCCCGCCGCCCCAGCGTTTGCTTGCACCAATGATCCCCTCCTTCCCGGTTCCGTGGACGGCAAGGAGATGCGCTACGTCAATGGTGGGACGATCCCAGAAACCAGTGCAGCAATTAGCAACTGGAACGCGCTCGGGACAATCAAGATCCTACCTAACGCATGGAACACCTACAACGATGTCGAAATCGCGGGTGTAATCAATCCATCCGTTTCGTATTCAGGACTGTGGACCCAAAGAACTGGCGCTGACACGATTTGGATCAACAAATATTACACCGATAAGTACAGCAGCGCCAAGCGCAAGGGAGTGGTGGTACATGAGCTCGGCCATGCACTCCGCCTAGGCCACACCAACACGCCCGCGACAGTAATGTATTGCAACGACGACGGGCGAACCGTTTATGCTCCAAGCACAGCGGATAAGAACAAGTACTACTCGATCTGGGGGCACTGAGAATGAACCAACGCCATTCTAAGCTTGCCCTCGGCGCTGTTCTTCTCGCGACCGCGACAGCAGGGGCCGCCGCATGGCAGATGCAGCCCGTTCGGGATGTGCACGTAGCGGCCACGGAAGCCTTCGACCTAGACAAAGCCGCCAATGCAGCGGCTTGGGCGGATGACGTCTTTGTTGCTGAAGTCACCTCAGGTCCGAAGTACCATTCAATTTCGGGCGATCTGCCGGTGACCGTGTGGAACGCTAAGGTCTTGGATGTTTCGAAAGGTCGGGTAACGAAAACCATCCACATTGCCCAATCGGGCGGCCTCGATTCAGTAAAGAAGGAACGATTCGTTGTCGAGGGGGTCATCCCCCTCGAGGAGGGACACACGTACCTGTTCGTGACGCGAGCCAGTTCGCGTGGTTGGCACATGGTGCCCACGGGGCGCCAGCCCGTCGAGATCACCGGTAGCCCTTCGACGGCTCTCGCAGCTTTCAAAAAAGAAGCGTCTCACGAAAAGGTTACCCCAGACCTGGAGCAATTCCCCTCGGAAGTAGCTGCTTCACAGAACGACGACACAATTTACCAAAAAGCTCAAGCTTAGCGCACGGCTCTATCCCGCTTTAATCACGCTGGTGTGGCGTCAATGTTTCATCGCGCCACACCAGCCTAATTACGGTCTTGGCATCATGCGGCTTGCTGCGCGGAAGGTGTTTGCCGCCTGCGTCAAAGTTTTCGGATTCATGAATACAGTTAAGGACATATTCGAGGCTCGAATTCTCCTCAAGGGAGCGTGCAATCCTCGACCATCCGCGAGGTCGCCCGCCGCTATCCGTCCCCGATCCGCATCGCCCTGCCGACCGAGCAGCAGGCCGCCGAGGATGCCCTCCCGCCCGCCACGTCCGCTGTCGTGGATGCCGCCCAGGAGTTCAGCGAGCCCCGTGCCCGCAAGCCCAGGGCCCCGCGCAAGCCCCGCCAGCCCCGCAACGTCGAGGACCAGGGGAATCCACTCGACAAGCTCGGGGATCGTGAGCCGTCGCTGGATGACGTGCTGGGAGGAGACGCGGCATGACTGGCCACGCGGGGCCCACTTCGAGGGATTCGGAGAGGCCGCCCCTCTCGACCTCGACCTGAGCCCCCGCGCCCAGGCCGCCATGCTCGCTCGCATCAAGGACGGCACCTGGGACGCCTTCGCCACTGCTGCCGCCCACGTCGGGCACTGCGCCCACCCCATCCGTCTCACCGGCTCCACCAGCCGCATCGACGCCCAGACCGGCGAAGTCCTCTCCGTCTTCCGTTCGCAAGACCAGCCGTTGGGTGTGTTGTTCCAGCGCTGCGGCAACCGCCGCGAATCCGTCTGCCCGTCCTGCTCGCGGCTGTATGCCCGCGACACCTTCGAGGTGATCCGCTGCGGCGTCCAGGGCGGCAAGAACATCCCCGACACCGTCGCCGACAATCCGCTGATCTTCCTCACCCTCACCGCACCCTCCTTCGGCGCCGTCCACGGCACCCGCGGCGGCAAGCCCTGCCACCCGCACCGTGAAGGACACCTCTGCCCCCACGGACGTCCCCTGTGGTGCACCACTCGCCACACCGACGATGACCCGCTGCTCGGGCAGCCGATCTGTCCCGACTGCTACCGCTACGACCACCACCTCATCTGGCAGTGGTGGGCCCCCGAACTCTGGCGCCGCTTCACCATCGCCCTCGGCCGTCACCTCGCCCACACCCTCGGCGTGAAGCCCTCCAAGCTGCGCGACGTGTGCTCAGTGCAGTTCGCCAAGGTCGCCGAAATGCAGACCCGCGGCGCCATCCACTTCCACGCCCTCATCCGCCTCGTTGGCCCCGCCCACGAGGGTATCGGCGCCCCCGCACCCGCCAGCATCACCGCCGACACCCTCGCCCGCGTAGCTCACGAGGCCGCCCAGGCGGTCACCTACCTTGCGCCGGCCCCGCACGAGACCATCCGGCCCGTGGTGCTTCGCTTCGGTTCCCAGATCGATGCGAAGCCCGGGAACCCGGGCCGCCGCCCCGACGACCCCGACCGCGAACTCACCCCCGGCCAGGTCGCCGGATACCTGGCGAAGTACGCCACCAGGGACGCCTCCGCCGCCAAGCACTGCACCACCAACCGCGTGCTGCCCACCATCAAGCGGTTCACCCTGGGCAAGGGATCGAACGACCTGCTGCTGACCACCTACATGGGTGCTCAACTGCACCGCAACGCCGTCGTGCGCACCCTCGACTGGAAGAACACCGCCCGAGGCCGTCGCATCCACGACCTGCGCCACACCGCTGCCTGCCTGTGGCGGGCCGTGGTGTCGACCCGGGGACCGTGCAGGCATGGATGGGCCACGAGTCCATCGCGACCACGAACCGGTACCTGCACCACCTGGGCACGGGCGCCGCCATCGCCGGCCTGACAAGGCTCAATGCGGCCCTGGGGACCGCCGGGGCCCGCGAGAGCTGGCGCAATGGCCCCAGACATGAAAGAACCCCGCATGACCGGAACCGTTCTTCCTAGTCAGCGAGGTTTCTTGCCGGTGGAGCATAGGGGATTCGAACCCCTGACCTTCTCATTGCGAACGAGACGCGCTACCAACTGCGCCAATGCCCCAAGTGCGAAGCACACACTAGCACCCGCGCCCGCTGGGGCGCGAACCGGTCACTCCCCCACAGCGCGGTCGCGACGCTCGTCTGCGACGGGTGCTTCGAGCGGCTCGGCGACGACCGGCATCCGCGGGACGGACACCGTCGGCTCCGGGGCCGACAGGTCGATCGTCCGCACGGTACGGGGCACCAGCGGCTTGTCCAGATAGGTGGGTGCGACGACGGGGATCGGGTCCCACAAGGAGCCCGTCACCTCGATGGGGGCGCTGATCTCGATGGAGAGTTCGTGCGAGTCCTCCGCGTCAGCCTCCAGGGGCCGCAACACCACGGTTGCCTCGTCATCGTCCGCTTCGTCGATCGCGGCCAGACGTGCGTCCAGACGGGCGTTCATGCTGGTCACGCTGACGTGCGCGACGTAGCCGAAAGCACCCAACAACACGAAGGGGACGAGTGCCTGCCACCAGGTCACCGAGGTGAAGGGGGCAGCGAGCGCGGACAGCAGGCTTGTGGTGACCAGACCGATGAGCACGCGGCGACGACGACGAGCCGCCAGACGCGCAGTCTGATGGATCTCGTAGCGCGCGGCACGACGGGTCAGGGGCGTGGAGACCTCGGCAACCTCGTCGGTATGGGCCAACTGGATGATCCTGACGGCGCGCGTGAACCGCTCGCCGATGTCGCCATCCTCAATCGGGTCGACCTCACGCCGGGACAAGAACCACGGCACGAGGAAGACCAGCCAGACCACTGCCAGTGCACCATAGATCAATCCCGCTCCCACAGGCAGAAACCGTACGTTGCGATTCGAGTTGGACACTTGACCTCGACCGCGTGTCGAGGAATCCATTGACAATTCACCGGTCCGGCGTCTCCTGGCAGCCCCAGGATGTGGGCGGAGATGACCTCACGGCCCCCTCGACAGGCTCGAGGATTGCTCTTGGGGTTCCGGGGAATGTTCGGGGTTCAGCCGAGATAGCGGTTCAGCACCCCGCCGGGGACCTCGTCCTTGGTGAGGGCGAAGCAGAGGTGGTCGCGCCACTCGCCGTCGATGTGCAGGAAGGCCCGCCGCAGACCTTCCGGTCGGAAGCCGAGCTTCTCGACCACGCGGAGCGACTTGGTGTTCTCGGGACGAATGCAGACCTCGATCCGGTGCAGGTCCATCACCTGGAAGCAGTAGTCGGTGGCCAGGGCCACAGCGGTCGGGGCGACACCGCGCCCGGCCAGTTCCTCGTCCACCCAGTAGCCGATCGAGCCGAACCTGGCCGAGCCAAGCACGATGTTGGAAACACTCACCTGCCCCGACAGCCGGCACCGCTTCGGGTCGGTGGGATGGCCCGGCCACCCCTCGTCCCAGCACACGGCAAACGGGAGCGCCGTCCCCTCGCGTCCGGCCCGATCCGACAGCCGGACCATCTGGCCGAAACTCGGACGCTTGCCGCCACCCTCGGGCGGCATCGTCGCGTCCCACGGACCCGTCCAGGCACGGTTGCGGGTGCGGACCTCGTCCCAACGCTTGCGATCGAGCCGGCGCAGCCCGCGCAGCACCACGTTCCCGCTGCGCAGTTCCACCGGCCAGCTGTGCCGGCTGGGGAACTCCACGCCCTCGGGCAGCGACCGTCCGTCGGGGGACTGCCATGGGGACAGCAGTTTCGGGACCTCCACCGTGGTCGCGATGGGCGGTGCCGTGCGGCGCAGCGCAGGGTCGGGGCGCAGGTCATCGACGGACGTCTGTTCGGCCCGCCAGACCCGGCGCTCAGTCACGGTCGATCATCCACACCACCACGGGCTGCCCGGCGGGCACGTCCTCGGCCCCCTCAGCCAGCACGACCAGCGCATTCGCGGTGGCCAGGTTCGCGCTCGGGTGGTCGCCGTGGACGAGGTCGACGCTGTGCCGTCCACCTTCTTCGCGGACGAATGCAGGGATCGCCGTGAACACGCCGGGCGTCGAGCGGACGATCGTGGTCGTGATCGCGCGCTGGTTGACCGGAGTGACCGGCTCGACACCCATCAGCGTGCGGATCACCGGACGACCGAACGCGTGGAAGCCCACCAGCGCACCGGTCGGGTTGGACGGCAGCATCAGCAGCGGCACCTCATCGTCGCCCATCAACCCGAAGCCCTGCCGTGAGCCGGGCTGCAGCGCCAGGTCAGTGATGTCACAGCGTCCCAGCCCGGGGGCGACCTGCTCCAGCACCGCGGCCCCCTCGAGCCCCCCGGTGGTGATGACGAGGTCGGCGCGGATCAACTGGTCGCCGATCACCTCCCGCACCCGGGTGACGTCCTCGGAGTCGACGGCGACCCGCCAGACCTGGCAACCCTCGGCCTTCGCGGCGGCGGCCAGCGTGTAGGAGGTCGCGTCGAAATGCTGTTCCGGGCTGGTGAGCCGACGGGAGGGGTCGACGAGGTCTGAGCCGATCGAGACCACCACGACGCGCGGACGGGGACGGGCCAGCACCTTGTCGACGCCGGCCTCGGCGAGTAGCCCGATGGAACGAGCGTCGAGCACCCGTCCCTGTTCGAGCACCTTGTCACCGTCCACCATCAGGCTGGCGCGAGCGCGAACATTCTCCCCGGCCACAACGGGTTCGAGCACGCGCAGCCGCTGGTCCTTGGCGGTGGTGAACTCCTTGGGGAGCACGCAATCCGCGCCCTCGGGCATGGGTTGGCCAGCAGCCACCGGCGTGGCCTTGCCGGTGGTCAGGGGCCCGCTGGCACCGCCGGGGCGCAGCGTCAGGCCGCGGGGTTCGCCCTGGGTAGCTCCGGCGACGTCCTCGGCGCGCACACCGTAGCCGTCCACGGTGGCGGAGTCGAAGGCGGGCAGGTCGGTCGCAGCCGGCACCGATTCGCACAGTGCCAAGCCCCACGCATCCAACAACGCCATGCCGAACGGCGGCAGCGGTTGCACCAGGCCGAGCACGTAGTCGCGGTGGGCGTCGACGGTCCGGCGACCATCGCCGTCGGGCTCGGGCGCCTCGGGCAGGGTCGGTTCAGGCACCGCCTCGTCGGTGGGGGCGGCGACCTTCTTCTTGCGTCCGAACAGAGCCATGGCTCCTACGATAGGGCGATGACCGCGACCACCCCCGAAGGCGCTGCCGCAAGGGCGAAGTCCCAGCTCAGGGCGGAACGGCTGGCAGCCCGTCGCGCGGTACCCACGATGATCTGGCAGGAATGGGACGAGCAGCGCGACGCCCGGGTGCTCGAGCAGCTGACGGACGCGGGGACGATCGCGACCTACCTTTCGATGCCAGCTGGGGGTTCGCGCCCTGAACCCGGGACACTGGCTGTGACCGAAACCCTGTGGCGGCGGGGGCAACGGGTGCTCGCGCCGGTGCTGTCGCCCACGGCCGATGGCGCTCGGCATGACCCGGACTGGGCTCGGTACGAAGGCCCGGACCGGCTGCGGGACGGGCTGTGGGGCATCCCCGAGCCCACGGGGCCTGCGCTCGGAGCGGCGGCGCTGGCGCAGGCGGACGTGGTGCTGTGTTCCGCGATGGCGGTCACGCTGGACGGACGTCGGCTGGGCGTGGGCGGTGGCTGGTTCGACCGGGCGCTCGCGTTCGCTCGCCCGGATGCGCTGCTGGTTGCCCTGGTGACTGACGACGACGTCGTGGACGCCCTGCCCACCGAACCGCACGACCGGACGATCGACGTGATCGTGACCCCGACGCGGACGCTGCACGCCTGAGCGGAACAGAAGGACGATTGTGAGCGTTGTGCCACGCGTCGATACGATCTGTTGCCGACCGTCGAGAAAGGGGCCTGATGCCCACCTACCAGTACCGCTGCCGCGAATGTGGTGTCGAGCTTGAGAAGGTGCAGAAGTTCAGCGACCCAGCGCTGACCGTCTGCGAGGAGTGCGGCGGGGAACTGCGCAAGGTCTACAACGCCGTCGGCGTCGTGTTCAAGGGCTCGGGCTTCTACGCCACTGACAACCGGACCAAGGGCGCCTCCAACTCCGCGAACTCCAGCTCGGAGAACTCGTCCGCGCCCTCCAGCACCAGTACCAGCGGCTCCAGCGGCTCGACCTCCGATTCATCCTCCGGATCGTCATCCTCCTCGTCCGGCTCAACCACGGCCAGTTCCACGCCGGCCAGCAAGGCCTCCTGAACCACTGCCTTTTTGTCCACAGCCACCCGTTGCTTCGGCGCGGCCTGTGGACGGTGACACGAAAGTCCTCGCATTTCCCAGAGTGGAGATGTGAGGATCTCTTCGTTCTGGGCCCAACTCGTCCGCGCTGCGCGCTGGCACCGCCGCTCGCTGGCCGCACTCGCGGCCGCAGGCTGCGTGCTGGCGATCATCGGCGCCCTCTCCCCTGCCCCCGAGGCGACCGTACCGGTGGTCGTCGCAGCGCGGGCGCTCGACGGCAGCGACCCGATCACGGACGACGACCTGACCGTGGCCGAGATGCCGTCCCGGCTGGTGCCGGACGAGTCGGTCTCCGACCCCACCGACCTGGTTGGGCGCCTGCTCGCCGCGCCGGTGCCGCGGGGCGCGCCGGTGACTGCGCTGGGCGTGATCTCATCCAGCGCATCACACGCCAAGGGTGAGCTGCTGGTGCCGATCCACGTCCGCGACCGCTCGGCGCTGCAGGTCGTCCGCTCCGGCGACCGGGTGACGGTCGTCGCAGCAGGCCAGGACGGCAACCCTGTGACCATCGCGTCCAGGGTCAGGGTGGCGCAGGTGCCGGCCACCGAGGGTGATGACGGCGTGCTGCTCGTTGCTGCCCCGGAAGAGATCGCACAGAAGCTGGCGGCGTGGTCCGGGTCGTCCGATCTGGGCATTGCACTGGGCTGAGCAATGAGAAACTGTGAACAATCACAGGTTGGGAACCAGTCACCAAACACCCGTTCAACGTCGCACTGACTAGCCTCAATACCCCAAAAAGGGTGGGCGCTGTTTAACTCACCGGACGCATAATGATGTCTCACCATGGGCGTGTCCGAATTGTTGATCGTTCCAAGGTGTCCTAGCGTTGGCAGCGCGCAGTGCCCGTCCGGGTCTGCCTGTCGAACTGAGAGGAGAGACCCATGTCGGGTTTCAAGGACTTCGTCTTGCGCGGCAATCTCGTTGAGCTGGCCGTCGCTTTCATCATCGGTGGCGCTTTCGCCACCGTCGTCACCGCTTTCACCACGGTCATCATGGACCTGCTGGGCAAGCTGGGTGGCACCCCCGACTTCTCGAACTACGCCCCGAGCGGTGTTCACGTCGGTGCCTTCCTGACCGCCCTGATCGCCTTCCTGATCCTGGCCTTCGTCGTGTACTTCTTCATCGTGAAGCCGTACGAGGCTGCCAAGGCCCGCTTCATCGCTCCGGCCGACGCCGCTGAGACCCCGGAGAGCCTGCTCGCCGAGATCCGGGACGAGCTGCGCAAGCGCTCCATCTGATCTGACTGATCTGCTGGGGCTCGCCCCAACACATCACACGACGAACCCCGCACCGGATTGGTGCGGGGTTCGTCCGTCATTGGGCAATCTCGCCCTTGGGGAAGGGGACGCGTGACCTCAGCCCACGTTGCCGTGGTGCGGCGGACGCTCGGCCAGCAGCCGCTGCTCCGCAGGTCCGATCACCCGGGGGCCGGTGTGTCTGGTCGGCACCAGCCCGTCGACGCCCAGCTCGGTGCGGGCCTGCGCCAGCACGGCAGTAAGGCGTGCGAACCCGATCGGACGCACGAGCTCCGGCTCCACCGGGAAGGGCCAGGCCTCCCCCGCCTCCTGCCGCTGGTGGCGCAGGTCGGCGATGCGTTCGGGCGTCCAGCCGTTGCCGGACAGCCACTCGGCCAGGTCGGCGTCACCCTCGGGGACGGGCACGGCCTCGCCTACCAGGGCGAGGCCGAGCACCTTCAGCAGTTCGGGGTTCACCCCTCCAGCACCGTCATGTCGGCGATCGTCGTGGGCTCGTCCGCGTCGATCTGCACGCGTCCCTTGACCACGACGCCGCGGCCGAAGGTGACGTCGCCGTCCACCGTCAACAGCTCCGCCTCACGCAGCGACGGCGGCTCCGGGATGCGGCGCTCGAAGTCCTGCACCAGCTTGAAGGGCTTGCCCAAGATCACCTCGGGCGCCTTCTCGGTCTGCGCGACCAGGTGGCCCAGGTCGTCGAGCTCGTACAGGTCCGAGCGCAACAGCAGCAGCTCGTTGGTCGTCTTGACCGGGACGAAACGGTCACGGCCGACGCAGATGGCGGTGGCGCCCGGGAAGACCTCGATCGCGGCGCCCATGGCGGTCTCGATCTGCACCACGGACGGCGAGCTGGCGTCGGCCGGGTCGACGGTCTTGGTGTTGCGGATCATCGGCAGCCCCAGCACCGAGTGCTTGGCGGTGAGGGTGTCGCGGACCGCCTGCAGGTCGAGCCACAGGTTGTTGGTGTTGAAGTAGCGGTGACGATGCTCGTCGGTGAAGTACTGCATCTCGTCCGGCGAGGTCTGCGCGGTCTCGCGCAGCACCAGCTGGCCGTCTTCCTTGCGGACCGCGACGTGGCCGCCCTTCTTGTCGTTGACGGTGCGCACGCACAGCTCGGCCGCGAAGGGAGCACCGGTCTGGGCGAACCAACCGGCGATCTGCGGGTCGGGCGTCGCCCCCAGGTTGTCGCCATTGCTGACCGTGGCGTAGCGGAAGCCCGCGGCGAGCAGCTGGTCCAGCACGCCGGAGCCCTCCAGCGCGGTGTACAGGTCACCGTGGCCGGGCGGACACCACTCGAGCGTCGGGTCGGCGGGCCACTCGGCAGGCTCCAGGGAGTCGGCCAGCAGCTTCGGCTCCTGGTTCTGCAGGAAGTCGACGGGCAGTCCCTCGACGGCCAGGTCGGGGTACTTCGCGAGCACCTCGAGGGTGTCCTCGCGCGTCCGGAAGGAGTTCATGAACAACAGCGGCAGCGCGACGTCGTAGCGCTCGCGGGCCGACAGGGTCTGCTTGACGATGATGTCGAGGAAGTTGAGGCCGTCCCTGACCGGGAGCAGGTTCTTGGCACGGTCCAGGCCCATGGAGGTGCCCAGTCCACCGTTCAGCTTGATGAAGACGGTCTTGGCGAAGGCCTCGTGTGCGTCGGCCTCGGAGACCTCGATGCCGTCGACGGTGGCGACGTCCGAGAGGGGCTCGATCAAGCTCTCCAGGATCAGGCCCCCGGCGCCCGATTCGAGCTCGTGGTAGTAGTGGGAGAACACCTCGATGGCGGCTTCGCTGACCCCCGCGGCGCGCATCTTGTCCTGTGCTGCCTTCAGTCCATGCTCACTCATGGTTCGAGCCTACCCAGCGTCGGGTGCAAGGCCAGCCGGACGAGTGACCAGAGGGCATGGGGAGAGCGACGTCGCAGAAGGGCCGTGAGGCCGTCTACCCACCCCCAGGAGACGTTGCGACGCGACGTCGCTCTCGTAGTCAAATGTAGGGGCCAGCCCCGGCCCTGACCGTCCTTTTGGGCGGTGGCGAGCGATGCTTTCAGGTGATGGTCAGCCCCTGAGTGATTGGGTCGCCGCCGGGGGCTGGCGGTAGGGTTTGGCGGAGCCCGCCGCGCGGGTGCTGGCCCTGTAGCTCAGGGGATAGAGCAGTGGTTTCCTAAACCATGTGTCGGAAGTTCGAATCTTCCCAGGGTCGCCAGTACAGGTTGGAAATGCCGGGGCTCCGACCGGACAACAGACGCCCGTCCCCCTTGGTGGGGACGGGCGTCTGGCGCGTTCTGTTCAGACCGCTCAGGCTTGGGTGTTGGCGGCCTTCTCGAGGTCGGCCGGGTCGATGGCCTTGATCTGCTCGACCAGCTGGTCGAGCTGGGTGCCGTTCAGCAGGCCGGCCTGGCGGAAGACCAGCACGCCGTCGCGGAAGCCCATGATCGTGGGGATCGAGGTGATCTCGAGGGCGGCCGCGAGGTCGCGCTCCTCCTCGGTGTCCACCTTGGCGAAGGTGACGCCCTCGTGGCGGCCGGCGGCCTCCTCGTAGATGGGCGCGAAACGCATGCACGGGCCACACCAGGAGGCCCAGAAGTCGACGAGGACGACGGAGCTGTCCTTGACGGTGGTGGCGAAGGTGTCCTTGTTCAGGGCGACGGGCATGTCTGTCCTCTCGGGTTGGGCGCGCCGCATTCGGCGCCTACATGCGGTTCAACGGTGCCCGGCACCAGACTATTCCGAGGCGCGCTGCAGGGACGCGATGATGTCGTCCCCGATCCGCGACAGCAGCGTGCCGCTGCGCACCGGACGTCCCGCGACGGTCGTGACCAGCGCAGAGAGCCCGGGCAGCACCTCGCTGGGATCGGCGGCGGCCTGGGCCAGCAGGGGGTTTGAGCCGTCTGGCCACTGCACCGTCAGCTTCTCCCAGGTGCGCAGCCAACCCTCGGCGATCTCCGAGGTGGACGGGACCCCGAAGAAGTGCCCGACCGGGGCGTGGTGGCGCAGGGCGACCAGCGGTGAGTCGAGGTAGATGAGAGCGAGGCGCATCCGGGCGTCCAGGTCACGTCTGCTTTCGCGGGTCCCCCGGACCGCCCAGGAGCAGGGGTTGGGGCAGGTCGCGCCAACGTCCGGGCGCTCGCCCGCGTCGATCGTCTCGTGGTTCATCGCGCAGACGGCCAGGGTGTCGCCCAGACGGGAGTGGAACTTGTCGAGGTAGCTGGTGTAGCCGGGAACGTCGCCACTGCAGGCATTCAGCGACCGCTTGGCGGTTTGGCGCATCGCCGAGTTGTGCGGGCACGCGGGGTCGGTCGTCCCCCAGCGCTCCCCCACGTACTCGCCCATGTGCAGCGGATCGCCGCCGTGTCCGAGCGTCGACTCCCATCCCAGCTGGCACAGGTATTCACCGAGCAGGTGGGCGGTGACGACCAGCGCCTGCGGCTCCTGGCGCTCGCCGCGCAGGTCGATCACCTCCAGCATCAGCTCGTACAGGGGGACGAGCGAGCCCAGAGCACCTCGATGAGGGTCCCGGGGTTCGGCGGGGAAGGCGCAGGCGGCGAGGTCATTCGCCCACGACCGCTCGGGGACCGTGGCGGCCAGTTCGACGAAGTCCTCCGCATCGAGGGCCAGCACCCGGACCGCGATCTCCGCGAGGCGGCTGGCCTCGAGGATGGCGGGGTCGGTGTCGCCGGCGCCGATCCGTAGCCGGAGCAGGTGCGCCGCGGCGTCGTACCAGTGCGAATGGCACAGGGTCACCAGCGCTCGTGCGGAGATGGCCTGCAGGGTGGAGGTGGGGCTCATCAACTGGCGGAGACGAACAGGCCGTCGCACACGTGGATGGCGAGGTCACATTCGGGGGATCCGGCGACGGAGACCACGACCCGACGCGCCTCCTGCCGGGCGGAGAAACGGACACCGGGACGCAGGCCGACCTCGGCCAGAAGGGCGAGGGTGTCGGCGTCCGCCTGGACGTTCTCGCTCATCCGGCGCAGGTCGAAGTCACCGTCGGCGGTCTTCAGCGCCTCGCTGAGGGGGACGACCCCCTCGCGGAAAGCGGGCACCTCCTGCACCCCCCCGAGGGCGTCGAGGCCGGGGATGGGGTTGCCGTAGGGGGATTCAGTGGGCTCGTGCAGGATCGCGACCAGCTTCTGCTCCACCTCTTCGCTGATCACGTGCTCCCAGCGGCAGGCCTCGTCGTGCACCAGGCTCCAGTCCAGGCCGATCACGTCGACCAGCAGACGCTCGGCCAAGCGGTGCTTGCGCATGACGGCCTCGGCGAGGTGGCTTCCTTGGTCGGTGAGCTCGATTCGGCGGTCCTCGTGGACGGTGAGCAGGCCGTCGCGCTCCATCCGGGCGACGGTCTGGGAGACCGTCGGACCGCTCTGGTGCAGGCGTTCGGCGATGCGTGCGCGCAGGGGTGGGACGCCCTCCTCGACCAGCTCGTAGACGGTGCGCAGGTACATCTCGGTGGTGTCGATGAGATCGCTCATGTGGTTCTCCTGCGCGACGGGGCTGGTGGGGACAGGGCAACCATATATTCCCCCGCAACATGGCCCGCCACGTCACCGCTTGCCCGGCGATGGTTGGGTACGAAGGTTGGGCACGAAGGCGGGTGCAGCCCCCAGCTTCGCCAAAATCGCCACGTCAGGGGGATTCGGCCCCCCAGCGGGACCGGATTGCTCTCACGTGGCGATTTTGGCGGAACTCAGAGCCAGACCCCGCGGCGGAGCACCCGCAACAGGCGTCCAGAAGGGTCCAGCAGGCAGGCGTCGGCCCGTCGCCCCGGGGCCAGCGCGCCCACGTCGGCAAGCCCGTGGACGCGGGCCGGCGTGACCGAGGCCATCATCACCACGTCCTCGATGGGGATGCCGAGCCCGACGACGAACTGGACGGCCGCGCTCATGGTGAGGGTGGAACCGGCGATGGGCCCCCGGGAGCCGTCCGCCTGGACGATCCGGGCGACGCCGTCGGTGACGCGGACGTCGAGCGCGCCCAGACGGTAGTCACCGTCGGGTTGGCCGGTCGCGCTCATCGCGTCGGTCACCAGGATCGTCCGCTGGGGCCCGGCGGCGGTGATGGCCATGGCGACCACCTCCGGCGCGAGGTGCACCCCGTCACAGATCAGTTCGACGGCGACGCGCTCGTCAGCGAGCAGCACCGGCACCGGTCCGGGGCGGCGGTGATGGACCGACGGCATGGCGTTGAACAGGTGCGTGGCAACGATGGCCCCAGCATTCACGGCCGAGCGGGTGGTGGCCGCGTCGGCGTCGCTGTGCCCAATGGCCGCGACGATGCCACGTTGCGCCAGCCAGGTGACCGCCTCGACTCCCCCGGCCAGTTCGGGTGCGAGGGTGACCATCGCGATCGTCCCGGCGGCCGCTTCGAGCAAACGCTCCAGACATTCGATGGTCGGGTCACACAGCAAGGACGCCTCGTGCGCACCCTTGCGCTCCTCGGCGAGGAAGGGACCCTCCAGGTGGATGCCGCCCACCTCGCCCATCTCGACCAATGGCCGCAACCGGGAGATCTGCGCGACGATCTCGTCGATGGGCGCGGTCACGGTGGACGCGAAGACGGTCGTGGACCCGTGGAGTCGGTGGAACTCGATCGCCGCGAGGACGGCGTCCGGGTCGGGGCTGGTGAAGTCCACGCCAGCCCCGCCGTGGCAGTGGGTGTCGACGAAACCGGGGACGAGCACCCCGTCCAACACCTCGGTGTCGGGGGCAATGCCCGGCGAAACGGAGACGATCCGGTCGTCGGTGATGGTGAGCGTGGCTGGACCATCACCGCCGACCACGCCGGTGATGACGCGCCCGGCGGCGAGTCTCATCGATTGAAGGCCACGATCCCGGCCGCCAGCAGGCTCAGCAGACCGGCGCCGACGAGCGCCCAGAAGGTGCCGCTGCGGTTGGCCGTCGAGGCGGTCGTATCGGTGGCTGCGGCGCTGGCCGAGGCGGACGGACTGGCCGAACCGCTGCTGGCCGTCGACGGGGACGGGGCGGTGCCGACGTCGACGAGTGTCGTGGGGACGGTGGTGTCGACCAGTTGCACGGGGGTCGACTGGTTCGCGGCGACCAGTCCGGTGCCGGACAGGGCGTGGGCGATGGCCTGTCCGCTGGCGCCGTCGGTCAGCTTGGCGGCGGCCTGCCGGGTGAAGGTCTCGCCGTCGTAGACGATGACGGAGTTGAGGGTGCGCAGCACCAGGTCGGTGCCGTCGGTGGTGTAGACGGCGTCGGTGACCCACTCGGGTGCGTCCGCGGTGCGGGTGAGTTCATTGGTGATGCCGCCCGACGTGGGGGTGGTGGAGGTGCGGTAGATGCCGGGGTTGTCGCCGGAGGTGATGACGTAGATGCGTCCGTTCGGGCTCACGGTCATCGCGGCCGCGTCGTGCGCGCCGTCGGGATAGACCAGCTCGTACTTCGTCGTGGTGGCGCTTCCAACGGCCGGGAAGGTCACGGCGTACACGTCCACCGCTTGCCGGGTCCGTGCGGCGTCCCCGATGTCGCCGACGAACAACCGGCCGCCGCGTATCGTCAGCGCCTGCACGGAGGTGGGCGTCACATCCAGGGTGAGTTTGCCCTGCACGGCGCCGTCCGACCCGATGGCCTGGATGGTGCCCGAGGAGTCGGTCGCCCACCACACGTTCTGGCTGGTGTCGGCGGCCAGGCCAGTGACCTGGGTGACCTTCGCATCGACGGAGGTGTTGGCCAGCGCGGGCAGCGCGGCCCCGAGCACGGCGAGGACCATCAGGACGACGAGCGTGCCGGTGACGATCATCTTTCGGGAGCGCGGATTCACCCGGCCACTCTATTCGGCCGGTGGCCGGGGTTTACGGTGGCGTCATGGGTGAGTTGCGGATGTGGGCGATCGACGTGGAGACCGTGCGCCAGCTGACGCCCGCCTCTCCCATGTTGGCCGGACGGCTGCGCAGCATCGCCGCGCAGAACTTCCGCGTCCCCGAGGTGGAGGGACGAAGCGTCGGGTTGTTGTCGAAGCTCGGCCCGCTGGTGCGCACACCGCACCATGCGCCGCGCCTGCCGCCGGGAATGCCATCCCACAACGACGTCGAACACCTGGTCGCGGGTCGTTTCGTCACACCCGACCAGCTGCCGAAGGCGTGGACGATCCTGACCGTGTGGCTGGACGACCTGGCCTGGGGCGGCGCCCGGATCAGCATCGACAACCTGGACGAGAACGAGCTCGATCTGGCCCGCGCCGGGCTGCCGGCCGAGTACGGCATCCGTCGGCTGCTGTCGCGGGACGCGGAGTTACGCGTCCGCCCGTTGCAGGGGACGAAGGTCGGCCACGCCACCCACGAGCACGTCTGCGCCACGGCCGATCAACTCGCGGCGATCGTCGACACGGTCGAGCACCGTTCGTCCGTCGTCGCCGGGCAGGTGTTCGACCATCTGCGCCGCTACCGCGGCTGGGCGGCCGAGGCCCGGGCGGTTGGACGCCCGGACCCCGACCTGTTCGCCGTCCTCAGTTAGATCGGCTGGGTTGACCCCGCTCAGCTGGGGTCGATCACCATCAGCAGGTCGCCGCCCTCGAGCTGGGTGGTCGTGGCGACCACGACGCGCGAGATGGTGCCCGACACCGGGGCGGTGATCGCGGCCTCCATCTTCATCGCCTCGATCGTCGCCACCGCTTCGCCGGCCTTGACCTGCGCGCCCTGCGGCACGCTCACCGTGACGGCACCAGCGAAGGGGGCTGCGACGTGGCCGGGGTTCTTGGCGTCGGCCTTCTCGACCGCCGCGAGCTCGGCCTTGATCGACTTGTCCCGCACGCGGACGGGACGCATCTGGCCGTTCATCGTCGCGTGGACGGTGCGCTTGGCCTTCTTGTCGGCCTCGCTGATCGCCTCCAGCGCGAACAGCAGGCTGACACCCTTGTCGAGGCTGACGACGGTCTCCACGTCCCGCTCCAGGCCGTAGAGGTAGGGCAGGGTCGGGACGGCGGACAGGTCGCCGTAGTTGTCGCGGTAGTCGTCGAAGTCCTTGGTGGGGCCGGGGAAGAGCAGCCGGTTCAAGGTCTCCTGACGGGTGCGTCCGCCCTCCTCGAGCTTGGCCAGGTCGTCCGCGGGAACCTCGGTGATGCGCACCGGGGCCTTGCGCCCCTGCAGCGCCTTCGAGCGGAAGGGCTCGGGCCAACCGCCCTCGGGCTGGCCGAGCTCACCGTTCAGGAAGCCGATCACCGAGTCGGGGATGTCGAACTTGTTGGGGTCGGCCTCGAAGTCCTTCGGGTCGGCGCCGACGGCCACCAGGTGCAGGGCCAGGTCGCCGACGACCTTGGAGCTCGGGGTGACCTTGGTCGGGCGTCCGAGGATCTTGTCCGCGGCGGCGTAGGTCGACTCGATCTGCTCGAACTTGTCGCCCAGGCCCAGCGCGATCGCCTGCTGGCGGAGGTTGGACAGCTGGCCGCCGGGGATCTCGTGGTCGTACACGCGTCCGGTCGGCGAAGGCAGACCCGACTCGAAGGGGTGGTAGACCTTGCGGACCGCCTCCCAGTAGGGCTCCAGGTCGGTGACAGCCCGGGAATCCAGCTTGGTGGCGGCGTCGGTGTGCTGCAGCGCGAACACCAGCGCGGACGCGGACGGCTGCGAGGTGGTCGCCGACATCGGGGCGCTGGCCACGTCGACGATGTCGACGTCGTGGCGGATCGCGTCCAGCAGGGTCGCGAGCTGGCCACCGGCGGTGTCGTGGGTGTGCAGGGCCAGCGGGACGTCGGGGAACTCGTCCCGCAATGCCTGGACGAGCTTCGCCGCGGCCGGGGGACGCAGCAGGCCTGCCATGTCCTTGATGGCCAGGATGTGCGCGCCCGCCCCGACGCACTTGCGCGCCAGGTTGACGTAGTAGTCGAGGGTGTAGATCGTCTCGGCCGGGTCGGACAGGTCGCCGGTGTAGCACAGCGCCACCTCCGCGACCGCGGTGCCGGTCTCGACGACCGCCTCGATCGCCGGACGCATCTGCTCGACGTCGTTCAGGGCGTCGAAGATGCGGAAGATGTCGATGCCGCAGGCGGCGGCCTCCTGGACGAAGGCACGGGTCACCTCGACCGGGTAGGGGGTGTAGCCGACGGTGTTGCGGCCCCGCAGCAGCATCTGCAGGCACAGGTTCGGCATCGCCGCACGCAGCTGGGCGAGGCGCTCCCAGGGGTCCTCACCGAGGAAGCGCAGCGCGACGTCGTAGGTCGCACCACCCCAGCACTCGACGGAGAACAGCTCGGGCAGCATCCGCGAGTAGTAGGGCGCGACGGTCAGCAGGTCACGGGTGCGGACGCGCGTCGCGAGCAGCGACTGGTGCGCGTCGCGGAAGGTGGTGTCGGTCACCTCGACGCCGGACTGGTGGCGCACCTGCTTGGCGAACTCGGCCGGGCCCAGTTCCAGCAGGCGCTGGCGGGAACCGGGCTTGGGTTCCTCGGTGAGGTTGATGCCGGCGGGCAGCTTCGCGGACGGGTCGAGCGCGGTGAGCGGTTCGCCGTTGGGCTTGTTGACCGTGGTCTCCGCCAGCCAGCGCAGCATCTTCGTGCCGCGGTCGGCGGGCGTCCGGGCGGTGAGCAGGTAGGGACGTTCCTCGATGAAGGAGGTCGCCAGGTCACCGGCCTCGAAGGCGGGCTCGTCGAGCACCGCGCGCAGGAAGGGGATGTTCGTGCTCACGCCGCGGATGCGGAACTCGGTCAGGGCACGGCGCGCGCGGCGGATGGCGGTGTTGAAGTCGCGTCCGCGGGCGGTGACCTTCACCAGCATGGAGTCGAAGTGTCCGCTGATCTCCACGCCGGTGGCGACCGTGCCGCCGTCCAGGCGGATGCCCGCGCCGGAGGCGCTGCGGTAGGCGGTGATGGTGCCGGTGTCGGGGCGGAACTGGTTCTGCGGGTCTTCGGTGGTGATGCGGCACTGCAGGGCGGCGCCGCGAATCTCGAGGGTCTCCTGCGACAGGCCGAGGTCTTCGAGGGTCTCGCCCTCGCAGATGCGCATCTGGGCCTGCACCAGGTCGACGTCGGTGATCTCCTCGGTGACCGTGTGCTCCACCTGGATGCGGGGGTTCATCTCGATGAAGTGGTGCTCGCCGGCGCGCGGTCCGTCGGTCTCGACGAGGAACTCCACGGTTCCGGCGCAGGAGTAGTTGATCGACCGGGCAAACTTCACCGCGTCGCTGGTGAGGGCCTCGCGCAGCTCGTCCGAGATGTTCGGCGCGGGGGCGATCTCGATCACCTTCTGGTGGCGGCGCTGGATGGAGCAGTCGCGCTCGAACAGGTGCATCACATTGCCCTGCTGGTCGGCCAGGATCTGCACCTCGATGTGGCGGGGGCGCTGGACGGCCTGCTCGATGAACACGGTCGGGTCGCCGAAGGCCGACTCGGCCTCACGCATGGCGGCGCCCAGGGCGTCGCGCAGTTCACCGGGGGTGTTGACGCGACGCATGCCGCGGCCACCACCTCCGGCGACGGCCTTCACGAAGACGGGGAAGCCGACCTCGTCTGCCTGCTCGACGAGCCAGTCGACGTCGGTGGACGGCTCGCAGGAGCGCAGGGTGGGGATGCCGGCGGCGCGGGCGGCGCCGAGGGCACGGACCTTGTTGCCCGCGAGTTCGAGCACCTGCGGGGGCGGCCCGATGAAGGTGATGCCGTTGTCGGCGCAGGCCTGGGCCAGGTCGGGGTTCTCCGACAGGAAGCCGTAACCGGGGTAGACGGCGTCGGCGCCGGACTCCTTCGCGACGCGGATGATCTCGTCGATGTCGAGGTAGGCGCGCACCGGGCGGCCCTGCTCGCCGATGAGGTACGACTCGTCCGCCTTGACGCGGTGCTCCGAATTGCGGTCTTCATAGGGGTAGACGGCAACGGTGCGTCGGCCGAGCTCATAGGCGGCTCGGAAGGCGCGGACGGCGATCTCGCCACGGTTGGCGACCAGGACCTTGTTGAACATGGCGCCCAAGATATCCAGTGAGATCGGTCACCAAACAGGGGTCTCGCCGTTGGACGCGGGCTGGCGGTTTGGTCCCGGACGTGCTCACCGCTGATCCGGGAACGGTCAGCAGATGCCGAGCTGGCGGGCGACCGCATCCCCTCCGATGGCACGGATCGCGGCGGGATCACCGACGACGACCAAACGGTCGGTGGCGCGGGAGAGCCCGACGTAGAGCATCTCGGCGGCGCGCTCTCGGTCGGCCGTGACGTTCACACACACGACGACCGCGCGACGCTCCAGGCCCTTGACGCCCAGAACGTGGGAGTAGAAGACGTCGTCCCCACTCCAGAAGTCGTCCCAGTACTGCTCGGGCCCCAGCGACTCCTGGCGCTCGACCTGCACCGGGTGGCGCTTGCCGAGGGTGATCAGGGCGATGTCCTCGGCGCGCCAGCCCTCGTCGAACAGCGCGTCGACCTGTTCGTCCGCGACGTCGATCGCCTCGTCCACGCTGCTGGGGACGAAGGTGACCTCGGGGCCGTCGCTGCCGCGCAGGTCCATGCGCGGTGCGAGCGGGGCGAAGGCGCGGGCGATCTGACGGGTGTTGCGCAGGTTGTGGTCGAGGACGAGCGGGACGAGGGCGATCGGCGGGGCACCGAAGCGGGCGAAGATGCGCTGTCGTTCGTCGGTGTAGACGTACAGGCCACTGGACGACTCGTCGCGCAGGGCGGCCAGGACGGGAGCCCACCAGGCGTCGGCGAAGTCCTGCGACTCGTCGACGACGATGGCGTCGAACCTCTGCTCGTCCGAGAGTTCGGCGGCTTTCGCCGTCATGAGTTCAGGCAGACGGCGCTCCCAGAAGTCGGAGTCGTCGCGGGTGGACATCTCGATGCCCCACTTGCGTCCGAGTTCCTCGTAGGAGCCGACGAAGGCGGGCTGCTTGCCCTTGGACCCGACGCACAGTTCGCGGCGCAGGAAGTTGGCCAGGCCGTAGGTGTAGCAGAGGACGGCGACGCGTTGCCGCGTTCCCTCGGGGTGCAGCCGTCCGCTGGCAAGGTCTCGCGCCTGTTGCATCGCCAGCACGGTCTTGCCGCTGCCCGCGCCGCCGCGGATCTCGACGCGGTTGAGCAGGCGGGTGACCTTCAGCAGGTTCGCCTGTTCGAGGGTGAGGCGTTGGGCGGCCTCGGCGCGTTCGGCGGCCACGGCGACGACGTCACGGGCGGGCAGGTTGCGGCCGGCGAGGATCTCGGCGACCAGGTCGACGTCGTCTCGGGTGGGGGCCAGCGCGTCGCTTCGGTACTGGCCGGTGGTGCGCCAGATGCGCTCGCCGAGGGACGCCTGGTCTTCGGACCCGCTCACCTGCCAGCGCGGGCAGTCGGGGGTCTTGAAATCGGGGTCGAGCGGTGTGCGTGGCAGGACGACGTGATGGCTCCACCGGATGCGCTTGCGGGAGCCCCAACGCGGGTCGGACTCGACGTAGTTGCGCAGCGCGTAGGTGGCGTCGCGGGCCTGGTCGACGGGGTGGATCGGCTTGTCACCGCTGCCCTGGTCGAGACGCCAGTCGGTGCCGTCGTGCCAGACGTGGCCGCCCTTCACCTCGATGGTGACGATGCCGGAGCGGGGGATCAGCGCCAGCAGGTCGACCTCGTGGTCCTTGGTCTGGTCGGAGATCCGCAGGTTGGCGAGCACCATCGCTTCGTCGTCGAGTTGGCGAACGAGGTGGTCGTGGACGTCCTGCTCCGACGGCGTCGTGAACCGGGGCACGGAGGAGGGGGCTCTGGCGGCCATGCCGATGTTCAACCGGACGAGCGTCCAGTCGAAGCAATGAACGAGCACAACGCCAAGCTTTGGAACCAGCTGAACGGCAAGTGAAGGCTGGCATCGATCACCAACTCCGCGACGGCCTTGGGATCCAGCGGCCACCGCACGTCGGCGACGACCTCCATGCAAAGCGGTGTCGTCGACGCCGGTGAACTTCACCGCATCCCAGCCACGCTGCTCGATGAGATGCACGACCCTTGACGCCGGCCTTCGCCAGCATCGATGGCGCACCACTAGCGGCCTCGGTGGGCTTGCTGGAAGGGGAAGCCCCAGCGGAACAAGTTATTTGGTTGCACTTACATCTGCAACTACTCTAGGTTGATGCAAGGAGGTAGTGAACCATGACCACCACAGCCACCCCTGAACGCCTCATCCTCAACGCTTCCCAGACCGACACTGTCCAGCGTGTCCTCGACGAGATCAGCGACGACGCCGTCGAACTGCAGGTGCTCAACACATCCGGTACTCAGCCCATGCCCGCCGAGATGGTGAACCTCCTGCGTCAGGTGCTTGAGACCGTGGCCCGTGGCGGCAGCATCGTGATCGGATCTTTGCCCGATGAGCTCACGACTTCGGTCGCAGCCCAGCAACTGGGCATTTCCCGACAAGCCCTGATGAAGATGATCCAGTCCGGCAAGATCCCAGCTCACAAGGTGGGGTCACACCATCGCCTGTTGGCCAAGGACGTGCTGGACGCCCGACGAGCCCGCCAGGAGCGGGAGCGCGAAGCGGCTCTCAAGCTGCTGGAGATGGGCGAAGACTAGAGCTGGTCATCCGCGCACAAACCGCTGCCGTCCTTTAGATTCTCCATGGGATCTGGAGGGCGGCAGCACGTGCTGGTGGACGCCAACGTTCTTTATCCCAAGACACTGCGTGACTGGCTGGCCCTGCTCTACAGCCAAGGTGGCTCGGACATGTTCACGGTCTATTGGACCGACGACATCCTCACCGAGACGGCCTATCACCTCCGCCGAGATCACGCCCTCTGGGAAGGGCGCCACATCACCACGATCATCGACCAGATCCGAACCACCTTCGAGGTGGGTCGCGTCGAGGACTACAGCCCACAGGCGGACATCCCGCTCAACGACCCCCATGATGCGCACGTGCATGCTGCCGCCATTGCCTGCTCAGCGGACATCGTCCTCACCCATGACTCCGGATTCCGTGACAAGGAGGACGACCTCCCTTACGTGGTCTACACGGCGGACGAGTTCTTCCTGCTGGTCGACCAGAGCAACCTCGAGTTACGAGACAGGTCATTGAACTGCAACAGGATTACTGGGTGCGGAAGCATGGCGAGGCGAACCTCGTCCAAGCTCTGAAGCTCAACGGTTGCCCACAGTTTGCGGAACGTGTGCGAGAACACCAGACGGGCGTACGCCGCAGCAAAGACTGAAAGTGGGCAATCCGCACCCTGCGCGCCATCCTGCTCAGTCCACGCCCCAGGTCACCTGGTCGCCAAAGTCCGCAGGGGCGTACCGGACGGCCAGCCACTGAAGGTCAGGGTTCTCGTCCCGAATGGCGAGCCAACCCTCCGCGCACTGGCCGACAGAGATCCGCCGTGAGGGATAGGGGGGCGCCCAGCCCTTGTCGGCGGGAAAATCGTCGATCCGCACCCACATCCCCTCTTGCCCACCCTCCCCATCACGAACGAGCACCGACCACGGGTTGCTACTGACGCGGGTGGTCCCGTCGCTGTTCTGGCCGGGGTGCGCCGAGGTGTAGCACACGCGCACTTTCCAGCCATGACTGATGCCGTCCTGGCCAGCCGCAAAGCGCAGGAAGGTGACGTCAAAATAGGTGAGATGCGCGGTCTTCCCCTGTGCCAGCGAGAGTGTCTGCGAGTGGTTCGCTGCTGACTCGTGCGTTACAGCCGGACGCGCTGTACTGGGCACGCTTGGCGTTGCGCCGGCGGCCGTGGAGACGTTCGCCGCTGCGGTCGTGCCGACCGATGGGGTTGCGCTGGCGGTGGACGCGGACGCTGAAGGTGACGAGGTGGTCTGCGAGCTCTCATCAGCCTTCGTAGCTGATGTCTGATCCGCATCGGACGTCTTGCCCTGACAGCCCAGGAGCACGACGGCAAGCAACGAAACAGTCAGCAACGCCAAGAGGCGCTCGCGAGAGTGGGTCACCTGCTGAACGCTACAGGCGAGTTCGCCCACCATGACGACCATGACGGGCAATCAGCTGACCGACGATCAACTGGACCGGGCGCTGGGCGTGGTGCTCGCGTCCGCCGCGGGTGATGCGCTGGGCGCGGGTTATGAGTTCAAGCCTGGCTGGTCCGGGGCACCGGAGCCCGCGATGATCGGCGGCGGACTGGGGAACTTCGAGCCCGGGGAGTGGACCGACGACACCACGATGGCGTGGGCGATCCTGGAGCCGGCATCCCGGGGGCTGGACCTGCGGACGTCCGAGGGACTCACGGCCGTGGCGCGGAACTTCATCACCTGGGCGCGCAGCGGGCCGGCCGACATCGGGGTGCAGACCAGCAGGTTGTTGTCAGGGCTGGGGGCGGACACTCCTTGCGACGTCTTGTTGGAACGGTCGCGGGCATTGCACGAACAGTCCGGGCGCACGGCCGGGAACGGGTCCCTGATGCGGACCGGGGTGGTCGCGCTCCCTACCTGCACGACGAGGACGCGCTGGCCGACGCGGCAGCGGCGGTGGCGCGGTTGACGGACTGGGACGAGCTGAACGTCGAGGCGTGCGTGCTGTGGTGGTGCGCGATCCGGAAGGCGGTGCTGGACGCGGAGTTGGACGTCCGGGCCGGGCTGGGACGGCTGGCTGCCGACCGCCGGGCGTACTGGGAGGCGCGGATCAACGAGGCGGAATCCCAACCTCCGCGCGCCTTCGAGCGCGGCAACGGGTTCGTGGTGACGGCCCTGCAGGCGGCGTGGGCGGCGATCGTCCAGACACCGGTCCCCGAGGACGATCCGTCGCAACACCTCGCGGATGCGTTGGCCGCTGCCGTCCGGATCGGGCAGGACACCGACACCGTCGCCTGCATCGCGGGACAGCTCCTGGGAGCGAGGTGGGGTGCCTCCGCGGGCCCGGGCGAGTGGCGGCGGGTGTTGCACGGGTATCCGGGGATCGGCGGGGACGACTTGGTCGAGGTGGGACGCAAGGCGCTACGCGCCTGACCCTGATCGCTCCATCTTCAATCACTTGCGCGGCAAGTTGCGATTCCACGCGGGATGCCACGTGTGGATCAGATCCGACTTGAGGCCGTCCGCTTCGACCACCGATTCCGTTGCACGCCACCACCACGTGACCTCGCGACCGGCGACGATCGCCGAATTCAGCAGGCGATTGACTCGCACCCGCGGGCTGTGGATGCTGGCCGCCTTGGACGGAGGAACATAGGTGAAGTCGTTGTATGCCCGTGCGAACTGCGCGCCCTGCACCATGTGCAGCAGATGGCTCGCGCGGCCGACGTAGACCACTTCGTCACCAACTGCCCAGGCGTGGACGCCTGGGGCCAGTGGCGCGCTGGTTGCCACGCCAAGGCGACAGAAGGGACCGCCGTCCGGCACCTCGGGATGAACGACATTCAGCTGGGTGGCGACCACGCTCGAATGACGGAAGCCTGCCCGAGACAGATCATTGCTGGTCGCCATCGAGTCCAACCCCACGGACGTCGTGCGCATCCTGATCTGTCTCCTGCGCCTCGTTCGCGAGCTCTTCCTCCACGATGGCAACGACATCAACCACGTCTTCCTCAGACCCCTCGACCAGCGCAACATGCGGCAGCGGAATGCCGTACTTGTCGCGCAGGAAGCGCTCTCGATAGAAGTGGTCGGATGCATCTGCCACGGCGCTGAGCATGCGGGCGTTCATGCCCGCCCCCACAGCCACTCCAATCACGGGGATCGCCTGCGCGAGCTTCTTCTGGGTGAGCCGTACGCCAAGCACTTGGTAGACCTTTTGCACCACCTGAACCGCGGCACGTTCGTTCAGCTCTCTCCACGTCGCGCGGTGTGCAAGGTCCTGCATCACCTTGTTGAGCTGCTGGTACACGCCGTTCTTCGCCGTGCTTGTCCCGGCCAGAGCGAAGCCCATCACCTCGGCCGCGATGACACTCTCTCCCGGCAGCGAAGTGTCGTACCCGTAGTACGCGGCGGTATGGGCAATGGCGCGCTGGCAGGCCGCCATCATCGCAGCGGTGTCAGCCGCCATGACGCCGACAATGGTGCCGACGCCGGGAGCGGACCCCGCCCCGCCAGCAGCTAGCCCTACGGCAGCCAGCGCGGTACCGCCGGTCAGCGCGGCGCCCGCCGCTGCTCCTTCCGCTGTTGCAGCAAGCGTGTAGCCGAGGTCCAACCGAGGCTTGACCAGAAGGACCTCTCGCAGATCCAAACCCCGTACTTCCTCCAGGCCCGAGAGCTCGAAACCGTGTTTGGTGTAGGTCTTGAGGACTGCTTCGCGACGGACGGATGCCTCCGCAACCTTGCCCACCAGTTGCAAGAGGGATTGGCTCGAGGCCGCGAAGGCCGAGGCCACTGCGTTCGCGCCAGGTGCCTTGGCTGCGAGGTCCTTCGTGCGGACGACGACGTCTTTGCCACGTCCGACGGCCCCTTGGACCCTCTTGGGCAGTTGCCGTCGGGTCGTCCGCTTCTCGTGCCACGCCATCACCTCGTCCCACTGACGTCGGTCGAAGTCGGTCAAGCCATCGAGCACTGCAGAATCACTCGTCATTGAGAGAACCTCCAAGGGGTGTTGGGGATGACCATAGGGCAGGGCTAGGTGTCAGCGTGGGGCGTGGCTCCACTGTCTCAGGAGCGCGTCAGGTGTGCTGCGCGAAGTCCGGCACCTCCCCAACCGGCATGGGCCGGATCCGGAAGTCTGGGCCATGAGCATGACCCCTCCTGAACCAGTGACCTCCAACCACCTTCGACCTATGCCGGGGTCTTCCTAGCCCAGGTCCCATCCGCGGTGAGCCCGAAGCACGGCGCGATTCGCGAGCGTGCCAGGGCCAAGCCACCAAACCGGTGCGGGTGGATCTGAAGAGTAACTGAGCCGGCCTTGGGCACTCACTGCGCAGCACCAATCAAGCCACTTCCGGGCGGTCTAGCATGTCAATTCCGAAGTCGAGGTTGATCGACTGAACGTCTGAGGACCAGATGCCTATCCCCCCATCCCCCGGCCACCGCTTGTCTCCCTTCGAAAGCAATCTGGTGGAACTGGTTCGCGCGCGACACTCCGTGCTGCTGGTAGAAACACAAGAGAGCGAGCGGGTCATCGATGCTGTCAAGAGGTTGACCGCAAGCGACGAATTCCCCCGGCGACGTGCCGTGCGTCTCTACACGCTCACCAAGGGTCTGCATCTCCCCGACGAGCCGGGCGGGCGCCGCCTCACCCCTGAGGACGCTCTTGCTCAGGCGGCTAGGGTGCCCGAGCCGACGATCTTCGTCTTCCACGACCTTCACCACCAGCTGGGCGCCACCGGCCGCCCACCCGAGCCAGTGCTGGTACGCACCATCCTCGATACTGCCGTGCAGTTCAAGACGGGGCCGGTGCCGCACACGTTGATCATCGTGGCTCCGTCCCTCGAGCTCCCTGCCGAGTTAGAGAAGATCACCACGGTCGTGGATCTGCCGTACCCCGACACAGCCGAGATAGAGGCGGCGCTTGACACGATCATCTCGGCGAACCGCGAGGCCATTACCGTCCGGCTCTCCCAGGATGAACGAGAGAGGCTCGTTCAGGCGGCCCAAGGGTTGACTCTGTGGGAGGCCGATAACGCGTTTGCCCGAGCGATCGTTACTGACCGAGTACTGGACAGTGGGGACATCGAGCTGATTCTTGAGGAAAAGCGTCAGACGATCCGCAAATCAGGGTTGCTGGAGTTCATCCCCCCACGTGCGTCCTTGGCAGATGTCGGTGGTCTCGACAACTTGAAGCGGTGGCTCGTCAAGCGCGATGGAGCTTGGTTGCCCGAAGCGGAGCTTTGGTCGCTGCCTGCGCCAAAGGGTCTGCTCGTGACTGGCGTGCCGGGCTGCGGCAAGTCGTTGACCGCGGCGGCCGTCTCTAGCCAGTGGGGCCTGCCCCTGTTGCGCCTGGATGTCGGGCGGGTCTTCGCCGGACTCGTTGGATCCAGCGAGCAGAACATGCGCCAGGCCCTGAAGCTCGCCGAAGCGGTCGCGCCGTCGATCCTGTGGATCGACGAGATCGAGAAGGGTTTCGGATCGGGATCTGCCGGCGACTCCGGCACCAGCCAGCGCGTGTTCGGATCATTCTTGACCTGGATGCAGGAGAAGAAGAAGCCAGTGTTCGTGATGGCGACAGCCAACAAGATCGACGCGCTCCCCCCAGAATTCCTGCGCAAGGGCCGATTCGATGAGATCTTCTTCGTGGACCTGCCGACACAGCATGAGCGTGAGGAGATTTGGCGGTTGCACCTCACGCGCCGCTTGACGGAAGGCCCTCGTGCTGCTGGTGGAATGGAGCTGACGCCGCAGCTGCAGTCGAGGTTGGCCGAGGAGAGTGAGAGCTTCTCCGGGGCGGAGATCGCCCAAGCCGTCATCAGCGCCTGTTTCGAGGCATTCTCAGAGCGGCGCCCCTTGGAAGTCGGTGACCTGCTCCGCGCGATTGAGACGACGATTCCGCTGGCCGTCACCCAATCCGAACAGGTCAACAGGATCCGTGAGTGGGCAGGCAAGCGCGCGGTGGCAGCGACCTCGGCGGATGCCAGGGATCGGTACAGCTCGAGCGCCCCAGCTGACCCTGAGGACGTTGCGTCTTGGCGCGGCGGCCGGTCGATCGACTTCTAGGAGCACCTGCCGTGAGCATCGAAGCACTTCTGATACCACTCGGGATGGCCGCAGCCTCCGCCCTGGTCAAGGCCCTGGATTCCGACGCATGCGAGAAATGTCGGGCCACCAGGCTCGCGGACCTCGGGCTGCTCGTCGAATCACTTCACGAAATGGGCGCCCAAGTTGTCTACCACTCTGACCACGAGGTACTGGCCCTCAGCCAGTTCGGACCACTGACGTTCCAGCTGGTGGCGGGCGTGATTCTTGGTCGTGTCGACGGCGATGAGCACGCCACCGACGAGATGGTCGCGGCTCTGAATACCAGTGCTGGGCGAGTCGCCCAGGCGCGGACCGCACTTCTGCTAGAGCAGCGAGCCACCGAATTGGGCTACCAACTGGTTTCCAGTGAGGACGCCGATGGTTGCCTTACCTATGTCTTCGAAGAGGTCACTGTATGAAGCGGCTCACCGTCACCATCCGCCCCGACGGCTCCATCCTCGCCGATGCACAGGATCGACCTGGCCCCAGCTGTTTGGAGGCCATCGATGACCTCAAGCGCATGACGGGTGGTCAGATCGTGGAATCACGAGCTACGGCTTCCTTCTACGGCACCGAGACAGAGCAGGTCGACCAGCTGAACCTCACCTATCGACAGGACCTCGCATGACAGCACCCCGCACACCCGAAGAGAAGCTCAGCAGCCGCAGCTGGCGGTTCCAGCACAGCCTCTGGACGCTCAGTTCATGGGCCACGATCGGCTTCCTTGCTTGGGCGGGATTTCTATACGTTGGCGTCAAGTCGCGGAACAAGCGCTTAATAATTGCATCCGCCATCTGGGCGGTGCTCGGGTTCGCGCTTATCCTCATCGTGGCAAAGACACCGAGCAGTGCAGAATCCCCTCTACCGGGTTTCGCCATGATCGCGTACTGGATCGGCTCAGTGATCCACCAAATGGTCCTCAACAAGGAGTGGCTGCGTTGGCGCGCTTACGCCAGCCCTTGGTACTCGGCAGAAACCGCTGTTCCAGCCATCCCCTCGGCATCCGTGATCGAAACACAGGTGCGTGACGCCTTGTCAGCGCCGGTCTCATACAGCTCCCATCCCCCCGCCGGGCCGGCCACCTTCATCGGGCAGGGAGGTGCGCCGCGTCCCCCAGTAGGATCGCAGAGTGTGTCCACCGCGCCCTTGGACGTGAACCGCAGCAGCGCCGAAGAACTCGTGGCGGTGATTGGCTTCACCCCTGCCGATGCACGAGCGATCGTGGCATCACGAGACCACATCGGCCCGTACCGCGATCCGCAGGATCTCGTGACTCGCGGCGTCCTGCCACCCCACGTATACATGAACGTCCGCGATCGTCTGACGGTAGCCAACGCGCCGTCGCTGCCACGAGTGAGCCGGCCAACCGAGGGACCTGTCCAAGGACGACGCCTTGAGTTCTGACCTCCGGGTTGGACGGGTGTTGCACGGCGTGTCTGCAGAGGGGCCGGGCCGCAGGACAGCCATCTGGACGCAGGGTTGCAGCATCAGATGTCATGGTTGCATCAACCCACACCTGTTCCCCGCGGCGGGTGGACACGACATGACTGTCGCGGAGATCATCCGAGGCGCTCTGGCGTCACAGGACGAGGGCATCACGATCCTTGGCGGTGAACCATTCGACCAAGCTGCGGCATGCGCTGCCCTCAGCCGCGCAGCCCAGGCTGGCGGGCTGGGCGTCATCTGCTTCACCGGCCACGTGATGGAGGATCTTGTCGACGATCCATCGGCCCAGGCGCTGCTCCAACACGTCGACCTCCTCGTCGATGGGCCATACATGGCAGATTCACCGGACGTTCGGCGCTCGCTGGTCGGATCCACGAATCAGCGATTCCATCACCTCACCACCCGGTACGCGGGTTACGAGCCCGATCAGACTCCCGACAGGCTAGAGGTCCGGATCGCCCGCGACGGGTCGGTCGAAGGAGCCGGCTTCCTGACCCAGCCGCAGCTTGAAGGTTTGGCCAGTGACCTCGGCTTGCGCCGAGTGCCCAGACGAACCCCGCAACCCCCAAACCCCGAGCAGACCGGTGCCCCGCCGTCCTCGGACGACGGGGCACCGGAGTAGGTCGTCAGTCGGGGACTTCCTCAGACTCCCCGGACGTCAGCTCGGGGAGTTCCTTGCCACCGAGAGCCTCGAACTTGGCCTGCATGGTCGGATTGTCCTTGGTGAGACGCTTCACCGAGACACCCTGCGCCTTGTCGTTGGCCAGACGGAGGTTCTTGTCGACGAGCCGAAGAGAGTCGCGCAGCTTGGTGAGCTGATCGATGATCCTGTCGATCTGGTCCATGCCCTTGGTGAAGTGGTCCGAGGCGTACCCGTAGTACTTGCCGAAGGCCGCCTGGAAGTCGAACAGGTTCTCCTCGAACTTGGTGATGTCGATGTTCTGCGCCTTCACCAGGGCCAGTTCCCGGCGGTAGCCGACCGCCCCAAGCGACGCATTGCGCAGCAGCGTGATCATCGGGATGAAGAACTGGGGGCGGATGACGTACATCTTCTCGAACCGGTGGGACATGTCGACGATGCCGCTGTTGAACAGCTCGCTGTCCGACTCCAGCATCGAGACCAGGACGGCGTACTCGCAGCCCTTCTCGCGACGATCCTTGTCGAGCTTGGCGAGGAAGTCCTCGTTGCGGTGCTTGGTCGCAGTCGTGTCCGACTCGTTCTTCATCTCGAACATGATCGAGACCGCCTCGACGCCGTCCTCGGTCAGCTCACGGAAGATGTAGTCACCCTTCGTCCCCGAGCTGGCGTCGTTGTCCTTCTCGAAGTAGGCCCGCGGGAAGGCCGTGGCCCGGATCCGCGTGAACTCGATCTCGCAGTGCTGCTCCAGCGTCTCGCCAACCATCTTGGTCGACAGCCGCGCCTTGAAGTCCCGCGCCTGCTTGATCTGCTCGTTGAGCTCCTTGATCTGCAGGTCGTAACGGTCCTTGGTGTTCCGCTCGGACGCGTCCTTCTCAACCCGAACCTGCTTCAACTCCGCCAAGGCCGCCTCGCGCTCCTTCTCGACGGCGGTGACGGCCTGGGTGCGGGCCAGCTCGGCCGCGGTGTCCTTGGCATCCAGCTCGGCGCGCAGCCGCTGGATCTCCGCGGACTTCTCGGCCTGGACAGTCCTGACTGCCAAGGTCTGCTCCGCCTTCGAGACCTTCTTCTCCTCGGCCAGCTCCTTCTTGATGGCGGCCAGTTCGGCAGCCACCTTGGCGTGCTGCTTCTCCACCTCCGACTTCGCCTTCTCGACAGCGAGCTGCACCTCAGCAGTACGCCGCTCTTCGGCCTCAGCCAGCCTGCCGGCAAGTGCCTCTTCGAAGGCAGCGTCGCGCACCTGCAGAGCGATCTGGGCGTAGGCGGCGTCATCGAGGTTGATCGACGCACCGCACTTGGGGCACTGAACGTTCATGGTGTTCCTCCTTCTGGAACAGGTGGTTTGGGTGAACTACTTCTGGAAGAGCACCGACTCGTGCTCGAAGTCGGGAGCGACCTCCATGACGAGGTCGGACGGATTGGCCACGCCGAACGCGATGGTGAACTTCGCCTCGCGTCCGTTGAGCACCTTGGTGCGGGGCGACTCCTTCAACTTCTCGGAGTCGTAGACCTGGCTGGCCTCCTCGTTGTTCGACTGGACGCTGGCGGTGAACAGCGTCGGATCCCACGCCGCACCGGTCTTGTTCACGATCCGCACCTCGAAGGCGACGTAGGTGTCGAAGCCGTCCGTGCCGGCGGCGTACTCACTGGGGACGTACTTCTTGGGCTTCCCGACGGTGACGGCCAGGCCGTCCTCCCAGGCGAAGGCCTCACCGAATAACGCCACGAGGTCTTCGGGGGCCTGGCTCTCGTCGAAGGTGCTCTCGGAGTAGGAGCTGGGCACCTCGTCCCAGGGAGTGCTGACCGTGCTGCCCTGGTTGGAGCCGGCACCGACATCCTCGGTGGACGTGGCCTGGACGCCACCGCAGCCCGCGAGGGCCAAGCTGATGACCGCGGCAGCGGCCAGAGTGCTGAACTTGCTCATCGTTGCTCCTGGGTTCGGAGTGCCGCTTGCGGGGTGCTGCGGCGATGCACCAACGATCGCCAAACCCTCCCCGGACTTCTCGGAACAAATTGATAACCCTCGTTATCATTGAGCATCTGCGGATCTGTCAGCCCGCTCCATACGGTGGCTGCACCACCAAGGAAGAGGCCCCATGCCAAGCCCCCACGCCACGCTCCTGACGCTTTCCCTCGCGCAGGTCGCTCGCCTGGCTGACGTCCAGCGGCCGGTGGTCACCATGTGGCGCAAGCGACCGCTCCCGAGCGCCGAGTTTCCGTCACCACTTCCCGACGGCCGATACGAGACCGAACAGGTGCTGACCTACCTGGAGAGGTCTGGCCGCGGCAACAATCCGCATGCCCGCGTCGACCTGGCCCTGCACTCGGTGCTCTCGCCCGGTACCCCCACGGAAGACATTGCGCAGCTCTTGGCGCTGGTGACTGCCCGATCGCTGGTCGGCCAACCACTCGCCGCTCTGCGCGCGGACGACCTGCTGGACGTGGTCGAGGAGGCTGACGGGGACGACGACTGGCTCTGGTCGGAGATGTCACGGGTTGACCTCGACCGGCTACCGGCCATCGCGGACGACCTGGTCGAAGCCGCCTGGACCCCAGCCGACGCGCACGACCGCCTCCTAGCGGAGCTTGACCGTCGCCAGTCCCGCGCACCCGCGCTGGCCCCAGCCCTGGTCACGCTGCTGGCCGACCTGGTCCGCGCCTCGGTGGTCCCCGAGGGCCAGCTGGTCGACGTTGCCGGTACCGCCACGGACGTCCTGCTGGAGCTCCTGCGCGACGAGGACCTTCCCGAGTTGGACGTCCAGTTGCCTGCGACCGGGGAGGCTACTCGCCGAGCTCGGCAGCGATACGAGGTGCGCGGCATCCACCCGCAATGCCCCGAGGCGGACGAATGGGACCTGCCGCCCGGCGGGGTCGCCGTCGTCCGCCTGCCGGATGACCCGGGGGCAGCCGTCGACCAGTTGTTCGACGTCCAGTCCGCGATGGCGCCCGGAGCGACTGCTTTGGCCATCGGTCCGGAGGCCGCCCTGGTGGGCCCCGCCGCCGAGGGGGACGACGGGCGAGCACGTCTGCTGGCGATGGAGGGCATCGTCCGCGCGATCGTCCGCCTGCCTCAGGGCCTCTTGGAACAGGGCGCTCACGAGTACCCCGGGCTGTGGGTGCTCGGCGCACCCGACCCCAAGCAACAGGCTGTCGCGAAGACAGGGGCGCGAGCAGGCTCCACCCGCCCCGGGAGCAGGACGAGCAGCCAAGCCGCAGAAGTGGTCCGGGTCGCCGACCTGTCCGGCATTCCCTTCACTGCCACGACCAGACAGCAACTGTTGGACGACCTGCTGGCCGCCTCCCGTCTGGACCAACGACGCGCCTTCCGCCTGCTGCACCGGGTGAGCCGTTCAACGCTGGCCAGTCAAGCAGGATCCCTGGTCGCCGGCGCTGGTTCGGGACGGGCTGAGCTGACGCCGTCGGCCACATCCGACCTGAACGCCGCGCGGGAACTGCTCGCCAAGCTCGATCAACCCCTCACCAACCCTCTCCACGGGCTCGCACCCCGCGCCACCGATGGCGGCGAACCACTCTTTCGCCGGTTGGGAGAACTGGCCGACTCGCCCCATGTCATCGTCCGTTCGGGGTCCCGGCAGACCGACTGGGACGACCTCCCCGCCGGCCCCACGAGGGTCTGGACAGCCGATGCGGTGGCCGCCAGGACGCCCCGGCTGCTGACGCTCCCCCAGGGCTCGGCGCCCCGCCTGACCCGGCACCGAACCCGTCCCGACGACGTGGTGTTCAACCCCACTGGAACGCCCGCCGCCGTGGTGGACGCGACTGGCGGCGCCTATATCGCGTCCCCGGCCCGGATCCTTCGCATCCACCCCGACGCCGATCTCTCCCCCCGCGCGGTGGCGGCGACGATCAACGAGCTCGGCCCGTCCAGCGGCGCGTGGCGCACCTGGCGGATGCCTCTCGCCCGTCGCCGTCGGGCGGGTGAGGATGCGCTGAAAACGTTGGACGACTATGAGAAACAGCTGCGCGACAGATTGTCACTGGTCGATGATCTGCGTCGGGTGATGGCGCGGTCGGTGTTGGGTGGCACGATGTCCCTTGCCCAGGTCTCCCCGGCCGCCCCCGAGCAGAAAGGCCACTGATGGCACGCCCCCGCAAGAACCAGGAGGCGCTGGTCCCCAGCACCACGAAGGAACTCAAGGACACCCTGTGGAAGGCCGCGGACAAGCTGCGCGGCTCGATGGATGCCTCCCAGTACAAGGACGTGGTGCTGGGCCTGGTCTTCCTGAAGTACGTCTCGGACGCCTTCACCGAGCGCGCGGGTCAGCTGGCCGCCGAGCTGACCGAGCAGGGCTACGACACGGAGGCCGTGGCGGACACCCTGGAAGACCGGGACGAGTACACCGGCGCGAACGTCTTCTGGGTGCACGAGGACGCCCGCTGGACCCAGCTGGTGCAGATGGCGAAGGTCAACGACGGGACGACCATCGGCCAGCGCCTCAACGAGGCGATGGACCTGCTGATGCACGACAACCCCTCGCTGGCGGGCACCCTGCCGCGGGTGTTCAACCAGTCCAGCGTCGACCAGCGCCGGTTGGCCGAGCTGCTGGACCTGCTGAACTCGCTGCAGTTCTCCGGCCAGGGGGCCGGGAGGGCGCGAGACCTGTTGGGCGAGGTCTACGAGTACTTCCTGGCGAAGTTCGCCCTGTCGGAGGGGCGCCGGGGCGGCGAGTTCTACACGCCCGCGAGCTTGGTCCGCACGATCGTCGAGGTGCTGCAGCCCCGTGAAGGACGGGTGTACGACCCCTGCTGCGGTTCGGGTGGCATGTTCGTGCAGGCGGAGAAGTTCCTCGCCGCGCACGACGAGGACCCGTCGAAGTTGTCGGTCTACGGCCAGGAGAATGTCGAGTCGACCTGGCGGATGGCGAAGATGAACCTCGCCATTCACGGGTTGAACGGCAACCTCGGCGCGCGCTGGGGTGACACCTTCGCGCTGGACCACCACCCCGGCATCCAGATGGACTTCGTGATGGCGAACCCGCCGTTCAACATCAAGGACTGGCACCGCCTCGAGAACGATGTCCGCTGGACCTATGGCGTGCCGCCGGAGAAGAACGCGAACTATGCGTGGCTGCAGCACATCGTCTCCAAGCTCAAGCCGTCCGGCTCGGCCGGCGTGGTGATGGCCAATGGCTCGATGACGTCGAACTCCGGTGGCGAGGGCGACATTCGCGCTCGGATGGTCGAGGACGACCTGGTCGCGTGCATGGTGGCCCTTCCGGAGAAGCTGTTCCGTTCGACCGGGATCCCGGTCTGCATCTGGTTCTTCGCGAAGGACAAGTCGGCGGGCAAGGGCGGCTCGGTCGATCGCCGCGGCGAGGTGTTGTTCATTGACGGCCGCAGCCTCGGCCACATGGTGACCCGCGCCGAGCGCGCCTTCAGCGACGCCGACATCAAGAAGATCGCCGACACCTACCACCTGTGGCGCGGCCTGGAGATCCTCGAACTGGGCACCAAGGACGCCGTTACGGAGGTGGGCGACGCATCCACGGCGCCCGAGCCGGGCATGGTGGCCGAGCCTGTCGAGGCCTACCAGGACATCCCCGGCTTCAGCCGCTCGGTCACACTCGCCGAGATCAAAGATGCGGGCTACGCCCTCACACCCGGACGCTACGTCGGCATGGCCGAAGCGGAAGCGGACGACGAACCACTGGACGAGAAGATCGCCCGCCTCACGGAGTTGCTGGAGCAGCAGTTCGCCGAGTCCGACCGCCGGCAGGCCGTCGTGCGCGAACAACTCGGGCGGCTGTGATGCGGGAATGGCCCAAGGTCAGCGCGGGCGAACTCCAAGCCTCAGGGAAACTACTCGTCGAGGACGGAAACCATGGCGAGTACCGCCCACGACCTCACGAGTTCACAGACCAGGGAGCGGCATACATTCGTGCCGCTGACCTCCGCGGCGGGGTCATTGACTTCAATGGAGCAGCCAAGATAACAGACTCTGCCCTTGGGAGAATCCGAAAGGGCATCGGGGAACCTCGGGATGTAATTCTCACCCACAAAGGCACGGTGGGAACCGTCGCAATTGCACCTTTCGATTGTCCGTCATACGTGTGCTCACCTCAGACGACATTCTGGCGCAGCCTCGACCCCCACCAGTTGTCCCAAGACTTCCTCTTCTACGTCGTTCGCTCTAGAAACTTCCAAGAGCAGCTCGATCGCGCCGCCCACCAAACCGACATGGCACCCTACGCGAGCCTGACGGATCAGAAGTCTCTCCAAATCCCCCTACCACCCCTCCCCGAGCAGCAGGCGATCGCGGAGGTGCTGGGGGCCCTGGACGACAAGATCGCCGCCAACCGCGCCCTCGACTCCACCATCGAGGAGCTGAGCGAGAGTCTTTACCGACGCGCAGTCGGCAACGCCGAAGAGACTGCCCCCTTCGGCAACTTCTTGAAGTTCTCCTACGGCAAGGCTCTCAAGTCCGAGGACAGGGTGCCGGGAGACGTTAAAGTGCTGGGAAGTGGTGGCGTCACGGGTTGGCATGATCGAGCCCTTGTCGACCATTCCGGCATCGTCGTGGGTCGCAAGGGCAGCATGGGGTCAGTTCACTGGGTCGACGGTCCCCACTTCCCGATCGACACGGCCTACTCGGTGGAGAACCTAACTCCGCTGCCCGACGCCTTTTGGCTATTCGCGCTGGCAAAGGCCGGTTTTCCTAGCATGAACTCAGATTCAGCGGTCCCAGGACTCAACCGTGACCGGGCGCTCGCCGTCCACACCCCGGTGCCTCTTGACACCGGCGAATTCAACGCAGTCGTTCCGCCTCTGTTTGAAACTAGGGCCGCGACCCAACGTGAGTCCGACTCCCTCTCGTCGCTTCGCGACACCCTGCTGCCAGCGCTGATGGACGGCACCATCCGGGTCAAGGACGCCGAGAAGGCCGTGAGTGACGTGATGTGAGGTGGTAGGACCATGCATTCAATGACCCTGATCGCCCCACCTCAGCAGGGAGCCGTGATCTCCCAGGACCAGCTGGTCGGGGGACGCATCAAAGCACTCAGCGAGCTCACGGGCGTCTCCCGCACTCGGCTCGCGGAGGGCGTCGGCGCCACCCCTGCCATGCTCTCGAAGGTTGAGAGCGGAAACCAACGGTTCCCGCTCGAGCTCGCCTCCGCCCTGGCGGAGAGGAACGCATTACCGCTGGATTTCTTCGTCCAGACCGATCCCGTGGTGGAGCACGTCGTGCCCACCTTCCGGAAGAAGACGCGCGCCTCGGCGACCGAGCAGAAGCGGATCGTCCGGCTCGCCCGGGAGGCGGGACGCTTGTTCACTCGAGCATCCGCCGAAACCGACTACAGGCCCTTCGACTTCACCGACGACGCCGACCTGCTCGAGGACGTGGAGCAGGTCGCGATCGAGGTGCGCCGCGCCGCCCGCATCGAACCCGACGTACCCGTGTCCAATGTCACCCGGGTGCTGGAGCGCCAAGGCATCGCCGTCATCAATGGGCTCGATCCCAACAACGACCACGAGGCTGACTTCACCGGCGTCAGCCTGCCCACTGCTTACAACCGTCGTGCGCTCGTAGCAGTCATCGGCCACACCCCTGGAGCCGTGGCCCGCTTCACCATCGCCCACGAGGCCGCCCACTGCATCTGGGACCTCGACCTGCCCAGTCCGCTCAGCAGCACCCGGGACCACCGGGAACTCCGCGCCCACCGCTTCGCCGGCGCACTGCTGCTCCCCGAGGCCGCGATGCGGCAGCGCATCCACGAGCACACCACCCTGCGCGGCTACCTGCCGATGAAGGCCGACTACGGCGTCAGCGTCGGCGCCATCATCATGCGAGCCCGCGACCTACGAATCATCACCAGCGAGCGCGCGCGCAGCCTGCAGATCCAGCTGTCCTCCTTGGGCTGGCGCGACCCGGCCATCGAGCCCTTACCGGTGAGTGACGAACGGCCACTCCTGCTGAAGCAGGCCTTGCAGCGCGCCACCGCAACCGACAGCCTGTCCCTGGCGGCCTACACCGGGCTGCCGCCCGAACTCGTCCGACACTGGGCCCAGCTCGACCCCGAGCCGCAGCCCGATGCCGCCACCGCCGACGTCATCGACCTGGCCGCCGCCCGGGAGCGCTGCAGCAACTCCGGAGTATCCCGTACCTCGTCGTCTCCCATGACCTGCAAGGATTGAGCATGCGAATCACCCATGTGAGGGCCCACAACTGGCGCAACTTCAAGGTGCTCGACTTCGCTGTCGGCGACCGGCTGGTGGTTGTTGGACCAAACGCCTCCGGAAAGTCGAACCTACTGGACCTGTTCCGGTTCCTGTCAGACATCTCCCGTTCCGGCGGCGGCTTGGCCGCAGCGCTTGAAAGCCGTCAGGGGTTGTCCAAGACTCGTTCCCTCTTCGCGCGCAACAACCACCGCGGCGAACTCAATGTCGAGGTAACTCTCGCTGACGACGGGGAAATCTGGGAGTACGAACTTGCCGTCAAGGGCGAATCCGGTGGATTGAACCGCCCCATCGTGGTGAAGGAGGTAGTGCGCCGCAATGGTTCGGTGCTGCTCAATCGGCCGGATGCCCAGGACGCCCAAGACCCGGAACGGCGAACCCAGACACACTTGGAACAAATCTCCGCCAACCAGAAGTTCCGCCCCATCGCCGACTACTTCGCCAAGACGAACTACTTCCACCTGGTACCGCAGGTGATCCGGCACCCCCAGTCCAGCGGCGTGCTGGGTGCGCGGGCATTCGGTAGCTCGATGATCGCCGAAATGAATGCCACCCCCGCCAAGACGCGCAACGCCTGGTTCAAACGCATCCAGCGCGGCCTCGTGGCAGCCGTCCCAGGCTTTGAGAGTTTGCGCTTGGAGGTCGACAAGGCGGGACAACCCCACCTCATTGCGGGCTACCGAAACTGGCGCAGCAACCCGTCCGAACAGAACGAAGCCGACTTCTCAGATGGCACGCTGCGGCTCATCGGCCTGTTGTGGACGATCGTCAGCGCGCCGTCCAATGGCGGCGTGCTGCTGCTGGAGGAGCCCGAGCTATCCCTGAACACAGCGGTTGTGAGACGACTCGCCTCGCTACTGGCGGCAGCACAACGCCGCTCATCCATGCAGGTGATTCTGACCACTCATGCCCCCGAATTGCTCGACGACGAGGGAGTGCGTGCCGACGAGGTGCTTGTGCTGCAGGTGACGGATGACGGAACAACCGCCGCCCCACTGTGGTCGGTCGCCGAAGTCGCGGATGAGTTGGCGGCTGAGATCCCCTTCTCAGACATCATCTCCGAGCTGATCAGCCCCGAGGATCTCTCGGGGCTTGTGTCGGCCGCCAGGCGGTAGGGGCAATGGACCTGGTCGTGGAGGGCGGCTCCGACGAAGGGGCCGCGCGACGCGTGGTGGAAGCTGCTGGCCATGCGGTGGTCCGCGTGTATGTGGTGCGCGGAACGGGGAACCTGGACCGTAGGATCACCAACTATTCCAGGGCTGCGCGCACGACGCCGTGGGTGGTCTTCCGCGATTCTGACAATGCCTGCCCTGTGGAACTGCGGACCCGCCTGCTGGCGGGCATCCCCGAGAACCCCCGCTTTTCGCTCCGCATTGCGCACACCATGACCGAGGCTTGGCTCATGGCAGACAGAAAGGGGTTTGCCGACTATTTCAAGGTCTCGGTAGGCACCGTGCCCGCCGACCCCGAGGCAGAACCGCATGCCAAACGAAGCTTGCTCGCGTTGTGCCTGAAAAGCCGGAACCGCGACATTCGCGAGGAGGTCGCCTTCGACGAGGCCCACCCCGGGCCACTGTTCACGGACCACCTGAATGGGTTCGCCACACGTCACTGGGACATCGAGACGGCCGCCCAGAACAGTCCCTCCTTGCGCCGCGCCATAGCAGCGTTGGCCGCCATGCCGAACGGAGCGAGCGAATGATCCTTGAGTCCGAGTGGGAGGACGACATGCTCGACTGGCTCGGCGAGCTGGGCTGGGAACCGCTCACCGCGTCCGCCGTCGAACCGGAACGCTCGTCACTGGGCGACCTGGCGCTGCGGGACACCTTTCTGCAGTCGCTGCGCCGGCTCAACCCGTCCGTGCCGGACACCTTCCTCGCCCAAGCCCTCGCGGAGATGCTGCAGCCCAAGAGCCAGGACTCGTTGGCCGAGAACAAGCGCTTCCACGGCATGCTGGCCAGGGGTTTCAACGGCCTTTCATACGTCGACTCCACCGGCCGGGAGCAGACGCCCACGCTCCGGCTCCTCAGCTCCGACGCCGGCGAGAACACCTACCAGGCCGTCCGGCAGGTGCGGATCGTTCAGGCCAAGCACAGCCGCCGCTTCGACATCGTCCTGTATGTCAACGGGCTCCCGCTCGCTGTCATCGAACTCAAGCAGGCCGGCTCCGCGCACGCAACCATTGCCAAGGCCCACGCCCAGATCGGAACCTACCTGCACGAGTTCGGCACCACCTTCCGCACCGTCGTGGCCACCGTCATCAGCGACGGGTTGACGGCCCAGTACGGGACGCCGTTCACACCGCTGAACCACTACTCGCCGTGGACTGTCGGCGACTGGGGTGAGGTGATCGACACCGGCCCCAACGCCCCCGAGCTGGAGACCCTCACCTACGGGCTGTTCGAGCCCACCCGCTTCATCGACATGGTCGTGCACTTCACCGCCTTCGACGAGTCCGACGGCGCCATCACGAAACGGATCGCCAAACCGCACCAGTACTTCGCGGTCAAGAAGGCCGTCAGGTCGACGCTGCAGGCGGTGGGATCAACGGGCAAGGCCGGCGTCGTCTGGCACACCCAGGGCTCGGGCAAGTCGATGGAGATGGAGCTCTACGCCAACCTCGTGATGAGCCATCCCGAGATGGGCAACCCGACGATCGTCGTCATCACCGACCGCAACGAACTGGACGGGCAGCTGTTCGGCGGTTTCCTCCGCTCGACGCTGCTGCCGGAGAAGCCGGTGCAGATCAAGAAGCGCTCCGAGCTGCGCGAACGGCTCAGCAACTCGGCGTCCGGGGGTATCTACTTCACGACCCTGCAGAAGTTCGGACGCTCGCCCAGCGAGCGGGACGCCGGCCTGGACCATCCGCTGCTGACAGATCGGCGCAATGTCGTCGTCATCGTGGACGAGGCACACCGCTCCCACTACGACGATCTGGACGGCTACGCCCGCCACCTCAAGGACGCACTGCCGAATGCCACCCTGATCGCGTTCACCGGGACGCCGATCAGCAAGACCGACCACAACACCCGCGAGGTATTCGGCGAGTACATCGACGTGTACGACCTCAGCCGCGCCGTCGAGGACGGTGCCACGGTGCCGGTCTACCTCGAGCAGCGGCTGGTGAAGGTGAAGCTGTCCGGGGCCCTGACCGCCGAAGACCTCGATCGCGTCGCGGATGAGACCGTCCATGGTCTGGACGAGGCCGAGCGGAGCCGTATCGAGAAGTCGGTGCTGGTGATCAACGCCATCTACGGTGCACCTGAGCGGCTGCGGACGCTGGCCGCTGACATCGTGGAGCACTGGGAGAAGCGTCGCGGCGCGATGGAACCGGCTCTGCGGGATGGGGATGAGGGGCCCGTTCCGCACGGGAAGGCGATGATCGTCGGGGCCACCCGCCAGATCTGCGCGAACCTGTACGCCGAGATCGTGAAGCTCCGGCCGCAGTGGCACAGCAATGATCTCGACAAGGGCGTCATCAAAGTCGTCTACTCCGGCAACGCGACCGACCTCCCGCCGATCCGGGACCACGTGCGGCGCAGTTCCGAGAACGACGTCATCAAGCGACGGCTCACCGAGGTGGACGACGAGCTCGAACTGGTGATCGTCAAGGACATGATGCTCACCGGTTTCGATGCCCCACCGCTGCACACCTTGTACCTGGACCGGCCGCTCAAGGGTGCGTTGCTGATGCAGACCCTGGCGCGGGTCAACCGGACCTTCCGCGGCAAGGAGGACGGCCTGCTGGTCGCGTATGCGCCGCTGGCCGACAACCTGCGCGCCGCGCTGGAGGAGTACACGCACACCGACCAGGCCACGCGTCCGGTCGGACGGGACGTCGACGAGGCCGCGGCGGTGACCCGCGAGGTGCTGTCGGCTCTGGACCAGTTGCTGGCCGGCTTCGACTGGCGTGGCGTGCTGCGGTCCGGGTCGAAAAAGGCGCGACGTGAGGCGGTGGCCGGTGCCACCGAATACCTGCGCTCCCCGAGGACCCCCGGCAACACCGTCCCGGAGGGTGAGGAGACCCTCGCCGACCGGTATCGGAAGCTCTCGGCCCGGCTGTCGCGGATGTGGGCGCTGGCGGCCGGGTCCCAGACGCTGGACGACGTGCGAATCGACATCACCTTCCACGAGGAGGTGCGGGTGTGGATGGCGAAGTACGACGCGAAGGAGCGCGAGGCCAACGGGCTACCGGTACCGGACGAGGTGCTGCGCCTGCTGCGCGGGGTCGTCGCAGACGCAACCGGCACCAGCGGGATCACCGACATCTACGACGCCGCGGGCATCCCCAAGCCCAGCCTGCAGAACCTGACGCCGGCAATCGTCCGGCAGTTCATGGAGGCCGATCGACCGCACTTGGCGATCGAGGCGCTGCGGGACATGCTGATCGAGGAGGCCGCAGCGGCCACGCGGAGCAACCTGGTGCGAAACAGGGCCTTCAGCGAGCGGATCAACGAGCTGATGCTGCGCTACACGAACCAGCAGCTGACCTCGGCCGAGGTCATCCAGGAGCTTGCCGAGTTGGCCCGGACGATCAGCGCCGAGAACAAGCGCGGGGAACAGTTCCACCCGCCGCTCAACCATGCGGAGATCGCCTTCTACGACGCCCTCGCCGAAGACCCGAGTGCGCTGGCTGACATGGACAACGAGGTGCTCGCGGAGATGGCACGGGAGTTGCTCAAGATCCTGCGCAACGACTCCCGGACTGACTGGACGCGCCGCGAGGACGTCCAGGCCAAGCTCCGGGCCTCGGTCAAGCGCCTCTTGCGCTGGTACAAGTACCCGCCCAGCAAGCAGCCCGAGGCCATCAAGCTGGTGGTCGAGCAGATGGAGGCCCTGGCCCTGGAGGAAACCGCCTGATCATGGCCTTTCCCGCGTTCCTCGACACGTGCACCCTGTTTGGCGCGGCCCTGTGCGACACGCTGCTGAGCATCGCGGAGCGGGGTGCCTTCACGCCCTACTGGTCCCCGCAGGTACTTGTCGCCGTGGAGCGGGCAGTTGTCGAGCGTGGTCACGCGAGCCAGGAAGGCATGGCCCGGCGGGTGCGAGCCATGGACCGTGCGTTCCCGACCGCGTCCGTCACCGGTTATGAGTCCTTGGTGCCCACCATGACCAACCATCCTGGCGACAGACACGTTCTGGCTGCGTGTGTGGTGAGCCCGGCGCAAACCTTGGTGACCTTCAACATCAAGGATTTCCCATCAACATCGGTGCAGCCCTATGACGTCGAAGTGGTACACCCCGACGCCTTTCTGCTCGATCAGCTCGATCTGCATCCGGACGAAGTACAGCAGGCCGTCGCGGTCATGCTCAAACGCAATCAGAGGCCGCCCCAAGACACCGTCGCACTGGCCGACCTGCTGGAACTGTGTGGCACACCACGCTTCGCTGCCGCCTTGCGGGAGCTGCCTCAGCGAATCCCCTCCGCCGACTGAGCGGTCTTCTCGTGGAGTCCCTCGGCCCGCGCTACCTGTGCCATCTCGTCCAGCGCTCGCTGGCGCTCCTCCGCCGCCCTGCGCTGGTAGTCGATGAGGTCCCCGAGCCGGATCTTGCGATGGCGGCCCACCGTCGTGTGGGGGATCGAGCCGGCATCGACGATCTTGATCAAGCTGGGGCGCGACATGCCGAGGTAGTCGGCCGCCTCCTGAGTCGTCATCATCTTGCTCACCGGGGCGATGGAGACGGCCCGGCCCGCAGCCAGATTCTCAGCCGCGAAGCGGAGCACGTCGAAGAGCTCCTCGGGCAAGTCAATCACCGATGCCCGATCCGCGGAGACCAGCTGGGCCCCTGCTCTCGGTCCCTCGTGGTCGCGCCGCGCCAACTCGCGGTTGAAGTCAATGATCTCGGCCGAGGGCGTGCTCGGGTTGACGGTGAGAGTGGCGAGCGACATGAGTCCATGATGGTCGCTAAACGCAATATTCGCAACAACTTTGCGGGCTGCCTTCAGCCAGGTAGCGTCCACGGGCAGACGCGGGCTCCTGCACCCAACATGGGCTCCCGGACCGCCGGGCCCCGCACCATCTGTCCGGATCTACTAGACGCCGCCCAGTGCTTGTTCAAACTCCTCGACGTTGGATTGCACCCGGAACAAGGTGAGCGCGGAACCAATCTCGTTCAGGGCCGCTTGGCTGAAGTGGTCTCGACCGACCCCCGCCACCAGCCACTCGACGGGCAAGCGATGTCGGTGAACAGGGGCGCTGGGTTCATACCAGTAAGCACCGGAGACGCGTCCGATATTGACGGTTCGGGTTCCTTTGTCGGGGGCGACAACCATGTCGCCCGGTCTGAGTTCGAAGGCGAACTTGCGCAGTATGGCCACCCAATTGGGATAGGCGCCGGGTGCCTCGTCGGGATAGCTCGCACGCAGGGCTCGGTCGATGACCTCAGCGTGGTAGCCGACCTCACGGAGGTCCGGGACAGCGTCCCATCCGATGCTCACGAAGCCATCCGCAAGGAGCTCTTGGGCAGTGAGTGCGTTGTTGTGGATGCCCCACCAGCGTTGTTCGGTGGTTGCATCAACGGCCAGCACCGCGAGTGCTTCCCCCAGTGCTTTGGCGACCCCCGGCCGCGCCAGTGTCTCGGCACCGATCGATGGACGTTTCGCCATCCCGCTGACGCGCACGGCGGCGCCGTCCAGCTCGGGCAGCACCTTCTCGAGGCGGGCGAGGAACTCCTCGTTCACGCCATCTGCTGTGTTCACACTGCCCAAGTAGAGGTACAGGACGCGGTCCAGGTTGTCGGTGTACACGCTGTACGGCCAGGCCATCCCCTTTGCAGCGGGGACTCCCACCACCAACGACGGTGTTCTCGCCGCCGTGCCCCCAGCACGGCCCCCCACGCTTTCGGCAGTGGATACCAACTCCTCGAGTGCTCTCAGAACATCAGGGGTGTCCACCAGAGCATCCACCACGTCCGCGACGCTCCAGCGTGCCCTGGGACGAGGATGGGTGCTGCTTGAGTAACCGGGGCGGACGCCCGTCACTGAATCAAGTGCCTCGTCCACCGCATTTCCCCAGAACTTCGCGAGCACCCAGGTGCGACCCCCTTCATGAATGGCCTCCTCGACTGCCCAGACCCTGCGCTGGTCACGTTGTACATCAGCGATCGTGAGGAGCGCGTCCCAGAGTTCATCGCCGTTCAGCAACCCCTCCACACTCTTCACCCGTGTGTCGGGCAGCCTGCTCGCGATGTCTGGCATGGAGACTCCATCCGCACGCAGGTGCTCGACCAGTTTCGGCACGACCATGCGGCGCGACAGCCCCTGCTCCATCCACCCCGGTCCGGTGAGCTCGTAGGTGGGCTGTGATGTCGCTTCTGGTCTCGGAGCGGCTTGGGTCGAGCGCAGGACATCCTCGGTGCGAGGCCCTCCCGCTGGCCGGGGCCAGGCTGACGTGATGACTCCGGCGAGCCGGGCACCCCGCTCCTCGATGTTCTGCTCGGTCCACTGGCCCTGGGCCTCAGACAGAATCGTCTGGTTCATGAACAGCGACGTATGCGCCTGCAGGTACTCGCGTTTTCCCTTTCCCCCAGCGGCGCTCCACGCGTTGTTGGACATGGACGAGTTGTGGTTGCCCTTCACCAACGTCAGGTTGCCCAAGGTCTGAATGAGGTCCTCGCGACGGGCGCTCGCATCAGAATCATTCCCGCTCAAGGGCCAGTTGTTTGACCACGCCTGGGGCATGACGTGCTCAACCGACAGGTTCTTCGGCGCGAGGGTCTCCTCGACGTCCCTCTTCCAACGCTCGGCCTCCTCGACAGCCTCCAGAAGCATGCGGTTGACGTCGCGGCGCAGCACCCGGTAGGCGCGCATTTCCCGCAACTGACGCTTCAGGTAGTCGTCGTCCGGCCAGACGCGACTCGGTCCCGTCAACTTCAGCAGGAAGTCCTCCATGACGTCGGCCGCTTCATGCGGTTCAGCCGCGTTCAGCCGCTCGAGGATCTCTATCACCAAATGGTTCAGGTCTTTGGTGCCAAGTTTCACAACTGCCCGTCGGGTGATGTAGCTGTCGAGTACCTGGAGCGCCCTCTCCTCCTGGGCCTTTGGCACCTGGAGATCGCCGCGTGTGATGAACCAGAGCACTACTGGCACGACGACATTCGAGTTCAGCACCTCGAGCACGTGGTAGCGGAAGCGCGCCTGCGGGGTTCCGGACTCTTCGGACAGGAACTCGCGATATGCCTTGGCATCATCGTGGAGTTCACGCATCAAATCAGAAGCGTTGGGATACTGCGGTGTCACCTCGTCCCGGAAATCTGCGAAGACACGATCAGACGCGACCTCGCGCACGAGTTTCATCACCATCCACCTGGACAGGAAGATGTCGATCCTGGGACGGGTCAAGCGGCCCTGGACGACGGGTTCGCGCCAGTAGTCTTCGTCCAGCTCAGACCAGTACTTTTCGTACAGCTTGTCCGAGTCGCCACCTTGCTGTTCGAGTCGCTGGAAGAGATGGTTCTTGACCAAGTCCGCCGCCAGCAGTGGAGCGCCGCGGAAGTTGAGGGTCTCGAAGATGACTTGGGCATTGTCACCCGGTTCCAGCTGGATCCCCACCACGGAAAGCCGGTCTCGCAAGCCCACGACCAAGGCATGCAAACGTTCTTTTGTGTTGGCCGGACCGTCCTCCTGCGCCCAGCCACGAACCTGTTCGACGAAGAACGTGTGGGCTTGGACGATGCGGGAGCCAGCTACGGAGGTGGGCACAGGACGGACGTCGTCCATCGCAGCGGCGAAGGCATCCCGGTCCTTGTTCGTCGGCCACACCTTGAAACGGGCCTCGTCATCGCTCGCCACGTTGTGGTTCACCACGAGAAGCCGGAGGGCGTCGGCATCCTGCGCATCTCCGAGATCTCGGACGACCAGCTCACTGGCGTCCAGGAGCAGCTGGAGCGTGGTGAGCCGCTGCTGGCCGTCGATCACGTTCCACTGCGCGTAGAACAGACCCATTTGCGTGATGGGTTCCACCACCACGGCGCCGAGGAAGTGTGCTGGCACGTGCCCCTGCGGCCCAACAGCCAGGACCCGTTCCGCCACCGACCGGACGTCGTCCCACAAGGGTGCCCATTGGTTCTTCTCCGTCCACACGTAGGGGCGCTGGAACAGCGGCACGAGGTACCGCGCGGATGCCTCGAAGAGCTTGACGGTGGTGAGCGGGTCTGCCTTCATGGGGACATCTTTGCTGCATACGGGCAAAGCCGGGTACCCGGACATCCCAAGTTCATTCTTCTGGCAGGATCGGTGGCACGACGTGGAGAAGCTTCCTCAGGAAAAGAGCCCAGCGGAGTTGCTGGATGGCATCCGCGCCTTGCACGACCACTTGGAGCAGGGTGTATCCATCCAGTGGCATGGAGGCGACAGCACGCCAGAGGGTTTCATCGAGGCGCCGTGGCCCGACTACCCGGACTGGCTCTGGTACGGCATCTGGGACGCCATCACCCTTCTCATCGATCGCTTGGGCGTGGCGCCGCCCCAAACGACGACGTGGGAAGACGACCGTGCCGGTATCGAGCGAGCGGGGCTCTCGGAACTGGCTCACCTGTTCCGTTGGTACGGCAATGGCGAGCGAATCTGCACCGGGCTGATCGACGAGGGTGCCACCGACGGCACACTGCTCGCCGCCTCGAAGCGCCTCCTGGAGCTGATGGACTTCTGACGGTCGCCATAGCGCCCGCACTTCAGCTCCGATTGGATCGGCTACCTCTTAACCTCGTGGCCATGTCCAAGCACCGCACAGTCGCTCCGCCAAACCTGCAGCTTCCCGAGTACGTCAGGGATCGGCTCGGGAACAGACAGCAATACGTCCTGGAGCACGGCTTCCCGCCCGACATCGTCGGTGTGGGCTGGTGGGCCAATGTGCCTCCTCAGCAGAGCGTCGACACGTCCGACCTCCATGGCCACGAACGCCTGACACGCGGGGACCTCTTCGCGCTCGGCCGCGAGGCATCGGCCTCGAACGCCTCCGGGGACGCGGTGCTCAAGCTGCTGTGGAACACCCTCGCTTGGGGCACCGGCAAGAGCCAGCGTGGCAACACCTCCCGGCTACGCAGCCTCAAGGAGGAGTCTCTCGGCGGCCAGCGGATCGAACTGCTCAAGAGGGCGGCGAAGTTCGCAGCGGAAGGCAACCCACGAGACGCCTATTCGACGCTCATCCGCAAGGGCGGTGGCGTGATCCCCGGCCTCGGACCGGCCTTCTTCACGAAGTTCCTCTACTTCGCCTCCGCAGACGTCCCCGTCGCTGACACGAGCGAGACTCGATGCCTGATCTTGGACGCCCGTGTGGCTGGCAACCTGGCCGCCGCCGGTTGGACCGACATGCCGCGAGTACGGGGGCAGTACAGCTACAACTGGTACACCGATACCTACGTCAGCTACTGCCAACTCTTGGATCGCTGGGCCCGCGAAGAGTCAGAGCGCCATGGTTCGACAATCTGGCCGGACGAGATTGAGCGTGCTCTGTTCGAGGGGTCGAAGCAGAAGCAGCAATGATGCTGACCGAGCACCCCAACAATGCTCTTCATCTGCCAGTAGAGTGTGCATGTGGACATCACAACGTTCGTGAACCCCGAGATGGGTGCGCTTATCGACATCAGCGGCACCGACAGCTCCGGCGTCGACTGGAACCACAAGGCGTTCGTCCCCGCAGCTCTGCCGGACCAGTCCCCCAACTTGTCACAGCGCACCTACCGCGCCGTGGCGGACGCCCGCGCAGCGGTCGCAGCTCTGGACAGCACCGCTCGACAGCTGCCCAACCCCACGCTGCTGCGTCGGCCCACGCTGCAGCGGGAAGCACAGAGCACTTCAGCGCTGGAAGGTACCTACGCTCCACTTGAGCAAGTTCTTGTTGCGGACGAGGCTGCCCCTTCGACGGTGGAACTGCGCGAGATCCTGAACTACGTGGAGATGGCCAACGAGGGCATCGCCTGGATCCGCGACGGTCGCCCGATCACGGTGAACTTTCTCAGCGACCTGCAGGGCATCCTCATGAATGGAACACCTTTGGCCGCTGCATCCGGTCGGCTGCGCGACATCACCGTCGTGATCGGGCAGCGTCCTGACGCAGACCCGTTGGCGCCGGCGGTTCGTCGGGCTCGTTTCGTGCCCCCGCCGCCGGGCGATCAACTGGAGGCCGGGGTGTCGAGCCTCGTGGGGTGGATCAGGATGAACCACGACGAGGAGATCGACCCCATCGTCGCGGCAGCCATGACGCATTACCAGTTCGAGTGCCTCCACCCATTCCGCGATGGCAACGGCAGGCTGGGACGCTTCCTGATCATGGTGCATCTGATGCTGTCGGGTGTTCTCTCGGAGCCAACCCTCTCCGTGTCACCGTGGTTCGAGTCCAGACGGTCCCCCTACTACGACGCCCTCTTCGGAGTCAGCAGCCGGGGAGACTGGGACGGGTTCATCCAGTTCTTCGCTCGAGGCATCACCGAATCGGCCCGTTCCACACGGGTGCAGATGCTGGCACTCGTGGCAGTTCAGGAGGAGTTGCGCCAGACGGTACGTGACTCCCCCCTGCGAGCTGACACGGCCTTGATGCTGGTCGACCACGCGGTGGCAAACCCGTCCTTCTCCGTCGAATCCGTCAGCGAAACCCTGAACGTCTCGCCCAATCGTGCGCGAAAGCTCATCAACCAGCTGATCGAGCTCGGTGTCCTGCAAGTGGCCGATCCCTTGGCGTACAAGCGGCGATACTTCGCCCCCGCCGTGCTGCGCGTACTCCTCGGCTGACGCCGAAAGGGTTCCAAAAGGACCGTTGTTGCCCAACACTGTTCCTCATCTGCCACTTCAGGGCGCATGTTCACGAAGATGCGTCCACAAGTTGCCATTGGAAGTTGATCAGTTCAATTCGCTCCTGCCAGGGCTTATCAACTTCGTGGGATCGCCCCACCACAAGCACAAACAGACGCCGCGCCCCGAAAAAGGAGCGCGGCGTCCAGACGTCCAAGAATGATCAGTTGATCAGACTCAGGATGATCCCCTGGGCGAAGTACACGACGAAGAGCGCAGCCACGCCCCACAGCAGCGGGTGCACCTGGCGCGCCTTGCCGCGGAACAGCTTCACGAGGCAGTACATGATGAAACCGACGCCGATGCCGACGGTCACCGAGTAGCTGAACGGCATCAGGACGATGGTCAAGAAGGCGGGGATCCCGTCCTCGACGTCGTCCCAGTCCACGTGCACGACCTGGCTCATCATCAAGAAGCCGACGAAGGCCAGCACGGGCGCGGCGGCCTCGCTGGGGATCATGTCGACGATCGGGGTCAGGAAGATCGCGGCCAGGAAGGCCAGGCCAGTCACGACCGACGCCAGACCGGTGCGCGCACCCTCCTCGACGCCGGCGGTCGACTCGATGTAGGAGGTGTTGGACGACACGCTGCCCAGGCCACCGGCCATCGCGGCGACCGAGTCGCACAGCAGGATCTCCTGCAGGTGCGGCGGCAGCCCCTTCTCGTCCAGGAGATCACCCTCGCCACCGACGGCCACGACCGTCCCGACGGTGTCGAAGAAGTCGGCCAGCAGCAGCGAGAAGATCGTCAGCACCAGCCCGAGGAAGACCTTCCAGCTGAAGGCGCCGCCGTTGGTGAAGGCGCCCAGCATGTCGACCTTTCCGAGCAGCCCGAGGTCAGGGCTGACGAAGGACGACGCGTCCGGCAGCTTCGGGACGTTCAATGCCCACCCGGTCGGGTTCTTCGAACCATCCGACAGGAAGGTCGGGCCGACCTTGAACACCGCCTCGACGATGACGCCGAGCACCGACGCCGCGAGGATCGAGATCAGCATCGCGCCGCGCACCTTGCGCGAGTACAGGAAGACCAGCAGCAGGAAGCCGATGACGCACACCGCGATCGGCCAGCCCTGCAGCGACCCGTTGACGCCCAGTTCGACCGGCGGGGAACCGGCCGGCTTGCGCACGATGCCGGCGTCCATCAGGCCGACCAGGGTGATGAACAGGCCAATGCCGACGCTGATCGCGGTGCGCAGCGGCGGGGGCACGGCGCGGAAGATCGCGGTGCGCACCCCGGTGAAGACGAGCAGCGTGATGATGATGCCCTCCCACACGATCAGGCCCATCGCCTGCGACCAGGTCATCGTCGGGGCGATCGAGTAGGCCAGCATCGCGTTCAGGCCCAGGCCCGTGGCCAGGCCGAGCGGGAAGCGTCCCCAGGCACCCATCAGGATCGTGACCAGGCCGGCGATCAGCGCCGTGGCCGCCGCGACCATCATCTTGGAGTGGTCCACCGCCGCCCAGTCGACCTGGGTGTGCGCGGCGTCGAGGTACTTGGGGGCACCGGAGATCAGGTTGCCGAACTTGTCGGCCTCGGAGCCGATGATGATCGGGTTGAGCGCGAGGATGTAGGCCATCGTGAAGAAGGTCACCAGGCCACCGCGCACCTCCCGACCGATGTTCGAACCGCGCTGCGTGACCTCGAACCACCGATCCCAGCCGGGAAGGTTGCCGAGGGTGGGGGAACCGGACGCGGGCACGCCGGAAGCCGTGGGGGATTTCTGAACCATGCGCCACATCCTAAGGAAGGCGGACGCGCGCCCTACGCTGGGTCCATGGACCAGCACCCACACCTGTTCGTGCAGGCACCTGTGCGTCCCCTCGACGAGGACGCGGTGACGGCGATGACGGTCGGCACCATCTGTTTCGCCGTCATGACGGTCGTGATGGGCGTGCGCCTGGATGAGCTGCGCACCCATGACTCGGCCTGGTGGTTCTGGACGGCCGTCGCGGGCACCGTGATCGGCGCTCTCGGGCTGGTCTACTGCCTGCGTCGCCGAAACAGCCGCCGCTCGGCCGACCAGCCCTGAGACAGGGTCAGTCGAACAAAACCTCGTCGACGCCGATCGTGTCGAACACGGGATCTGCCAGCTCGACCCCACGCTCGTCCGCGACGACGTCGGAGTGCCCACCACAACCGTGGTCGACGGCGACGACGTGCGCGTCGAAGGGCGAGAACTCGTTGGTGCAGGCACCGAACATCGTCCCCAGACCGCCCTGCAGCCGAACGAAGTAGGCGCAGCTGACGCACGCGGCCGGGGCCTGGCGGGAGAAGGCGTTGTCGGCACCCGACTCGCCACCATTCCAGCGCTCGGCGGCCAGCTCGCGTCCCTCGACCGAGAGCACGCGCTCGCGCCCCAGGCCCAGCTCCGCGACGACCGCGCGGGTCTGCGACCACTCGGCCGGGTCGGCGTCGGCGGCCAGCTCGCCACCGGTGAAGCCGGGCTCCAGCCGCGGGTCGTTGTCGGGGGTGGGCAGCAGCATCCCGGGGCCGACGTCGCCGGCCTGGATTCGCTCGCTCCACGGCACCCAGCTGGGAGCGGTCAGCGCGTCCTCACCGGGCAGCAGGACGATCTCGTTGACCGTCGCCGCCCGGGCGCGGGAGGCACGCACCATCGTGACGGCCCAGCGCCAACCCTTGTAGCCGAGGTGCGGGCAGTCGAACAGGTGGGTGACAACGCGCTCGTCCTCGGCCACCACGCCGACGTGCTCGCCGACGCCGAAGTCGCCAGCGTGCTCGAGCGCGGCCTCGCGGGCCTGCTCGACAGCGGCGGCGGTCACCGCGTCCAACTTGGGGGCTTTGACCCGCGCGCGGGCCGCGCCCGCCTCGACCATCACAGCTCCAGCTCGTCGGCGACGCGGCGCAGCACCATGGCCGTCTTCTCCGCGTGCTTCGCATCGGGGTGACGCCCATGGCGGTAGCCATTGCCGAGGGAGTCGAGCATCTTGATCAGGTCCTCGACGATGACGGCCATGTCCTCCGGCTTCTTGCGGAGCTTCTTGCTCAGCGAGGGGGGCGCGTCCAGCAGCCGCACCGACAGCGCCTGCTCGCCGCGACGGCCCTCGATGATGCCGAACTCGACCTTCTGCCCGGGCTTGAGCGCGTGAACCCCTTCGGGCAGCACATTGGAACGGACATAGACGTCCCCGCCGTCTTCCTTGACCAGGAAGCCGAATCCCTTTTCTGCGTCGTAGAAACGCACCTTGCCGATGGGCACTTCATCCTCGCTCTGCTGAGTGGGCCCGGCCATTCACCGGGCTGACCGCTGAGTCTACAAGGCGCCGCAGCCAGACGCACCGGGGAAAACCGGCACCAGAACTACACTGGAAACCATGGCTGACTGGACCGACGGCGCGGAGTACGCCCCCGTGGAGCGACCCGCCGGGTTCGCCACACCCCGAGCCACCCCGCTGGAGCTGGTCGAGGAACCCGCCAGCCCAGCCGACGGACAACCCGCCGTGCCCCCGTCGGAGTACCGCGCCGAGGCGGCGCGTCCGCTGGAGGAACTGGTCCCACTGCCGCGCAGCCCGCGTGATCCCGCAACGCCCTTCGGCGTGAACGGCACGGTCGCCGAGTCGAGCTGGGGCGCGGTGCACTCGTCGACGTCGTGGCACCCGACCCAGCCCCTGTCGACCGGCAACAGCGCAACGAGCGCCGTGGTTGCCGGCCCCACGCTGCCGGCCCCGACCGGTGCCCCGGTCTGGCCCGCACCGATGGGCAACCCCCAGAACACGCTGAATCCCCAGAACACGCTGAGCCCCCAGAACACGCTGAGCCCCCAGAACACGCTGAGCCCCCAGAACACCCCGGCTCCATGGGCCGCGCAGAACCAGCAGTACCCGGCCCAGCAGCAGTACCCCGGACAGCAGCAGTACCCCGGACAGCAGGCCTACCACCCCGCCGAACCCAAGCAGACGCTGTGGCAGGCCTTCACCCCCGGCACCATGCTCACCATCGGCCTCCTGGTCGCGGGCCTGCTGTTCGCCGATTGGGCGCCCTACCTGCTGATCGGCGCCAGCCTGGCCAGCGGCAGCATCACCCGCGGACGCGAGATCATCCGTCCCGCCTTCAGCGCCTCGATGTTCGCGCTGATCGCGTCCTGGCTGGCCCAGGACATCGGCGCCTTCGACCTGGGCGCCGCCGGCGCGGGGCAGCTGTTGTGCCTGATCATGCTCGTGGTCGTCCCGGCCTCGGTGTGGTGGAGCTGGCGCCGGTGAGTCGTCCGCGGTCGATCGCGGACGTGGTCCGCGCCCTTCCGCCCGAGGGCCTCGCCGAACTCGTCCGGCTGCGCCCTGACCTCGCCCACCCCCGCCCGCACGACCTGGCCGAACTGGTCGACCGGGCGACCGGGAGCGCCTCCACCCAGCTGGCGATCGAGGGGCTGGACGCCTTCCAGCGCCGCGTCTGCCTGGCTCTGGCCGCCACCGAGGACGCCATCACGACCCGTCGTCTGGCCGCGCTGATGGCCGCCGAACGCGGAGCCGTCGGCACCGCCATCACCGCCCTCGCCAAGCGCGCCCTGGTCTGGGGCAGCGACCGGTCCTGGCACCTCACCCGCGCCGCCAGGGCCGCCTTCGGCCCCTACCCGGCCGGGCTGGCGCCTGCGTCCGCACTGCCGCTGGACGACGCGACGATCGACCAGCGCGTCGCCCTGGCCGGACCCGACGCCCGCGAGGTGCTGGAGCGCCTGCTGTGGACCAACCCGACCGGCCGCGTCGCCCACGCCGAACGACGCGGGGACGTCGACTCTGACCGCCCCGTCGACCGGTTGCTCGGCCTCAAACTGCTGCGACCACTGGATTCCGAGACGATCATCCTGCCCCGTGAAGTCGCCCTGCGGCTGCGCGGCGGACGCCTGTTCACCGACGAGGTGCCCGACCGGGTGCCCAGCTGGCCGCCGGCCGAGCCGTCGACGATCAGTGAACGCGCCGCCGAGGGATCGGCCTTCGAGGCGGTCCGCCAGCTGGAGGGCCTGGTGGAGGCGCTCGGACGCCTGCACCCGCGCCCGCTGGCTACCGGCGCGATCAGCCGCCGCGACGCCAACACCCTGTTCGCCGAGGTCGGGGACGACCGCCAGGCCCTGCTGTTGCTGCTGCTGGCCCAGCACCTCGGCCTGGTCGCCAGCCAGGGCCAGGCCTGGCTGCCCACCACCAGCTGGGACCGTTGGCTGGAGCGCCCCAACTGGGAGCACTGGACCATGCTGCGCGACGCCTGGCTTGGGTTGGAGACCTGGCCCGACCCGGAGGCACCCGTTCTCGCCGGCAGCCCGCTCGGCTGGGCCGCTCCGCTGCGCCGGCTGGCCCATGCCCAGCTCGTTGCCGCCGCCCCGGGAACCCCGATCACCGCCGAGACCCTCGCCGCACGCATCGAGTGGCTGCGCCCCGGCTGGGCCCGGCTTGACCTGCCCGCCGCCAGCACCCAATTGGTCGACGAGGCCCGCCGGTTGGGCCTGGTCGCGCTGGGCCGCCGGACATCCTTGGTCGACGCGGACGATGACCCGGGCTTCCCAGAACCCGTCGCCCAGTTCGTCGTCCAGGGTGACCTGACCGCCGTGGCCCCCGGGCCGCTGCACCACGACGTCGCCCGGACGATGGCCCTGCTCGCCGACCGCGAGTCCACCGGCGGGGGTGGCGTGCACCGCTTCACCGCGGCCAGCCTGCGCCGCGCCCTCGACGCCGGGTGGACCGCCGACGAGGTGCGCGAGTGGCTCACCGAACACTCGTCCACGCCTCTGCCGGGAGCGCTGGACTACCTGGTCACCGACGTCGCCCGCCGCCACGGGCAGGTGCAGGTGACCCCGGTCGCCGCCGTCGTCACGATGGAGGACCCGGCGGTCGTCGAGTCCCTGCTCACCCACCAACAGGCCAGCTCGCTCGGCCTGCGCCGGCTCGCGCCCACCGTCATCTCCGCCGCTGCTGAACCTGCCGAACTGGTCGCCTTCCTGCGCGAGGCTGGTCTGGCGCCGATCGCGACGGACGAGTTCGGCCAGCGCCGCACCACCCCGCCACCACGGCGCGCCCGTCCGACGACCCCGCCGCAGCGGACGTCCGTCCCGGAACTCGACCCCGAAGCCCTGGTCACCGAACTGCTCGGACGCGAGGAGGGCCTGCGGACGGCGACCGAGCAGGCCACGATGGTCGACCTGCTGCGCCACCAGGTGGCAGAGCCGGGCTGGCTGGGCGTCGAGTACGTCGCCGAGGACGGCGCCCCGCGCTCGATGACCGCACGGGTGATGGCGGTCTCCGGCGGGCAGGTTCGCCTGATGCGCAAGGCACAAGGGCCGATGACGCTGTCACTCTCGCGTCTCATTTCCGTAACCCGGGTCACCTAGAATTTCGTCATGCAGCGCATCGCCACTCCCCGCCTCGTGACGGTGGTGGCGTGCGCCGCGACGGCGCTGCTGGTGGCGATGTTGCCGACGAGGGTGTCGACGCCCGCACTGGTCGCGGCACCGGCCGATGACCAGCCCACCAGCACGGCGACGCCGGTGGTGGCGACCCCCAGCGGAACCCCGAACAGTTCCCGGGACCGCACCCCACCCTCCCCGGTGACCGAGTTGAAGATGGCGGGGAACGACTCGTCCACCTTCACGATCACCTGGCACCCGGCCACCGACAACATCGCGGTGACGCAGTACCTGGTGATGCTGAACGGTGCCTACTCCACCCGCACCACCAGCCTCGGCGCGAACTTCGCCTGGTTCGACGACCAGAAGAAGATCCTGGTGCAGGTTGCGGCCATCGACGCCGCCGGCAACCGCTCCCAGTGGCGCTCGCTGTACATCGTCCCGCCGCCCACGGCGAACTCCCAGCCGACGCAGACCCAGCGCCAGCAACCAGCCCCGCCGCTGGACTACCAGACCGAACCGGCGACGCGGTCCACCAGCCACTACACGACTCCTTCCCGCACCACGAGCACCAGCCCCTACAAGCCGCCGGCCGCCGACCCGACCGAGACTGCCTCGCTGCCGCCGAGCGCCACGCCGACGCCCAAGAGCCCGTCCACCACGAAGAGCACGACACCCAGCAAGTCGCCCTCGCCGAGCAAGCCGACCAGCCCGTCGACGGCGCCCTCCACCACGACGGCGGCTCCTTCGCAGAGCCCCACCAACGGCCCCAGCACGCCACCCGACCAGGGCCCCCAGCTGGTCCCCTCGCCCACCCCCGGCGGTTGAGCGCGAGGCATACTGGCTGGCGATGAACCAGCCCCTGATCGTCCAGTCCGACCGCACGCTGCTGCTCGAGGTCGACCACCCCGACGCCGACGCCTGCCGCATCGAGATCGCGCCCTTCGCCGAGCTGGAGCGCGCCCCCGAACACGTCCACACCTACCGCGTCACCCCGCTGGGGCTGTGGAATGCCCGCGCCGCCGGCCACGACGCCGAACAGGTCGTGGACTTGTTGATGCGCTGGTCGCGCTACCCGGTGGCCAGTTCCCTGCTGGTCGACATCGCCGAGACGATGGGGCGCTACGGGCGTCTGCGCATCGAGAAGCACCCGACCCACGGGCTGGTGCTGGTCAGCACCGACCGTGCCGTGCTCACCGAGGTGCTGCGCTCGGCGAAGGTGAAGGGCTTGGTCGGGGCGCGGATCGACGACGACACCGTCATCGTCCACCCCTCCGAACGCGGCAACCTCAAGCAGGCGCTGCTGAAGTTGGGCTGGCCCGCGGAAGACCTGGCCGGCTACGTCAACGGCGAGGCCCACGAGATCGACCTCGTGCAGGACGGCTGGACCCTGCGCGGCTACCAGCACCAGGCCGCCGAATCCTTCTGGCACGGCGGTTCCGGCGTGGTCGTCCTGCCCTGTGGCGCCGGCAAGACGATCGTCGGCGCGGACGCGATGAGCCTGGCCAAGGCCACCACGCTGATCCTGGTCACCAACACCGTCTCCGCCCGGCAGTGGAAGGCCGAACTCATCAAGCGCACCACGCTGACCGAGGACGAGATCGGCGAGTACTCCGGCACCTTGAAGCAGATCCGCCCGGTCACCATCGCCACCTACCAGGTCGTCACCACCAAACGCGGCGGCGTGCACCCCCACCTGGAGCTGTTCAGCGCCCGCGACTGGGGCCTGGTGATCTACGACGAGGTGCACCTGCTGCCCGCGCCCGTGTTCCGAATGACCGCCGACCTGCAGGCCCGCCGCCGCCTCGGGCTGACCGCCACGCTCGTCCGCGAGGACGGACGAGAGGGCGACGTGTTCAGCCTGATCGGCCCCAAGCGCTACGACGCCCCGTGGAAGGATCTGGAGGCGCAGGGCTGGATCGCACCGGCCGACTGCGTCGAGGTGCGCGTCACCCTGTCGGATTCCGAACGGATGGCCTGCGCCACCGCCGAACCGGACGTCCGCTACCGGCTCGCTGCCACCGCGGAGAGCAAGAACGACGTGGTCGTCCAGCTGGTGGAGAAACACCGGGGCGAACCGACGCTGGTGATCGGCCAGTACGTCGACCAGCTGGAGGAGCTCGCCGAGCGGCTGGATGCCGAGATCATCACCGGGGCGACGACGAACAAGCAGCGCGAGCGGATCTACCAGTCCTTCCGCGACGGCGAGATCGACCTGATCGTGGTTAGTAAGGTGGCGAACTTCTCCATCGACCTGCCCAGCGCGCAGGTGGCGATCCAGGTTTCGGGTGCCTTCGGTTCCCGGCAGGAGGAGGCGCAGCGCCTCGGGCGCCTGCTGCGACCCAAGGACGGACGTACCGCCCGCTTCTACGCGGTGGTCAGCCGCGACACCCCGGACGCGGAGTTTGCCCAGCATCGGCAGCGCTTCCTCGCCGAGCAGGGCTACGCCTACCGGATCGTGGACGCCGAGGAAATCGAGACCCTGGACACTGACCCTGCTTCCTGAAGTACTCCTGAAGGGGCTTGACTCCGGGGACCCCGGTTCGGCGCGACACGCCGAGCTGGTCAGGTGTCTGGGAGGTGATCAACCTTTCCCGGGATAGCCTCGAGGTGCCCGAACAACCCCCGAAAGGGGGACGTCATGGGTCAACGACGCTCCCGGGCACTTCCCATCACCCCAAGCAGGAGCAATAACATGCAGATCTCCATGAAGTCCCGCCTGGTGGCCGAGTTCCTCGGCACGCTGTGGCTCGTCTTCGGTGGCGCTGGCTCGGCCGTCCTGGCCGCCAAGGTGCTGTCCACCGATCCCACCCCCGTCAACATGGGCATCGGCTTCGTCGGTGTCGCCCTGGCCTTCGGCCTCACCGTCATGACCGCCGCCTACGCCTTCGGACACCTGTCCGGTGGCCACTTCAACCCCGCCGTCACCCTCGGCCTCGCCGTCGCCAAGCGCGTCGAGTGGGCCGCGGTCGTCCCCTACATCGTCGCCCAGGTCATCGGCGGCATCGTGGGCGCGGGCATCCTCTACGTCATCGCCAGCGGCAAGGACGGCTTCTCGGCTTCGGCCAGCGGCTTCGCCTCCAACGGCTACGGCGCCCACTCCCCCGCCGGTTACTCGATGCTCGCCGCGCTCGTCGTCGAGATCGTCCTGACCTGCATCTTCCTGTTCATCATCCTGGGCTCCACCGACAAGCGTGCCCCCAAGGGCTTCGCCCCGATCGCCATCGGCCTGGGTCTGACCCTGATCCACCTGATCTCGATCCCCGTCACCAACACCTCGGTCAACCCGGCCCGTTCGCTGGCCACCGCCGTGTTCACCGGTGGCTGGGCCCTCAGCCAGGTCTGGCTGTTCTGGGTTGCCCCGATCATCGGTGCCGTCATCGCCGGCGCCCTGTACTCGACCCTGACCGACGAGGGCATCGAGCCCGCCGTCGAGGCCGAGGCTCGCGTCCGCGACTGATCGACCCGCAAGACAGCAACAAGCAGGCGCCCGTCACCTTCCGGTGGCGGGCGCTTCTGCGTCATGCCGGGACGGTCGACTCCTCCACCTCGCCCAGGTCGACGCAGGTGCTGCCGTCGGCCTCGGCAAGCGGTTCCAGCGGCGGCCAGACGGTCATCGTCCGCCACTGGTCCGGGGCGAACCAGCCGAACTCCCCCAGCCGCAGCAACTCACCCTCGGTCAGCCCCGCCGGATCGACCTCGAAGGCTTCCGCGACGTCGAGCGCGAAGATCGTCTCGTGCTGGACGAGCACCCGGTCGCTGTAGCCGTGGGTGACGGTCCGGGTGGCGATCGGGCCCAGCAGGTCGTCCGGGTCGCAGCGGTGCCCGGTCTCCTCGAACAGCTCCCGGCACGCGGCTGCACGCACATCCTCGCCCGGGTCGATCCCACCGCCCGGCAACACCCACCAGCCCGACCCGACCACGCCGGGGTCCCGGTCGCTGACCAACAGCACCCGTCCCTGACAGCGGACGAGCACCCGGGCGCCCCGTCGCTCCTTGCGGGGACGGTCGGCGGGATCGACGGGTTGGTAGCGGGGTCGGGTTTCGTCCATGCGTCATTGCCTACCCTTGCCGGGCCTGCGACGGCAAGGAGTAGCATCGCTGGTCTGCCATCTCCAGCGTCCGCCACCCGTCCCCGGGTGCCGCGGACCGTCCGCCGGGTGGGCTCGTCGGGCAGGCACATCACTGCAGCACCACGCCTTTGCACCATCGAGGAGCACCATGCCCACCACTGACGTCAACAGCGCTGACGTGCTCGCCGACGAGCAGGCCCACCTGGAGGCCTCCCACGCCGCCCTGGCCCGGATGCGCGCGGAGTCGGCCGAGTGGTCCACCGCCACCGCCGGCGACTCGGTCAGCACCGCCTTTCTGCGCCAGGCGCTCTACCGCCGGATGGAGTCGCTGGAGAACGACCCCGACACCCCGCTCTTCTTCGGACGCCTCGACTACACGACCACGCTGGGTGCCGAGTACGACGAGGTCGTCCACGTCGGACGTCGTCACGTCACCGGCGAGACCGGCGGCGACCCGCTGGTGATCGACTGGCGCGCGCCGATGAGCCTGCCCTTCTACCGCGCGCATCCCGGGGACCCGATGAAGTGCTCACTGCGGCGTCGGTTCGGCTTCCACGACGGGAGGCTCTCCGCCTTCGAGGATGAGCAACTCTCGGACGCGAACGCCGACACCTCGGGTGCCGAGGCCCTGCTGGAGGCCGAGATCGAGCGTCCCCGAACAGGACCGATGCGCGACATCGTCGCCACCATCCAGCCCGACCAGGACGTGCTGGTGCGCGCGGAACTGGCGCAGTCGATGGCGATCCAGGGTGCTCCGGGAACGGGCAAGACGGCCGTCGGACTGCACCGCGCGGCCTACTTGCTGTACGCCTACCGGGAGACGCTGGGACGCCCGGGCGTGCTGGTACTGGGACCGAACGACAACTTCCTCGCCTACATCGCGGACGTCCTCCCGGCGCTCGGCGAGATCGACGCGACCCAGGAGACCATCGACTCACTGGTCGCCGCGTCCACCGGTCTGGAGGTCAAGGGTGCCGAGGAGGCGGCCCGGGCGGTGCTCAAGGGGGACGCGCGGATGGCCGAGGTCGTCCACAACGCCGTCTGGGGGCACGTCAGTGAACCCTCCGAGACCTTGGTGGTGCCGATCGGGCACCGGGTCTGGCGGGTGCCCGCCTTCTACCTGACCGACGCGGTGAGCTCGCTGGTCGCGCGCGGGGTGCGCTACGAGGCGGGACGGGTGATGCTGCCACAACGCCTGGCCCATCAGGTGCTGCTGCGGATGGAGGTGTCCGGTGAGGTCACCGATGACCGGCTGCAGAACCAGGTCGCCCGCACGAGTGCGACCAAGCAGATGGCGACGGCGCTGTGGCCGAAGCTGGACGCAAAGAAGCTCACCCACCGGCTGCTCACCGACGCCGACTTCCTGTCCCAGTGCGCCGACGGTGTCCTGACCGCGGACGAACAAGAGCTGCTGGTTGGTCCCAAGCCGGCCAGGACCCCGGGATCGATGAAGTGGACCCAGGCCGACCTGGTGATCGCCGACGAGGTGGCCGACCAACTCAACCGGACCAACTCGCTGGGCCACGTGATCATCGACGAGGCGCAGGACCTGTCTGCGATGCAACTGCGGGCTGCCGGACGTCGCGCGTCCACCGGCTCGGTGACGTTGCTGGGTGACCTGGCCCAGGCGACCACGCCGTGGGCATCTCGTGACTGGGCGAGCTCGCTGGTGCACATCGGCCACCCCGGCGCGGAGGTCCGCGAGCTGGTGGAGGGCTTCCGCGTGCCCGGCGAGGTGATCGACTACGCGGCCCGGCTGTTGCCCTCGATCGCCCCGGGGCTGACCCCGCCGCGCTCGATCCGCCGCAACCGGGGTGAGCTGGTGATCCGAAAGGTGGACGATCCCTTGGCTGCCCTGTCAGAGGCGGCGGACGAGTTGTTGCAGCGTCCAGGCACCGTCGGGGTCATCGTCCCCGACGCCCTGGTTGCCACGGCCGAGCTGACCAACGACGACCGCCTGGACCTCGTCCCCGCCTCCCTCGCCAAGGGCCTGGAGTTCGACCACGTCCTGCTGGTGGACCCCGCCGGCATCGTCGCCGGCGAACCCGACCGGACGACCGGCCTGCGCCGCCTCTATGTCTGCCTCACCCGAGCAGTGACCTCCCTGGTGGTCCTGCACGACGCGCCCCTGCCGGACGAACTTTCTGCGTTCCCCGAGGCCTGACACTGATCTTGCGCGGCCCGGGGGAAAGTGCGACGGTGACGAGAACACCACTGCATCGTTGACGAGTGATCGTCGGCGACGCCCTGAAAGTCTGGAGATGCCATGCGCCGTCCCCTCAGCCTGCTGGTCGCAGGCGTGCTCGCCGCCGGGCTGCTTCCCTCGTCCGACGCCGCTGCGGCCGGGCCCCTGCCCCGACAGACCTTCAGCTGTCCCGACCTTGGTGAGGTCGTCGTCGGCTTCACCGGGGCCGCAACGGCACGGGGCGCCGCGCGAGTGGTCGGCGAGGGGCCCGTCAGCATCCAGTCCGTCCGCTTCACCGACGCGGCGGGGCGCAGCACCGATTCCGTGCCGGCGAGCGCGAACGCCTTGGCCTGCACGCCGCTGGCCGTGTCCGGCACCTCGAACCAGTTCGTCGCCGGACGTGGTACCGCCGCGACCAAGGGGACGCTGACCCTGCGCGTGCTCGTCGACACCGACGCGGCGATCACCGCCGCCGCCCAGCAGACCACGCAGGGCAGCTACAGCGCGTCCGCGGTGGCGAACGATCCGGCCGGCTACGGCCAGGTCGTCCCCTTCCCCTACCGCAGCCAGATCGCCAGCTGGGCGAACTCCCGGTCGGGTTCGGTGGCCGTCGCCCAGCGTCCGTCCGGCAGCTCGACGATCTACTCCTACGTGAAGGGCTCCGCGACGAATGTCACCGCCTCGATCGTCAAGGTCCAGGTGATGGCTGCGGTCATGTACCGCGCGCAGGCGGCCAGGCGATCCCTGTCGTCGTGGGAGAAGTCGCAGATGGTGCCGATGATCCGCTACTCCGACAACAACGCCACCACCGCCTTGTGGAAGTCCTTGGGCGGCGGCAGCTACGTGAAGGCCGTGAACGCCCGGATGGGCCTGCGCAACACGGTTCCCGGCCCGGGCCGCTACTGGGGCCTGACGGTCACCAGCGCACCCGACAATGTCGTGCTGGTCGACCACTTCTCCCGCAAGAACCCGGTCATCTCCGACGCGAACCGCGCCTACGGGCTCTCGCTGATGCGCACCGTGTCGTCCGACCAGGACTGGGGCGTCACGGCCGGCCCCGGCGACGACGTCGCGGTCAAGAATGGCTGGCTGCCGCGCACCGACGGCTGGCACGTGAACTCGATCGGCTACAACCACAAGCTCCCCCGTCCCTACACCGCGGCGGTGCTCACGCATTCGTCCAGCGCGGGCATGTCCACCCAGATCGGCACCATCGAGGGTGTCTCGCGCATCATGTGGCGCAACACGAAGACCGCCCGTGGTGACCGCACCGGGGATGGGCGTTCCGACCTGGTGGTGCTGGACACGACCAACACCCGATGGAGCAAGGTCTCGAGCAATGGCGTGCTGGGGGCGCCGGTGAAGGCCAATGGCGGCTGGACGGCGACCTGGATCGGTTCCCCCGGTGACGTGAACGGCGACGGTCGGGCCGATCTGCTGGCCCGCAACAAGGCCGGCCAGTTGCTCCTCTACCCCGGTACGGCGAGGGGTTTCACCACCGCGCGCGTGCTGGGCTCGGGGTGGAACCAGTTCCACGCCCTCACCGTCGTCGACCTCGACGGCGATCGTCGGATGGACGTGCTGGGAGCCAATGCGGCCGGTGAACTGGTCCGCTACATCCTCAGCGCCAGCGCGGCCCCCGTCCGGGTCGGCGTCGTCTCGCGCGGCTGGAAGACCACTCGTCCGCTGGGCATCGGGGACGTCGACAACGACGGACGCGATGACCTGCTGGCGGTGCGCACGGACAAGACGCTGTGGGCCTACCGCTCCACCGGCTCCGGGTTCGCCCTGGTCGGCAAGCGCGGGACGGGCTTCGGGTTCAAGACCTTCGCGACCCCCGGCGACGTCACCGGCGACCTGGTGCCCGACCTGGTGGTCTGGGACGGGTCGAAGGTGCACCTGTACCCGATGACCCGGGGCTTCTGGTTCCAGACCCGTCGCTCGTCGGCCGGGGTCACGGGCCTTCGCCTGATGGCGTGAGGTCAGGCGAGCTCGTCGTCCAGCAACCGCCGCCAGGCGTGGACCAGTGGCGCGTCCACATAGGCCTTGAACTGCCCCAGTGGACGCGCCTGCTCGCTGATCTGGAAGGCGCGGACGCCCGCTCGCGTGAGCCACGGGACGTGCTCGGCGAGCAGTCCGCCGCCGGCCATCACCACCCCTGCGATCGCTTGGTCGGCGCGGCAGCGGGCCAGCAGATCGTCTAGCCCGTGCTCGACGCCGCGGGCCGAACCGGCGGTGAGCACCCGGTCCAGCCGAGGCAGGCGGGCCAGCGCCCGCCAGGCCTTGTCGGTGTCGAGGGCATTGTCGATGGCGCGGTCGAAGGTCCAGCCGAAGTCGCCATCGGCGACCAGCGCCTGGCAGACCTCCAGGTCGACCTCGCCGAGCCCGTTCAGGAAGCCCAGCGCGACGCCGTCCGCCCCCGCATCCAGATAGGACGAGATCAGCCCCCGCAACCGCACGAACTCGCCGCCGTCGGTGCCGAAGCCCTCCCGCAAGCGCACCAGCGGCCGCAGCTGGACGCTCGTCGCGGCGCGCACCTTCTCGACCAGCGCCGGCTCCGGGGACCGTCCGCCGTCATCCAGTGATCCCAGCAGCTCGATGCGGTCGGCGCCGCCCTCTTCGGCGCGCCGGGCATCGTGCTCGTGCAGGCAGACAACCTCAAGGAACCCGGACATGTGTCCATGGTGGCCCCACGATTGCACGACCGCCCGCGGACACGCGCAAAGGGCGGCTCCCCTGCTGGGGAGCCGCCCTTTGTGCTGCGGTTGATGCGTGTCGTCCGAGTGGACGAACGGGCTCAGAAGCCCATGCCGCCCATCTCGTCGCCACCGGGCATCGCGGGGGCAGCCTTCTCGGGCTTGTCCGCGATGACGGCCTCGGTGGTGAGGAAGAGAGCCGCGATGGAGGCCGCGTTCTGCAGGGCAGAGCGGGTCACCTTGGCCGGGTCGATGATGCCCGACTCGACCATCTTGACGTACTCGCCGGTGGCCGCGTTGAGGCCCTCACCGGTGGGGAGCGCGGCGACCTTCTCGGCCACGACGCCACCCTCCAGGCCAGCGTTCTCGGCGATCTGCTTCAGGGGGGCCGAGCACGCCTTGAGGACGATCTGGGCGCCGGTCAGCTCGTCGCCGGTCAGCTGCTCGAAGGAGACATTCTTCGCGGCCTGGACGAGCGCGACGCCGCCACCGGCGATGATGCCCTCCTCGACGGCCGCCTTCGCGTTGCGAACGGCGTCCTCGATGCGGTGCTTGCGCTCCTTGAGCTCGACCTCGGTGGCCGCGCCGACCTTGATGACGGCTACGCCGCCGGCCAGCTTGGCGAGGCGCTCCTGCAGCTTCTCGCGGTCGTAGTCGGAGTCGGAGTTCTCGATCTCCTTGCGGATCTGCGAGACGCGGCCAGCGATCTGGTCGGAGTTGCCGGCGCCGTCGACGATGGTGGTCTCGTCCTTGGTGACGACGACCGAGCGTGCCTGGCCGAGCATCTCCAGGGTCACGCCCTCCAGGGTCATGCCCAGGTCGGCGGTGATGACGGTGCCACCGGTGAGGATGGCGATGTCGTCCAGCATGGCCTTGCGGCGGTCGCCGAAGCCCGGGGCCTTCACGGCGACGGACTTGAAGGTGCCACGCAACTTGTTGACGACGAGGCCGGCGAGGGCCTCACCGTCGACGTCCTCGCTGATGATCAGCAGCGGGCGACCCGACTGCATGACCTTCTCCAGCACGGGCAGGATGTCCTTCAGCGAGCTGACCTTCTGGTTGGCCAGCAGGATGTAGGGATCCTCGAGCGAGGCCTGCATGCTCTCGGGATCGGTCACGAAGTAGCCGGAGATGTAGCCCTTGTCGAAGCGCATGCCCTCGGTGAGCTCGAGGTCGAGGCCGAAGGTGTTGGACTCCTCGACGGTGATCACACCCTCCTTGCCGACCTTGTCCATCGCCTCGGAGATGATCTCGCCGACGGTGGGGTCAGCAGCCGAGATGGTGGCGGTCGCTGCGATCTGCTCCTTGGTCTCGACGGGCTTGGCCTGGTTGCCCAGCTCGTCCGAGATGGCCTTGACGGCGGTCTCGATGCCCTTCTTCAGGCCCATCGGGTTGGCGCCGGCGGTGACATTGCGCAGGCCCTCGCGGACCATTGCCTGGGCCAGCACGGTAGCGGTGGTGGTGCCGTCGCCCGCGACGTCGTCGGTCTTCTTGGCGACCTCCTTGACGAGCTCGGCGCCGATCTTCTCGTAGGGATCCTCGAGCTCGATCTCCTTGGCGATGGAGACGCCGTCGTTGGTGATGGTGGGGGCGCCCCACTTCTTCTCCAGCACGACATTGCGGCCCTTCGGGCCGAGGGTGACCTTGACCGCGTCGGCGAGGGTGTTCATGCCCCGCTCAAGACCGCGGCGGGCCTCGATGTTGAACTCAATCAGCTTTGCCATGGTGTTCCGGGAATCCTCCCGCGTCAGGGGCCGTGGCCCCACGGTTGTCAGGTGTCTGGGTGCTCCTGGCCAGTGCCCGCGACGGACGCCTGCACCCGGTGGGTGCCGACTCACCAGCCGGTGAGAGCTGGCACTCGACTGCGTCGAGTGCCAACACCAGTTTTAGCACTCGACCCAAGCGAGTGCAAACAGTTTCGCGGGCCGCCAGCTGGTCCACGTGCAGCGTCGATTGCAGGGCGACAGCAGGCCGTGACCGGCCTCCAAGAACCGCTTCGAGCGCCGGGCGGACCTCGTCGACGGGGGCTTTCGCGCGTCGATGCCCACCACCAGGCCCGAGACGCAACAGTGCCCGCCCCTGAAGGGACGGGCACTGCGGGCGAACTGTGTCAGTTCTTGAGGTCGTCGACGACGTCGTTGGCCTTGTCCTTCAGGTTCTCGACGTGCTCGCCGACCTCACCGTCGAAGCGCTGGGCAGCGCCCTCGGTCTGAACGTCCGCGTTGTCGGTGGCGTCGCCGTAGGCCTCCTTGGCCTTGCCGACGACCTGGTCCTTGGCATTTTCGAGCTTGTCTCCGATACCCATGTGGTGTTCCCTTCGCCGGAGGCCCTGTTCGGGCCACGTGGGAACCACGCTAGGGCTGTCGACGTGTCGACGGGAAGGCTTTGCGCGGGCAGCGAACTGCCCGCCAGCGCGCGACGCAAGTGAGGCAGGGGTGCTCAGCGAGCGAGGCGGGATGCCGATCGCGCCTTCTGCCGGTTCTCGCGCTGCCGACGCAGGCGCTTGACGAGCAAGGGGTCAGCAGCCAAGGCCGCCGGGTCGTCGATCAGGGCGTTGAGCACCTGGTAGTACCGGGGGGTCGACATGTCGAAGCGTTCACGGATCTCCTGCTCCCGCGGGCCGGTCGCCGACCACCAGGAGCGCTCGAACGCGAGGATCTCGGCGTCGCGCTCGCCGAGCTGGCGAGCCTGGCTGTTCTGGAGGGCTTCGGACATGGCCCCGATTCTAGGTGCAGATGACACCCGTGTCATTCGTCCGCCTGCGCCACTGGCCGGGGCTGGCCCCCGTCGCCACGTCGCGCTTTGATGGGGCCATGGCCCCCACACCACTGCTCCAAGACCGCCCCGTTCGCTGGGGCATCCTCGCCACAGGCGGCATCGCCGCCACCGTCACCGCCGACCTGCTCGCCCTGCCCGACGAGTGCGAGGTGGTCGCGGTCGCCTCCCGAGACCTGGACCAGGCCCGCGCCTTCGCCGCCGAACGCGGCATCCCGCGCGCCTACGGCAGCTACCAGGAACTGGCCGAGGACGATGAGGTGGACGTCGTCTACGTCGCCACGCCCCACTCCCACCACTTCGAGCCGACGCGAGCCTGCATCGAGGCCGGCCGCCATGTACTGGTCGAGAAGCCACTCACCCCCTCGGCTGGCGACACCGACGCGCTGCTTCGCCTGGCCCAGGAGCACGACCGCTTCTGCATGGAGGCGGTCTGGATGCGCTGCAACCCGATCATCCGGCGCGCCGCGGAACTCGTCCACGATGGCGCGATCGGCGAACTCAGCCATGTCCGTGCAAACTTCGAGATCACCTTCACCGGCGACGACTCCCACCGGCTGGTGAACCCCGCCCTGGCCGGCGGCGCAATCCTCGACCTGGGCGTCTATCCCCTGCACGCAATGGACCTCATCCTCGGCAAGCCCGACTCGTTGGTGGCCGCCGGCCGACTTCACCGCACCGGGGTCGAGGCTCACGCGGAGGCGCTGTTGACTTGGGGCGACGTCGTCGGACACGCATCCTGCTCCATCGGCGGCCAGACCCCGATGGCGCTGCACCTGGTCGGCTCAACCGGACGAATCGAGGTGCCCGACTTCCTCAAGCCGAGCCGGATGACGCTCGTCCCCCGTGAGGGTGAACCGGAGGAGTTCAGGGCGCGCGTTCCCGGCAATGGCTACACCTTCGAGGCCCAGGAGGTGAACGCCTGTCTGCGCCGCGGCGCGCTCGAGTCGTCCCTGGTCGACCATGCTTCCACCCGGCGCGTGGCGGCGGTCATGGACGACTGGCGCGCCCAGGTGGGTGCCCCTGCCCTTGACTCCCACGAAGTAGAGTGACGACGGCTGTCCGCGACACGAGGGAAACGACGACATGCGCCAGATGACCGGCACGATCCAGGACTACGCGTGGGGCACCACGGACGCGATCCCGCAGCTGCTGGGCGTCGAGCCCACCGGGGAGCCGCAGGCCGAGTACTGGCTGGGCGCCCACTCCTGCGCACCGTCGATCGTCGAGGGTCAACCGCTCGACCAGATGATTGCGAGCAACCCCGCCATCGTCGGCGAGGCGAGCACCGAACGTTTCGGGGACTGCCTGCCCTACCTGCTCAAACTGCTCTCGGCCAACAAGGCCCTCTCCCTGCAGGCTCACCCCACCCGCGAGCAGGCCGAGGAGGGTTTCGCCCGCGAGAACGCCGACGGAGTCGCGCTCGACGACCCGGAGCGCACCTACAAGGACTCGTGGCCCAAGCCCGAGATGATGCTCGCGCTCACCCCCTTCGAGGCGCTGTGCGGATTCCGGGAGCCGGCCGAGACGGTCGCACTCTTCGAGGCCCTGAACGTGCCGGGCCTGCACCAGATGGTCAAACCCTTGATGATGCGCTCCGGCGGCGCCGGTCTGGCGGAGGTCTTCCTGGACGCCCTGACCGTCAGCGACGAGCGTCGTCAGCTGACCGTGGAGGTCGTGGCCCGCGCCGTCCAGCACGTCGAGGACGAGGACGAGGTTGGACGCTTGTCACGGATGGCGGTGCTGCTCGACGAGTCCTACCCCGGTGACCCGACGATCCTGGCGGCGCTGTTGATGAACCAGATCACGCTGCAGCCCGGCGATGCAATCTTCCTGCCCGCCGGCAACCTGCACGCCTACGTCCAGGGGACGGGTGTGGAGGTCATGGCCAACTCCGACAACGTGCTGCGCGGTGGGCTGACCCGCAAGCACATCGACGTGGACGAGCTGGTTCGGGTCGTGGACTTCGACGCCGCGCCTGTCGAGCTCGTCCGCACCGAGCCGGTGGCGCCCGGCCTGACCCGTTACCTCACCCCCGCCCCGGAGTTCGTGCTCTGGCGACTGGACGCTGAGGGCCAGGCGGTCGAGCTGCCGGCCAGCGGGCTCGGACGGGTGCTGCACGTGATCGACGGCGAGTTCACCGGCCAGGACGGAACCGTGCTGGGCAAGGGCAGGTCGGCCTTCATCGAGGCCGGCGAGCAGGCGTCGGTGACCGGCACCGGGCTGGCCTTCCTGGCAGCGCCCGGCGTGTGAGGCTGAGCACGAAAGGAGCCCCCGGAGGGAGTCGAACCCTCGACCGCTCGCTTACAAGGCGAGTGCTCTGGCCGCTGAGCTACGGAGGCGTGCGGCCGGAGCCGCTCGCAACATTGTGCCCAGACACAGCGGCACTGTCTAAACCACCGGGTCGAGACGGTCGACCCCGTTGAAGCGAAGGAAGCTGACCTTGACCGACCAGACGATCGAACCCGGCACCTGGGAACAGGTGGTCGCGTCCAACCCGAACCACGCGCGCAACTACGCAGAGCGATTCCGCAGGATGGCTGCCGAGGGTGCCGACCTGCTGGGTGAGGCGCGGTTCGTGGACGCGATGGCGCCGCGTCAGGCGCACATCCTGGACGCGGGCTGCGGCCCGGGTCGACACGCTGGTGAGCTCGCCAGCCGCGGTCACCGCGTCGTCGGGGTTGACCTTGATCCACATCTGGTCGAGGTGGCCCGCGCCGAGGCGCCTGGCCCCGACTACTTCGTCGGCAACCTGCACACCCTCGACCTGCCTGCCCAGGGCGTCGAGGAGCCCTTCGACATCATCCTGTGCGCCGGCAACGTCATCGCCTTCCCGGCGCCCAGCAGCCGTCGTCCGATCCTGTCGCGTTTCGCCGCGCACCTGAAGGACGACGGACGCGCGGTGATCGGGTTCAGCGCGGGCCGCAACTACGACTTCGGCGAGTTCGTGGCCGATGCGGACGCGTCAGGCCTCGCCCTCCAGGTCGGGCTCGCCAGCTGGGACCTCAAGCCCTTCGAGGAGGGCTCCAACTTCCTGGTCGCGATCCTCGGCAAGTCCTGAGCCTTCTGCGGCCACGGATGCTGCCCTAGGGTGGCCAGATGACCCAGATCGAGATCGTCCGGGGCGACATCACGACCCTCGAGGTGGATGCCGTGGTGAATGCCGCCAACTCTGGGCTGATGGGCGGAGGCGGCGTCGACGGCGCCATCCACCGCGCGGGCGGGCCACAGGTGCTGGCCGCCTGCAGGCAGCTGCGCGACACCTCGCTGCCCGACGGGCTGCCGGCCGGGCAGGCGGTGGCCACGACAGCCGGACGGATGCCCGCGCGCTGGGTGATCCACACCGTCGGGCCCGTGTGGGCGAAGACGATCGACAAGTCGGAGACGCTGGCCTCCTGCTACCGGGAGTCGCTGCGGGTGGCCGACGAGCTGGGCGCCGCCAGCGTCGCCTTCCCCACCATCTCGGCCGGGGTCTACGGCTGGCCGATGGACGATGCCACGCGCATCGCCGTCGAGACCGTGCGATCCACGCCGACCACAGCCGAGCGCGTGCTGCTGGTGGCATTCAACGAGGCCGCCGAGCAGGGCTATCGGGACGCGCTGGGTCAGTCCGAGGTGGGCTGATCGTCCAGGTCATCGTCCTCGGTGTTCTTGGGGACGACCGGCACCTGGCCGGGGTTGATCGTCATCCAGCCGCCACCCGCCACGGCGCCCGTGGTGAATGACGCCGTACCGAAGGACGGGGTGACCGACTCGGCCGCAGCGCCCTTGGGACGCGGGGGCGCACCGGGGGTGACGGGCTTGGCAGCGGCACCCAGGGCGGCCTCGAGGGCCTGCGCGATCGCCGAAGGGTTGGGCTTGTGCTTGCGGATCTCAGCCATCTCAGGCCTGCTGCTTTCGTGAGTTGTGCACGCTCGTGCCGACGATGAACACGAGCAGCGCGATGGCGACGTAGTTTGCGTACTTGGCGTAGGTCTTCAGCAGTGCGACGGCCGGTTCGCCGACCCACCACCCAAAGGCGAAGTAGAGCGCGAGCCAGCAGGTGCTGGCGATGAGGTCGAGCAGCATGAACTTCTTCCAGCCCATGCCGGTGGCGCCGGCGAGCACGAAGATCACCTGCATCAGCGGCAACGGGATCGGGATGTAGGCGACGAACATGCCGAGCCAACCCATCTTCTGCGCCCAGCGCTCGGCCCGGGCGTAGTTGCGGGCGGCGCGCTTGCTCTGCCCGGCCCACACCTCGATCATGCCGCGGCCCCACAGCTTGCCGGCCCACCAGAACACCCAGTCGAACTTGATCGACATCAGCGAGCCGGCCAGCAGCGCCAGCCACCAGTACCAGGGCTGCAGGCCCTGGGAGGTGAGCGCACCGAGCGCGGCGGTGCCGGAGCGGGATCCGGTAAGGGCCACCAGCAGCGGCGGGTTGAGCCCGAGCAGCCAGCCGCGCAACGGCAGCATGGCCAGCCCGAACAGGCCCATGAACATGATCCAGCCCATGCACTGCTTGTCAGCCTTGGTGGGCTCGTTCTTCCACGGCATGCCTGGTTGGTCCCACCACTGGTTCTCCGGCTCGGATGCGGCCGTCGTCGTACCCGCCGACGCATCGGGCATCGCGTCGGCCGGCCGGGTGCCCCCGACGGGCTCAGGACGTGCGGCCCACGGATCGGGCGGCTGGGTGCTCACGGGGCAAGGCTACCCGGGCTTTCGCGACCAGTGCCCACACCCGATTCCCGTCCGAACAGCCCGGCAACAACCCGACCGACAGTGCCAGCCCGCCCCAGTGGTGGATGGTCGCCGGCGCCAGCCGTTGCCCCAACTCCGGGCGATGTGGGCGGCCTCGTGGACCCACGAGGTGGCCAGCAGGGTGCAGCTCGCGACCAGCACCAGGCCCAGAGGCGGGGCGCCAAAGTGGCCGACAGCCGCCGTCTTCCATCTCTCCCACGAAGACGACCCGCCTGCCGACTACCTGGAGATCTTTGCGGCGGCGGACGTCAACCTTCGACCACCTCACGGGCCGCGGTGAACGCGTCCGCCGCGGCCACGAGGTCGTCGCGGGTGAGCGCGGCCGACATCTGGGTGCGGATCCGCGCCTTGCCCCTGGGCACCACCGGGTAGGAGAAGGCCCGCACGTACACTCCCCGGGCCAGGATCTCGTCGGCCATCCGGGCCGCCGTGGTGGCATCGCCGACCATGATCGGGACGATCGCGTGGTCACTCTCGGGCACCTCGAAGCCGCGGCGCACCATCTCGGCGCGGAACCAAGTGGTGTTCTCGTCCAGCTTCTTGATCAACTCGCCGCCGCCCTTGAGCATCTCGATCGTCTCCAGCGCGGCGGCCGTGATGGCCGGGGCCAGGGAGTTCGAGAACAGGTAGGGACGCGAGCGCTGGCGCAGCATCTCCACGATCTCGCGGTGCGCCGAGGTGTAGCCGCCCGAGGCGCCACCCAGGGCCTTGCCCAGGGTTCCGGTGATGATGTCGACGCGGTCCTGCACGCCAAAGCGCTCGGGAGTGCCGGCGCCGCTGCGGCCGACGAATCCGACGGCATGCGAGTCGTCCACCATGACCATCGCGTCGTACCTGTCGGCCAGGTCGCAGATCTCGTCCAGCGGGGCGACGTAGCCGTCCATCGAGAACACGCCGTCGGTGGCGATCACGCGGCGGCGACAGTCCTGCGCGGCGACCAGCTGGGCCTCGAGGTCGGCCATGTCGCGGTTCCGGTAGCGCAACCGGCGCGCCTTGCTGAGGCGTACGCCGTCAATGATCGAGGCGTGGTTGAGCTCGTCGGAGATGATCGCGTCCTGCTCGGCGCACAGCACCTCGAACAGCCCGCCGTTGGCGTCGAAGCAGGACGAGTACAAGATCGTGTCGCGCTCGACCTGCCCGGGGAACAGGAAACCGGTGAGCGCCTCCTCGAGGCGCTTGTGCAGGTCTTGCGTGCCGCAGATGAAGCGCACCGAGGCCATGCCGAAGCCCCATTCGTCCAGAGCTTGCTTGGCCGCCGCGACCAGGCGGGGCGAGTCGGCCAGACCCAGGTAGTTGTTGGCGCACAGGTTGATCACGTCGCGCCCGTCGACGGTGATGTGTGCCGACTGGGCGCCCTGCAGCGGGGCCTCGTACTTGTACAGCCCGTCGGACTTCAGCTGTTCCAGCTCGGTGGCTAGCTCATTCCTGGTGGACGAGTACATGTCAGCTCCATTCCATGATCACCTTGCCACCGCGACCATTGCCGGCGGTGGTGAAGGCCTGTTCGAAGTCGGTGTGGTGGAAGCGGTCGGTGATGACGCCGGAGATGTCGAGGCCGCTGCTGATCAGCACGCTCATCGCGTACCAGGTCTCGAAGATCTCGCGTCCCGTGACACCCTTGAGGGTCAGCATGTTGAAGATGATCTTGCTGAAGTCGATCGTGGTCGGCTTGGACGGGGTACCCAGCAATGCGATCCGGCCACCATGGGTCATGTTGTCGATCATGTCCGACAGCGCTACCCCGGAGCCGGACATCTCCAGCCCGATGTCGAAACCCTCCTTCATGGCGAAGCGCTCGAAGACCTCCGACATGGGCGTCTGCGCCGGGTTGACGGTGTGCGGCAGGCCGAGCGACGCGGCCAGATCCAGTCGCTGCGAGGAAAGGTCGGACACCACGACGTGTCGGGCGCCGGCGAACTGGGCCACCAGCGCGGCCATGATGCCGATCGGTCCGGCGCCGGTGACCAGCACATCCTCGCCCAGGCAGGGAAACTGCAGGGCCGTGTGCACGGCGTTCCCGAAGGGGTCGAAGATGGCGGCGACGTCCTCGCTGACGCCGGAGCGGTGCACCCACACATTGCTGGCGGGCATCGCGAAGTACTCACTGAAGCAGCCGGGCACCATGTAGCCGATGCCCTGGGTGTTGCGGCACAGGTGCCGCTTGCCGGCCAGGCAAGCGCGGCACCGGCCACAGACATAGTGGCCCTCGCCGGAGACGAACTGGCCGACCTCCAGGTCGGTGACGGCAGAGCCCAACTGCACGATCTCGCCACAGAACTCGTGCCCGATCACCAGCGGGGCCGAGACCACGCGCTGCGCCCACTCGTCCCAGTTGTTGATGTGCAGATCGGTGCCGCAGATCCCCGTCTTCTTGACCTTGATCAAGACCTCATTGGGCCCAACCTCGGGTTCGGGCACTTCCTTGAGCTCGAGACCCGGACCTGCGGTCGACTTCACCAGAGCCTTCACAATTCACTCCTCAGGTTCGTTGTTGCTGAAAATACTCCGGTCGGCCCCGGTGTCCAACCGCAAGACTGTTGGCTTTGGCAGGATGTGTCGGCAGACTGTGCCCCATGGCAGTCAGCGCCTTCGACATGTTCAAGATCGGCATCGGCCCGTCGTCCTCCCACACGGTCGGCCCAATGCGCGCGGCTGCCCGCTTCGCGGCAGAGTTGCCGCCCGAGGTCCGGTGCCGAGTCGCCCGAGTCAGGGCCCAACTCTTCGGCTCCCTGGGCGCCACCGGGCACGGCCATGGCTCCCGCCCAGCCGTCATCTTGGGGCTCGAGGGTGAATTGCCCGAGAGCGTCGACACCACCACCGCCGCTGCGCGGGCGGACGAGGTGATCAGCGGCCATCGCCTGCGCTTGGGTGGCGCGTCCGGCATCGAGATCAACTTCGACGAGAACACCGACCTGGTGCTGCATCGGCGCGAGCGCCTGCCCTTCCATCCCAATGGCATGACCTTCGATGCCTGGGACGAGGCGGGCGCTGTCGTCGCCTCTCGAACCTTCTACTCCATCGGTGGTGGTTTCGTGCTGGAGGATGACGGCTCGGGCCAGCCAAGCCTGCAACACGACGCCCGTCCGGTGCCCTTTCCCTTCCGCAGTGGCGAGGAATTGTTGGAGCACTGCCGTGACCACCGCATGTCGATCGCCGAGGTGCAGATGGGCAACGAGCTGGCGCTGGGCCGCACCGAGGAGGAGGTGCGCGAGGGGCTGCTGCACATCTGGCAGGTGATGGACGGCTGCATCGCAGCCGGTTGCGCCACCTCCGGGGTGCTGCCGGGTGGGCTGAAGGTGCGCCGCCGCGCGCACCGCATGCACAAGGACCTGGCCGCTCGGAGCAAGGCGCCGGTGGTCACGATCGACCCGCTGGCCGCGATGGACTGGCTGACCCTGTGGGCGCTCGCGGTCAATGAGGAGAATGCCGCCGGCGGACGCATCGTCACGGCACCGACGAATGGCGCAGCCGGCATCATCCCGTCCGTCCTGAAGTATGTGATGACCTACTTGCCCAATGCCGGGGAGTGGGCACCTGTCGACTTCCTGCTGAGCGCCGCCGCGATCGGGGCGATCTACCAGCAGTCGGCGTCGATCTCGGGCGCCGAGGTCGGATGCCAGGGCGAGGTGGGCGTGGCCTGTTCGATGGCGGCCGCCGGGCTGTGCGAGGTGCTGGGCGGCAGCCCTCAGCAGGTGAGCAATGCTGCGGAGATCGGCCTGGAGCACCATCTGGGGCTCACCTGCGACCCCGTCGGGGGCCTGGTGCAGATTCCCTGCATCGAGCGCAATGCGGTGGCCGCCGTGCAGGCGATCACTGCGGCGCGACTCGCCCTGCAGGGTGACGGGGCGCAGGTCGTGAGCCTCGACCAGGTGATCAAGACGATGATGATGACCGGCAAGGACATGTCGACCAAGTACAAGGAGACCGCCCGCGGCGGTCTGGCGGTCAACATCGTCGAGTGCTGATCAGCCGCCCGGTGCAACCCGGGGCTGGCAACCGTGGAGGCTGCCGTACGACCACGAGCACGCGCCACAGTCTGCGGCGGCCGTGCGCACGAGTGCGGCGGGGGTGCGAGGGGTCATCCCCTCACCGATCAGACTGCGTGGTACTTGATGGTGCGACGGGGCTCGGCCATCAGGTCGGCGACGTCTTCACGCCACTTCAGGTAGTGCGCCTGGGTCTTGTGGAATTCCAGGTCCTCGGGGTCGTCGTAGTGCTCGACCAGGCAGAAGATCGTCGGGTCGTCGTCCGACTGGATGCAGTCGAAGACCTGGACCCCCGGCTCCTGGCGGCTGGCCTCGGCATTCGCCAGCGATGCAGCCTTGAAGGCCTCGACGCCGTCGTCGGTGGTGTGGACATTGCAGTGGACGATGAGCATGGTCATCCCCGTTCTGCGGCGGTGGCCGCGCGCTTGATAACTGTTTGACCACACATTAGTGACCCCCCTGCCGAGTGGGGCGTGGGCTGTGGGAGAGTGTCCCAATGGACCTCGCAGAGGCCCATTCCACTACGGATCGTCGGGCACGTACCTGCCCGTGGAAAGGAAGTATGCCGTTATGGCAGCTGTTTCGTTCAGGGACGCCACGCGCGTCTACCCCGGTGCCGACCGCGCCGCCGTCGACAAGCTCAACCTGGAGATCGGCGATGGCGAGTTCATGGTTCTCGTCGGCCCCTCCGGCTGTGGCAAGTCCACCAGCCTCCGCATGCTGGCCGGCCTCGAAGAGGTCAACGCGGGCAACATCTTCATCGGCGACCGTGACGTCACCGACCTGCCCCCGAAGGATCGCGACATCGCGATGGTCTTCCAGAACTACGCCCTGTACCCCCACATGACCGTGGCGGACAACATGGGCTTCGCGCTGAAGATGCAGAACGTCCCCAAGGACCAACGCACCGCGCGCGTCCAGGAGGCCGCCAAGCTCCTCGGCCTGGAGGACTTCCTCAACCGCAAGCCGAAGGCGCTCTCCGGTGGTCAGCGCCAGCGCGTCGCCATGGGTCGCGCCATCGTCCGCAACCCGCAGGTCTTCCTGATGGACGAGCCGCTGTCGAACCTCGACGCCAAGCTGCGCGTGCAGACCCGTACCCAGATCGCTGCCCTGCAGTCGCGCCTGGGCGTCACCACCGTCTATGTGACCCACGACCAGGTCGAGGCCATGACGATGGGTGACCGCGTCGCCGTCATGAAGGACGGCTTGCTGCAGCAGGTCGACAGCCCGTTGGCGCTGTACGACACGCCGAAGAACCTCTTCGTGGCCGGCTTCATCGGCTCGCCCGCCATGAACCTGATGGAGGGCAAGGTAGTCGACGGCGGCGTCAAGGTCGGTGACTACGTCGTACCCGTTGCCCGGGAGATCCTCGACCGCGCGCCGGGCGAGCAGACGTTGACTGTGGGCATCCGTCCCGAGGCCTTCAACATCGCGCAGGACGGCCAGGGCATCGGCCTGGACGTCGCGGTGGTTGAGGATCTGGGCGCCGACGCCTACCTCTACGGCACCCTGTCGGGCCTGTCCGAGGACGAGCGCATCACCGCCCAGCAGATGGTGGCGCGCATCTCGTCCCGCCAGGCTCCCCAGCGTGGCAACGCGGTTCGCCTGTCCGTGGACCCGCAGAATGTGCACGTGTTCAGCAACGCCACCCAGGAGCGCATTTCCTGAAGCACGACCCCCCGAGAGGGCAACAGGAGCCCCCGTCGCATGCAGCGGCGGGGGCTCCTGCTCGTCCGAGGGGTGGGGATGAGCGATCAGTTCACGCTGACGTGGACATGGTCATAGTGGTTGGCCGTGACGCCGCCCCGGTCGGACATGGCACGCCAGCCCTCGGAGCTGCGCTGGACACTCCAGATGTGCTGGCTCCAGATCACGTACTTCACGCCCAGCTCCTCCGCGTGCTCCTGCAGGTAGGCGGCGATCTCGTCGCCGAGCGCCTTGCCTTCGGCGGTCGAGTAGTCAGGGATCATCAGGTCCACCGCGTGGCCGGTGCCATGGTCCTGGGCGTCCGATCCGGAGCGCAGACCGCCAATGGAGGTGATCTCGGGGAAGTCGCCGCTGATCGCCTGGATCACCTTGACGGCGTTCGCCGACAGCCCGGCCGTGCTGACCGTGGTCGAGCTGGCGTAGTTCACGGCAGTCGACGAGGTGGAGGCAGCGGCAGTGGTCGCGCTCGATGAGGACGTCCCGCTCGAGGCGGACGTCGTGCTCGACGAGGACGTCGTGGCGCTGACCAGCGCGGTGCGAACGGGTGCCGTTGCAGCCGTCCGGGTGCCGGTGGCGGTCGATGCCTTCTTCAGCTGGGCGTAGCTCGTTGTCGTCGCGGCGGAGGCCTTGGGAGCGAAGCGATCGGTGGTACTGGGAGCGGAGCGATCGGCGGTGCTGGGAGCGAAGCGATCGGTGGTACTGGGAGCGAAGCGATCGGCGGTGCTGGGAGCGAAGCGATCGGTGGTACTGGGAGCGAAGCGATCGGTGGTGCTGGGAGCCGGACGCTGGGCGTCGGTGCTGGGCTTCGTCCCGGACGACCGATGCCCCGACTGGTCAGGGCCGGTGGAGGCCTGGGCAGTGGTGACCAGTCCGCCGGCCATGATGGCCGTGGTGGCGAGGGTGGCGGCTGCCCTGCGGGTGGTGATGAGTGCCATGGGACGTCTCCTTGATGGTTCTGGGCTTGATGGTTCTGGGGCGACATGAGCGCCCCGGCTGGTCCTTCCAGCAGTCTTGCGGCGCCCTCGAAAGTAGGTTCACCTGAGAGAAAGCCCAAGGAAAACTGAGTAATTCACATTTTTTGTGACGTGGCTGTCCGGTCTCTGAGTGCCCATGGATCTCCTACCTTGCTCATATAGCCTCGTGGAATGAACTTTGAGCCCAGCAGGATGACCCGTGGCCTCGTCTCCGGACTGAACTCGGACCCCCTGGGCGCGGTCATCCCCCCGATCTACCTGAGCACCAACTACGGCTTCGACTTCCCCGGTGACGCGCCTGACTACGACTACGTCCGCGCCGGCAACCCAACCCGTCGCGCACTGGAGGAGGCCCTGGCCACCCTCGAGGGCGGTGCTGGATGCACCACCACCGCCAGCGGCATGGCCGCGGTGACGCTCGTCGTCGAGACCTTCGTACCGGTCGGCGGACGCGTCATCGCCCCGCACGACTGCTACGGCGGCACCTGGCGACTGCTTCAGCGACTGGCCGACAAGGGACGCCTGGAGCTGGACTTGGTGGACCTGACCGACCTCGATGCCGCCCGGGCAGCCCTCGCGACGCCCGCCGCACTGGTCTGGGTGGAAACCCCGTCCAACCCCCTGATGCGCCTCACCGACACGGCCGCCATCGCGGCCGCTCGTCCCGAGGGCGCGCTGCTGGTGGTGGACAACACCTTCTGTTCGCCGGCACTGCAGCGTCCCTTCGAGCACGGCGCCGACCTGGTCGTCCACTCGACCACCAAGTTCATCAACGGCCACAGCGACTCCCTTGGTGGTGCGGTGATCGCGGCCAGCCCCGAGCACGCCGAGGAGCTGGCCATCTGGTGCAACACCCTCGGCCTGCCCGGAGCGGCCTTCGACGCCTGGCTGACCTTGCGCGGGCTGCGCACGCTGGACGCCCGGATGCGTGTGCACGAAGAGAATGCAGCCGCCGTGGTGGCCGCGCTGGTGGCACACCCGGCCGTCACGGCCGTGCATCACCCGTCCCTGCCGGAGCATCCCGGTCACGAGCTGGCCGCGCGCCAGCAGTCCGGTTTCGGATCCGTGCTGAGCTTCGAGATCGCCGGTGGACTGCCGGCGGTCACGGCCTTCGCCAAGGCCCTGCAGGTGTTCACACTGGCCGAGTCATTGGGCGGCACCGAGAGCCTGGCTGCCCACCCGGCGACGATGACGCACGCGTCCATGCCGCCAAAGATCCAGGCGGCGGCTGGCATCACCGACGGACTGGTCCGTCTGTCCGTGGGGCTCGAACAACCCGAAGACCTGGTCGCCGACCTGGTCCAGGCCCTGGACGCCACAACCGCTGGGTGAATCCCATTCGGTGTCCAGCCAGGGAAACGACTGGCAGACTGGTCAGGTGCCTAGATTCCTGTCGGCCAAGCCGGACGCCGGACTGATCCCGCTGCCCTGGGGCACCCCGCTGGAGGAATGGCCGGTCGACCTCCTGGTGGCGCTCCCCCGCGGCATCTCGCGACACGTCGTGCGCTTCATCCGCGTGGACGACACGGTCTACGCGGCCAAGGAGGTCATCGAGCACCTGGCGATCCACGAGTACCGGATGCTGCACGACCTGATGCGGCTGGGCACTCCGTCCGTGGAACCCACCGGCGTCGTGACCGGGCGCCTCACCCCGGACGGTCGTCCGCTGGACCCCGTCCTGATCACCCGGCACCTTCAGTTCTCGCTGCCCTACCGCGCGCTGTTCAGCCAGGGTGTTCGCCAGGAGACGGTGATGAGGCTGCTGGATGCGCTCGTCGTGCTGCTGGCCCGCCTGCACCTGCTGGGCTTCCTGTGGGGCGACGTCTCGCTGTCCAATGTGCTGTTCCGACGGGACGCGGGCGAGTTCGCCGCCTACCTCGTGGACGCCGAGACCGGTGAGCTGCACACCCAGCTCAGCGATGGCCAGCGCGAACACGACCTGGCCATCGCACGCACCAACCTCTTCGGCGAGTTCTGCGACCTCGAGGCCGGCGGGATGCTCGATGAGGCGCTCGACCCGCTGGTGCTGGTCGAGACGATCGAGGCCCGCTACCGGGAACTGTGGAACGAGCTGACCGGGGCCGAGGAGTTCGCCGGCTCGGAACTGCACCGGATCGAGTCACGCGTCCGGCGGCTCAATGCACTGGGCTATGACGTCGCCGAGCTGGACATCCAGACCTCCCCGGACGGGCACACGATCCGGCTGCAACCCAAGGTCGTCGACGCCGGCCACCACAGCCGACGCCTGATGCGCCTGACCGGGATCGACGCCGAAGAGAACCAGGCCCGACGCCTGCTCAACGACCTCGACACCTACCGGGCGCGCAACAACCTGCAGAACATGGACGAGGCGGTGGTGGCCCACAAGTGGCTCACCGAGAGCTACGAACCGGTCATCGCCACCATCCCCCTCGACCTGACCGGCAAACGCGATGCGGCACAGTTCTTCCACGAGGTGCTCGACTACCGCTGGTATGCGTCCCAGCGTGTCTTCCGCGAGGTCCCCCTGGTCGAGGCGGCGCACGGCTACGTCAAGGACGTCCTGCGCAACCTGCCCGACGAGGCGATCAGCGCCGACGCGATGACCCAGGTCACCGAGGGACGAGTGCTGGAGAACCCCTACGACCCGAGCAAGGGCTTCGTGGACGAGTACGAGCAGAAGCCCTATGACCCCTGGGAGGACGGGATCGAGGTCGAGGAGCTCGGCCCCACGATGGGGTTCGACATCGACGCCCTGCGCGCCAAGGCCAAGGGCTGAGCCGAACGCCCTGCACATCGATCGTGCCCCCAGCTGGAACCCAGGTACTCCTGGAACCCAGCTGGGGGCACGGTCATCTTCGTCGACGTGGCTGGCCGGATGGTGGCGGCTGCGCCTGCCCTGGGCCCCCTCGTGAGCGGCTCTGGACCTGTCCTCGGGATCGGCCTCGTGAGCACCACCCGTTGGCAAAACTCTCGGCCATGGCCGCAATCTGCGCAACCGTATCCATGAAGATTGGTCATATTGCGCAGTACCGCACCCGCCAAGCCGTGCAGAATGGTCACATGTACCAGCTTGACGACACAGACCGCCGCATCCTGGCCACCCTCGACGAGGACCCTCGAATGTCCGTCCTGCTGCTGGCGCAGAAGACCGGCTTGGCCCGGGGCACCGTCCAGGCCCGGCTGGACCGCTACCGCGAGCATGGCGTGCTGCGGCTGGCGAGCACCCGCGTCTCACCTGCGGCACTGGGCTGTGCACTGGCGGCGACCGTCTCGGCCGAGCTCGACCAGCACAAACTGGAGGCGGCGATCACCGCGCTGCGACGCATTCCCGAGGTGCTCGAATGCTTCGCCCCCGCCGGCGGCACCGACCTGCTGTGCCGCGTGGTCGCCCGCAACCCGGACGACCTGTACCGCGTCAGCGAGGAGATCCGGCTCTGCCCCGGGATCCTGCGCACCTCCACCAGCGTCTTCCTGCGCGAGGTGGTGCCCTACCGCGTCCGTCCGTTGCTGGAGGCGGGCCCGCGTCCGACGACGAGTCGTCCAGGGCGCACCCACCGGTAGGATCACAGGGTGACCCTGCGCCTCTACGACACCGCCACCGGCTCCATCCGGGAGTTCGAGCCCCTCGAGCCCGGCAAGGTGTCGATCTACCACTGCGGCCTGACCGTGCAGTCGGCGCCGCACCTGGGACACATCCGCAAGGAGGTCGTCTTCGACGTCCTGCGTCGTTGGCTGGAGTTCAGCGGCAACGAGGTTTCCATCGTCGCGAACGTCACCGACATCGACGACAAGATCCTCGCCAAGTCGGCCGAGGCGGGCGTCCCGTGGTTCGCGCATGCCTACCGCTTCGAGAACGAACTGCACGAGGCCTACAAGTCGCTCGGCTGCCTGCCGCCCACCTACGAGCCCCGCGCCACCGGCCACATCCCCGAGATGGTGGAGCTGATCGAGGCGCTGGTCGCCGCCGGCCACGCCTACCCGGCCGCAGACGGATCGGGGGACGTCTACTTCGACGTCCAGTCGTGGCCCCGCTACGGCGAACTGTCGCACCAGAAGATCAACGACATGGAGCCGGCCGAGGACGCCGACCCGCGCGGCAAGCGCGACCCCCGCGACTTCGCGCTCTGGAAGGGCTACAAGGAGGGCGAACCCGCCACCGCGTCCTGGCCCTCGCCCTGGGGGCGCGGACGTCCGGGCTGGCACATCGAGTGCTCCGCGATGGCGGGCAAGTACCTCGGCGACACCTTCGACATCCACGGCGGTGGGCTCGACCTGCGCTTCCCGCACCACGAGAACGAGCTGGCCCAGTCGGCTGCGGCCGGTCGCGGCTTCGCCCGCTACTGGATGCACAACGCCTGGGTCACGATGTCCGGCGAGAAGATGAGCAAGTCGCTCGGCAACACCGCGCTGGTCAGCGAGGTCACCAAGACCTACAACCCGCGCGCCGTCCGCTTCTTCCTGCTCGCGCCGCACTACCGGTCCATGATCGAGTTCTCCCCCGCGGACGAGGCGTCGAAGGGCTCGCTGGTCGAGGCGGAGAAGGCGATCGAGCGGATTGACGGCTTCCTCACCCGCGCCCGCGCAGCTCGCGGCGAGAGCGCGACGACCGATGCTGCCCGCGACGCGATGCCGGCCGCGTTCAGCCAGGCGATGGACGACGACCTGGGCACCCCCAAGGCAGTCGCCACCTTGTTCGACGAGGTGAGCGCCGGCAACCGCGCTCTCGCCGAGGGCCGCAGTGACGAGGTGTCCGAGCACCTACTGGCCGTCGAGCTGATGCTGCGCGTCTTCGGCCTCGACCCCGCGGCACCCGAATGGGCCCATCTCGCCTCCGACAAGGGATCCGACTTGGAACCGGTGGTGGACGGTCTGGTCAAGAACCTGCTGGCGCAACGCGCCAAGGCCCGGGCCGCCAAGGACTGGGCTGCAGCCGACGCGATCCGCGACACGCTGGCCGAGGTCGGCCTCAAGATCACCGATACCCCCGAGGGCGCCACCTGGGCCCTGGAAGACAGGAACTGACATGGCGGGCAACTCCCAGCGTCGCGGCGCGACCACCAAGGGCAAGGGCAACACCGCAGGCTCCGGCGGACGCGTCCGCCGCGGTCTCGAGGGCAAGGGCCCCACTCCCAAGGCCGAGGACCGCACCTACCACAAGGCCTACAAGGCCAAGAAGGCCGCGACAGCCCGCCAGGCCACCGGCCAGGGACGTCCGTCCGGCGGCCGCGGGCAGGGTTCGCGTCCGGCTGGCAAGGTCGGCGCCGAGTGGGTGGTCGGTCGCAACCCGGTGCTCGAGGCGCTCAACGCCGGCATGCCGGTGAAGTCGGTCTACGTCGCCGAGGGCGCAGAGCGCGACGACCGCCTGCGCGACATCCTCAAGTTCTGCGCCGACGCTGGCCAGCCGGTGCTCCAGATCACCCGCAACGAACTGGACCGGTTGACCGGCGGCGCCGTGCACCAGGGCGTCTCGCTGCAGCTGCCCGCCTTCGAGTACGCGCACCCGGACGACGTGCTGGCCGACGCCTTCGAGGACGACGACCGCGAGCCGCTGGTGGTCTTCTGCGACGGCATCACCGACCCGCACAACCTGGGCGCGATCATCCGCTCGGCCGCGGCCTTCGGGGCGCACGGTGTCGTCATCCCGGAACGTCGCAGCGCGTCCATGACCGCCGTGACCTGGAAGTCGTCCGCCGGTGCCGCCGCGCGCATCCCGGTCGCCAAGTGCACCAACCTGAACCGGACGCTCGCCTCCTTCGCCGATGCGGGCTTCACCGTCGTCGGCCTGGCCGGTGAGGGCGAGCTCGAGGTCGGCGCCGTGCCCGGGCTGGACGGGCCCACCGTGCTGGTCGTCGGATCCGAGGGCGACGGGCTGGCCCGCCTCACCCGGGAGACCTGCGACGAGCTGGCGAAGATCCCGATCAGCTCGGCCGTCGAGAGCCTCAACGCGTCCGTGGCCACCTCGATCGCGCTCTATGAGATCACCAAGGTCCGCGGGGCCTGAGCCCGGCCCCTTCAACGCCGCCCGTGCATCCTGGACGCCACCCGTGCCCGGGTGGCGTTCATGGTTTGCGCCGCGCGTTCGCAGCGAAGGGAGGCGTTGACGATTGCCAGCGCTGCCCCGCGACGCGAGTCTGGGCCCATGCAGATCGACAACCGCGCCGAGCGCGCCGCCAGCTTCGGGACCATCGGGGAGCAGTACCACCGGCTGCGTCCCGGCTACCCCGGTGACGCCGTCGACTGGATGCTGTTCGCCGACCAAGGCCGCCTACCGGTGCGCGTCCTCGACCTCGGAGCGGGTACCGGCAAGCTGACCGATTCGCTGCTGGGCCGCGGTCTGGACGTCGTCGCGGCCGACCGGTCCGTGCAGATGCTGGACGTGCTGCGGCAGCGCCACCCCGGAGTCGAGGCGCATGTCGCGACCGCCGAGTCGCTGCCACTGCCCGATGACAGCGTGGACGCGGTGGTCATCGGCCAGGCCTGCCACTGGATGGACCCGCTGGTGGCGGGACCCGAGCTGGCGCGCGAGACCCCCACCCCGGGCCCCAGTTCGCACCGCTGGAGGAGAAGGTCTTCAGCTGGACCCGCCAGACCACCGGCGACGACTACCGTGAACTGCACACCACACACTCGGCCTGGCTGGTCGCCGACGAGGCCACCCGCGCCGACCGCCGCCGCCGTTGGGCCGAGATCCTGACCGACACCGGTCACACCGGCAGTTTCGAGCTGTCCTGCACCACCGAGGTCATGCGGACGCACCTGCTGTGACCCGATAGATTGGGAGCCGTCCCCCGGGGCTCCCAACCCGTGTCCCGGATCGTCCACCTGCACCCAGGAGCCCTCCGTGACCGATGCATCGTCCGTCGAGGCCGTGAATGCCCAGGCCAGCGCCGCCTACCAGCAGATCCTCGAGATCGTCGGAGGCGTCGAGCCCCGGATCGCCGAGGCCACCCGTCAGGAGCTGGCCGACCAGCGCTCCTCGCTGAAGCTGATCGCGTCCGAGAACTACGCCTCCCTGCCCACCCTGCTCACCATGGGCACCTGGCTGAGCGACAAGTACGCCGAGGGCACCGTCGGGCACCGTTTCTACGCCGGCTGCCAGAACATCGACTCCGTCGAGTCCATCGCGGCCGAGCACGCGCGCGAGCTCTTCGGCGCCGAGTACGCGTATGTCCAGCCCCACTCCGGCATTGACGCGAACCTGGTCGCCTACTGGGCGATCCTGAACAAGCGCATCGAGTCCCCGGAGCTGGAGCGTCTGGGCGCCAAGACCGTCAACGACCTCTCCGAGGCCGACTGGGAGACCCTGCGTCGCACCTTCAGCGAGCAGCGCGTGATGGGCATGAGCCTGGATGCCGGCGGCCACCTCACCCACGGCTTCCGCCACAACATCTCCGGCAAGATGTTCCACCAGCGCTCCTACGGCACCGATCCCGAGAGCCAGCTCATCGACTACGACAAGCTGCGTGCCGACGCCAAGGAGTTCAAGCCGCTGATCCTGATCGCCGGCTACTCGGCCTACCCCCGCCGCGTGAATTTCGCCACGATGCGCGAGATCGCGGACGAGGTGGGCGCCACCCTGTTCGTGGACATGGCCCACTTCGCGGGACTCGTTGCGGGCAAGGTCTTCACCGGTGACGAGAACCCGGTCCCCTTCGCGGACGTCGTGGGTTCCACCACCCACAAGTCGCTGCGCGGCCCCCGTGGCGGCTTCGTGCTGGCCACCAAGGAGTACTCCGAGTCGGTCGACAAGGGTTGCCCGATGGTGCTCGGCGGCCCGCTCAGCCACGTGATGGCAGCCAAGGCTGTCGCCTTCGCCGAGGCTCGCCAGCAGTCCTTTCAGGGTTACGCGCGCAACGTCGCCGACAACGCGAAGACACTGGCCGAGGGCCTGATGAAGCGCGGGGCCAAGCTCGTCACCGGCGGTACCGACAATCACCTGGTGCTGATCGACACCACCAGCTTTGGCCTGACCGGCCGGCAGGCCGAAAGCGCGCTGCTGGACTCTGGCGTCGTCACGAACCGCAACTCGGTGCCGAACGACCCCAACGGCGCCTGGTACACCTCCGGCGTGCGGATCGGCACCCCGGCGCTGACCAGCCGCGGATTCGGTGCGGACGAGTTCGACAAGGTCGCGGAGCTCATCGTCGACGTGCTGACCAACACCACTGCGATGACGGCCAGCAATGGCCAGCCCGGCAAGGCCAGGTACACCGTCGCCGGCGGCGTCGCCGACCGTACGAAGGCCGCCGCAGCCGAGCTGTTGGACGCCAACCAGCTCTACCCCGGCCTGGAGCTGTGACCCGGCGGTAGTTGCCCGACAGACGACCGAAGCCCCGGT
>NZ_BAAAKI010000014.1:111892-142642 GCF_039527675.1 Luteococcus sanguinis
GTGGGGAACCGGGGCTTCGTCGTGTCTGGGTCGGCCGGGCAGGCAGGTCGGCGTTCAGGCGGGTCAGCGCCCGAAGAGCTGTCCCTGGACGCTGGTGATGAAGGCGTCCATCGCCCCGGGCAGGTCACGAAGGTGCCAGTCGCCGGGAGCGCGGTACCAGTCCAGCTCCTCGCCGTCCGGGGTGTCGTCGTGGTCGGCGTCGGCCAGGGCCTGCAGCCAGCGCTCGCGTCCGCCGAGCACGACCGCATAGGGCAGCACGCGGGACAGTTCGGCGTACTCGTCGCCGGCCGGAAGCTGGTTGGTGGGCTGGGTCATCAGCTGGGACGCGAGCGCCGACAGCCCGCCCAGCAGCGCCCCGCCGGATGCAGTGCGGCGCGGCATCTCCTGGGCCACGACGAGCGTGCCCACCGCGAGGCCCACCAGCGCCAGCCCGACCAGCCCATAGGGGGTGAAGGCAGCCAGCAGGAGCAGGGCAAGCACGCAGAGCCCCAAAAGCACCCACCCCAGGGCCGCCCACTTCGAGCGGGTACGGTCCGGACGTCCGTCGAACCAGCCGAGCTGGTGGACGTCCTCGTAGAGCTCGTCCTGCACGCGCCCGATCACCGGCGCCACCGCGGCCTGGATGCCGGAGACGGTCGCCGCCGCGCCATCGGCCGGGGCCACGGCATCGCGCAGCGTGATCTCGTACGCCCGCAGGTCACCCTCGCCCTCCTCGCGGCGCTCGAAGGTCCAGTCGAGGGCGCGGTGCGCGTCCTGCGGCAGCTCGACGATCCGCAGCCAGCCGCGGGTGGCGAGGTCGATCAGGGTGGCGGTGACGTCGACGGGGTCGACGCGCTCGTCCGCGACGGTGCCCACGTGGCCGGGACGCACCTCGTGCAGCACCCGGAAACGGCTCTCACCAGCAGCGACGGGGGTGAACTCGGCGATCGGGGTGACCTTGCGCGGGTCGATGGTGTCGCGGCCCGAGCGGCGGTGCACCGCCCACAGCGCCAGGCCACCCAGCAGCAACGGCAGCAGGGAGGCGAGCAGCGTGGTCGGGTTGATGGTGAAGGCCCGGTCGAGGCTCCAGCGGTGCTTGAGCACGGCATTGGCACCCACCGACTCGGGCATGCCGAAGCTCAGCACCACCTCGTCGCCCGCGTGGCGGGGACCATCGGTGAACTGCGGGTCACTGTCGGGCATCTGGCCGCCCGAGAAGGTGGAACAGGGCTGGTGCGAACCGGCAGGCCCCGATTCGCAGTCGACGTAGGTGATGGTGGCGGGTGGCTGCACACGTCCGGTCACCGTCTTGGCGTCCACCGAGAGGCCCTGGAAGACCGGCCAGGAGAATTCGACTCCCGCCGGGGTCTGGCCATTGGCGGCCACGCGGCGCAGGGTGCCGTCGACGGTGTAGGTGATGGTGATGGGGTTGCGGCCAGCGGCCGTGGTGTCGATGGTGACGACCTGGGCGTCGTCCTTGCTCTCGACGGTCGCCGACAGGTCGGTGCTGCCAGCCTTGGCGACGATGTCGTGGACGTCGGTCTGGTAGTACTGCCCGCCGGGCAGGTCGGTCGTGGTCTCGAGCTGTTGCACGATCTGTGCCGGTGCCACGCCAGCGAACTTGATCGTCTCCGTCACCTCCAGTGAGCCGGACTCCCGAAGCACCGCGTCGACGGCCACCGACTCGGCCTGATCGGCGGCATGGGCCATCGGGGCACCGGCGGCCCAGGACAGTGCCGTCAGGGCGATGACGGACAGGCCCAGTGCGGCAGTGGTGGCACGGTGGGGATGAGTGCGGCGGGGACGAGAGACGGAGCTGGTCACGGGCGAGACCTTTCGGTGTGACGACGCTGGCAACTATTCCACAGCGCTTGCGGGCTGTCGGGGCGGTGGCGTTCGCCATGGGCATGAGCACGGCCGAGCGCCTTGTCGGATGCGGCAGTTAGTCTGGGCGGGTGAGTCAGTGGGGGAACCAGAACCAGCCGTCCGGCCAGCCTGACGGCCAGTCCTACTGGGGGCGGTCGTCGGGTCAGAGCAGTCAGGGCAACTGGGCGCCCCCATCGGGCAATCCGTGGGGCCAGGGCACTGGTACGTCAACGCCCGCCTTCGGGCAGGGACGTTTCGGCCAGCAGTACCCCACGCAGCAGTACCCCACGCAGCAGTCCTATCCGCAGAACCCCTACGGCCAGCAGCAGACATACGGCCAACAGGGATATGGCCAACAGGGATACGGGCAGCCACAGGCCCAGTACCAGCAGAACCAGTACCAGCAGCAGGTGCAGTACCAGAGCAACCCCTATGGCGGACGTCCGCCGAAGCGCCGCAATCCCCTGCTCACCCTGCTCAAGGTCGTGCTGATCACCGGCGCCCTCATGTTCGCCGGGCTCCTGCTGCTCGGCTTCCTGTTGCTGCAGAGCGTCGACATCCAGGTGCCCACCGAGACCGAGAGCAGCGGCCCCACCGCCACGGCCACCACTTTTCCGTCAACCGCGACGACGGCTTCCGCGGGGGCCACTCGCAGCGCGTCGGCCAACCCCTCGGCCACCGGAAGCGTGAGTTACCAGAACGACGCCTATGTGCCGCCGGCGGCCGACCAGAACCCGCCCGGTCTCCCCGAGCCGGAGACCTACACCGAGGCCACCCAGCTGCTCACCGACAATCCGCTGTACGCCCAGTCGGTGCCACGTCCGGTGCGGTGCGAGATGAGGGCGATCAACCTCGAGCAGGCAAGCAATGCCGAGTTGGAGGCGCACCTCAACGACATGATGGCCTGCCTGATGCGCGTGTGGGCGCCGCCGGTCGAGGCGGCCGGGTTCCAGGCCGTGCGCCCTTCGGTGACGGTGTACTCGAGCGCCATCTCGACCAAGTGCGGCAAGCTCCCGATGAACAATGCGGTCTACTGCGGTTCCGACCAGCAGGTCTACTACGCCGACGACCTCTACCAGGTGGTCCCGGCCTCGCTGCGCAGTTCTCGCTTCATCACCGAGGCGGTGGTGGCCCACGAGTTCGGCCACGCCGTGCAGGCGCGCACCGCGATCCTGATCAGCGAGGCAGCGTGGGCGGAGAAGTCCAACAAGTCCAAGGCCCTGGAGTACTCCCGCCGCCTTGAGGTGCAGGCCGACTGCATGGCGGGGATGTTCCTGGGTTCGATCGCCCAGTCGACGCAGATGACGGACGCCGAACTGGCCAACGTCCCCAAGCTCTTCCGCAGCTTTGGCGACGATGTGGCCACCGGCCAGGCCGACTACGTCGGCAACCATGGCAGGGGCGCCAACCGGGCCGCCTGGGCGACCAAGGGGCTGGCGAACACCTCCGTCGGCGCCTGCAACACCTTCTCGGCGCCCAGTTCGTCGGTGCGCTGAGCAGAACTGCTCCCGGGGCCCTCAGGACACCATGAGCCGCAGGTGGTCCAGGACAGCAGGAGCAGGGCGGTTGGCCTCAGGACACCATGAGCAGGGCAGTGGCCATGGCTGCGACGCCCTCGCCGCGGCCGGTGAGCCCCAACCCGTCGGCGGTGGTGGCGCCGAGGCTGACCTCAGCGCCCAGGGCCTGCGACATCACCTTCTCCGCCTCCGCACGGCGGGCGGCCAGCCGCGGACGGTTGCCGATCACCTGGACGGCGACGTTGCCGATCTCGAAGCCGGCCTCGCGGACGCGTCGTGCCGTCTCGGAGAGGAAGGCGACGCCCGACGCACCCGCCCATTGAGGCTGGGACGTGCCGTAGTTCGACCCGAGGTCACCCAGCCCCGCGGCCGACAACAGGGCGTCGCAGACGGCGTGGCAGGCCACATCGCCGTCCGAGTGCCCAGCCAACCCCTGGGGCTCGTCCGGGAAGTGCAGACCGGCGCAGTGCATGGGCTGCCCGTTGCTGAGCTGGTGGACGTCGACGCCGATTCCGGTGCGGAACATGTGGGCTCCTCAGTGGTTGGAGCGCTGGCGCCAAAGGCGCCGGCCGCTGTGGTGTCCGATGGTCGCCCGCGCCTTCCACATTGCCTTGGCGACGGTCAGGTCGGTGGGTTCGGTGATCTTCATCGCCAGCCGGGAACCCTCGACGAGTTCGACGCGGTGACCCGCCGCCTCGGCGCAGGCGAGGTCGTCGGTGAACTCCAGGCCCTGCTCGGCGGCGGCCTCGTGCGCGTTCAGGATCAGCGGGAAGGGGAAGCCCTGCGGGGTCTGGATGGCCCGCAAGAGCGATCGGTCCACGACCTGGGTGGGCCCGCCGTTCGGGTCGACCATCCGGATCGAGTCGACGACCGGGAGCGCCGGTGCGACAGCCGAGGCCCCGCCGCGAACGCACTTGATCACCTCGGCCACCACCCAGGCGGGAACCATCGGACGCACAGCGTCGTGCACCAGGATTACCTTGGTGTGGGCGAGGCGTTCGTCCTGGGCGACCGAGAGCAAGCCGTTGCGGACCGACTTCTGCCGGGTGTCGCCGCCATTCGTGGTGTGGATCGGGATCGGCGCGCCAGCGAGCGCCCTGGCGAAATGCCCGAGGGTGGCCGGGTTGGCGACGACGACCGCGTCCGTGCAACCACCGGCGGCCATGGCCTCGATGGACATCGATATGAGGGCCTGGCGCGTGATGCGCAGCGCTGGCTTGGGTGTCGTCCCGCCGTAGCGAACGCCGAGACCAGCAGCTACCAGGATCGCGACCACGGGCTCCGACATGGGCATGAGTATCCCACAATGCAGAACTGCCCCCGGCGCGCGTGGGGGCGGTTCTGTCGCTGTGTCAGCTGTTCAGCTCGCGAGCACCTCGTCGAGCATGACCTCGGCGCGGTCCTCTTCGACCTTCTCGGCCAAGGCCAGTTCGCTGACGAGGATCTGGCGCGCCTTGGACAGCATCCGCTTCTCGCCGGCGGACAGGCCACGTTCCTTCTCGCGGCGCCACAGGTCACGGACGACCTCAGCCACCTTCATGACATTGCCGCTGTGCAGCTTCTCGAGGTTTGCCTTGTAACGACGGGACCAGTTGGTGGGCTCCTCGGTGTGCGGGGCACGCAGGACGCTGAACACCCGCTCCAGCCCGTCCGCGTCGACCACGTCCCGGACGCCCACCAGGTCAAGGTTGCACGCCGGCACCCTCACCACCAGGTCGGTCTGCCCCAGGATGCGCAGCACCAGGTACAGCTTGTCTTCGCCCTTGATCTTGCGCGTCTCGATGTCTTCAATGACAGCGGCCCCATGATTGGGGTACACCACCGTCTCACCGACAGTAAAAGTCATAGCCTTTGCAACCCCTTTCCCGAAGTCAAGTCTACCACGCCAACAGAAGGCCACGAAATGCGTACGGCCTAGCCAGAGGCCAAATGTGGGCCAAACAAGGGGTTGACTTTCACTGATTGCTATGCCCGGCGGGCCGTGAATCGGGGTTCTGAGCCCCTCGCCCCACAGGCCCAAAATGCCGCCCGACGAGCAGCGGAGCGGGAGAATCGCTAGTCTGAACCCACCCGAGCCGACGAAGGATTCGACGTATGAGCATGCTTGCCCCCAACCACTCCGCTCGTGGTGCGCGCGTCGCTGCTGCCGCGTGCCTGGGCCTGACCATCGCCTTGACGGGATGCGTCAACCACGAGACCTCCACCCCCTACCAGCCCGCCGCCGGTGTGCAGACCAATGCCGCGGGCATGCAGGTGCGCAACCTGATGTTCGTGAGCGACGGCGGCACCAGCGCCAAGCTGCAGGGCACACTGATCTCGGCGCAGGATGACACCCTGAAGTCCATCACCGGCACCTCCTTGAACAGCGACAACAGCGACAAGTCGCCGCTGTCGCTGGCGATCAAGGACGTGGCGATGAAGCAGGGGCAGCCCGTGAACCTCGCCGCCCAGAAGGTGGCCGCCAGCGGCGTCACCGCCGGCGGCATGACCAAGCTGACGCTCACCTTCGCAAAGGCGGAGCAGATCACCATGATGGTCCCGGTCGTCGACGCGAAGTCGTCCCAGATCAGCGAAAGCTGAACCCCCACCCAGAGCACGTCCGAGGGGCCTGATCCGGATGGATCAGGCCCCTCGCGCTGTGCTGGCCGTGGTGCGCTCAGCCCTCGAACTTGTAGCCCAGGCCACGGACGGTGACCAGGAGCCTGGGGACCGAGGGGTCCTTCTCGATCTTGGCGCGCAGCCGCTTCACGTGGACGTCGAGGGTCTTGGTGTCACCGACATAGTCAGCACCCCAGATCCGGTCGATCAGCTGGCCTCGGGTCATCACCCGTCCGGCATTGCGCAGGAGCAGTTCCAGCAGCTCGAACTCCTTCAGCGCCAGCCGGATGGCCTGCCCGTCCACGGACACCTCGTGGCGCTCGACGTCCATCCGGACGCCGCCGGCCTCGACCAGTTCTGGCAGCAGCTCGCTCTCCTGCCCGCGGCGCAGGACCGCGCGTATGCGGGCCACCAGCTCGCGGTGGGAGAAGGGCTTTGTGACGTAGTCGTCCGCGCCGAGCTCCAGGCCGACGACCGTGTCGATCTCGGTGTCACGCGCGGTGACCATGATGATCGGCACATTGCTGTGCGAGCGCAGCTGGCGACAGACTTCGGTGCCGGGCATACCGGGCATCATCAGGTCCAGCAGCACCAAATCAGCGCCGCCTCGGTCGAACTCGACGAGTCCGGCCGCACCATCGGCAGCCTCCTGCACCTCGAAGCCCTCCTTGCGCAGCATGTACGCGGTGGCCTCACGGTAGGAATCCTCGTCCTCGACGACCAGTACGCGGGTCATGGGGTACCTCTCATCAGTTGGGTCAGTGCTGGGTCAGTTGGGTCAGTGCTGGGTCAGTTGGGTCAGTGCTGGGTCAGTTGGTTCGTCTCGGGTTCCGGCTCGCTGCCGGGCACGGGGACGTGGAGCGGAAGGTGCAGGGTGAAGGTCGAGCCCTGGCCGGGCTTGCTCCACAGGTCCACCGAACCGCCGTGGACCGCCACGATGTGCTTGACGATCGACAGGCCGAGGCCGGTGCCACCGTTGGCGCGGCTGCGCGCGTAGTCGACGCGGTAGAAGCGCTCGAAGATGCGCTGCTGGTCGGCGGCGGAGATGCCGATGCCGTTGTCGGCGACGGAGATCTCCACGAAGGGGTCGTCCTCATCCACGACCTGCGTGGTGATCGCGACCCGGGCATTCTCGTTGGAGTAGACGATGGCGTTCTGCACCAGGTTGGCGACCGCGTCCACCAACTGGGTCGCATCGCCCAGCACGGTGACCTGCTCGTTCCCGGCACGCAGCACGTTGACCGCGCGCGACGCGGCCAGCTCGCGGGTGCGCGCCAGCGCCTCCCCGATGATGTCGGTGACCACGACGGGCTGCGCCTGCAGCATTGGGTCGTCTGCCTGCAACCGCGACAGGGCGATGATCTGGGCAACCAACTCCCCCAGGCGCGCCGCTTCCGAGTGCATGCGTCCGGCGAAGTGACGGACGGCCTCTGGCTCATCCGCGGCACCCTCGACCGCCTCCGACAACAGTTGGATTGCGCCAATCGGCGTCTTCAGCTCGTGCGAGACATTCGTCACGAAGTCGCGCCGGGTCTCCTCCACCCGCAACTGCGGGGTCCGGTCCTCGGCAAGCACCAGCACCTGCCCGAAGCCCAGGTAGGTCGCCCGGATGTTCAGGTGCTGCACGGGAGCGCTGGGGCTGCGCCGGTGTGCCACGTCGAAGGCCTGCATCCGCTCGTCCCGCCGCACGGTTCGCACCGCGTCCAGCACCTCGGGCAACAGCACCCGGTCACCGCGGACGAGACTGAAGGCCCGGGCCTGGCTGGTGGCGTGCAGCACCTCGTCATGGGGGCCGCAGACCAGGGCGCCAGTGCGCAGCACCGCGAGCACCTCGAGGATCTGGGGGTTGACGGTGGCAGGGCCGGAGCGTTCCAGCGCGGGTTCCTCGGCCTCCGGGGGCTCCCGCAGGGCCCCGACGATCCATCCCATGAGCCCCCCGATGAACAGGGCGAACGCAGCCAACAGGCCGCTGGTCAGGGCAGACATCAGGGGGACGAGCGTCACGACGTCAGTCTAGGGTGGCTGGCCGACCTGCCATGGGCATGCGGTAGGTTGAGCGTTGGAACCGTTCAGCCACTGTTCACGCTCCGGACACCGCACGTCCGCGCCACGTCGGGACAGTTTGCCTAGTCTCGTCGGGACGTGCGTGGCCCTGGCCAGGGGAACGGGGATCCCCCGCCAGACCCGCTCCGACCACCACGCAAGGGACTGAAGGAAGAGATGCGCGAGACCTATCACGAAGAACTCGACCAGGTCGTCAACGACCTCGTCACCATGACAGCCAGTGTCCGCGTGGCCGTGGCAGATGCCACTCGCGCGCTGCTGGACGCCGACCTGCGGGTCGCCGAGCGCGTGATCGCCGACGACAGCCGCCTGGACGCCATGCACACCGAGCTCGAGGAGCGTTGCTTCACGCTGCTGGCCCGTCAGGCTCCCGTCGCCGGTGAGCTCCGAACGATCGTCGCCGCCCTCCGGATGGTCTTCGAGCTGGCGCGCATGGGTGACCTGGCTGCGCACGTCGCCAAGATCGCCCGCCTGCGCTACCCCGAGCACGCCGTGCCCGACACGCTGGTCGCTTCCTTCAGCCGGATGGCCCGCCTGGCCGACGAGATGATCGCCAGCGCCGGACGCACCCTCCACGAGCGCAATGTCGACGAAGCGACCGCCCTGGCCGAGAACGACGAGGAGATGGACGAGCTGCGCCGCGACCAGTTCCGCGTGCTGCTCTCGGACGAGTGGGCGCACGGCGTCGAGAAGGCCGTCGACGCGGCTCTGCTCGGTCGCTACTACGAGCGCATCGCCGACCACGCTGTCGCCATGGGCCGACGGATCATCTACGTGATCACCGGCGAGGCCCCCCAGGGCGAGCAGTGGCCCGCCTGATCGGCTGATCTGCCCAGCTGGCCCACACCGCCAACGACAGGGGGGGGGNNNNTGTGCGCTGTGGCGCTGAGGTCTTCTGCTCAGCAGGTCACTTCTTCTTGCCCTGGTTCTTGACCGCCTCGATCGACGCCTTCGCGGCCTCCGGGTCGAGGTAGCGACCACCCTTGGTGACGGGCTTGAAGTCGTCGTCCAGCTCGTAGAACAGCGGGATGCCGGTGGGGATGTTCAGGCTGGCGATGTCTTCGTCGCTGATCTCGTCGAGGTGCTTGACCAGTGCACGCAGCGAGTTGCCGTGCGCGGTGACGAGCACGGTCTGGCCGCTGGCCAGGTCGGGCTTGATGTCGCTCTCCCAGTACGGGATCATGCGCGCGACGACGTCCTTCAGGCACTCGGTCTGGGGACGTTCGGCCTCGGGGATGTCGGCGTAACGCGCGTCGTTGAACTGGGAGTACTCCGCATCCTTGTCCAGGACGGGCGGCGGCGTGTCGTACGAACGACGCCACAGCATGAACTGCTCCTCGCCGTACTTGGCGAGGGTCTCGGACTTGTCCAGGCCCTGCAGACCGCCGTAGTGACGCTCGTTCAGGCGCCAGCTGCGGCTGACCGGGATCCAGTGGCGGTCGCAGTTGTCGAGGGCCAGGTAGGCCGTGTGGATCGCGCGACGCAAGAGCGAGGTGTGCAGCTTGTCGGGGAGCAGACCTTCGGACTCGAGAAGCTCGCCGCCGCGCTTGGCCTCGGACTCGCCCTTCTCGTTGATGTCGACGTCCACCCACCCGGTGAACAGGTTCTTCTGGTTCCACTCGCTCTCGCCGTGGCGGAGCAGGATCAGCTTGTAGGTCATGGCGACAGCCTATCGACGTTGAATCATGGCCGAGTGGTTGGATGGGGTCATGACCAATGGTGAGGCTGTGGGGTTCGCAGTGGTGACCGGTGCCAGCTCCGGGATCGGTGCCGCAACGGCCCGTCGGCTGGCTGCCCAGGGGTACCGGGTGCTGTGCGTGGCACGTCGCGCCGACCGGGTGCAGCAGTTGGCCGCCGACATCGGGGGCGACTGGTTGGAGTGCGATGTCACCGATCAGGCAGCCGTGGATGCGCTGGCCCAGCGCGTCGGTGGCTCACTCGACCTGCTGGTGAACAATGCGGGCGGGGCCGTGGGCCAAGAGCCCCTGGCGCAGGCTGACTTCGACGCCTGGGAGACCATGTTCGCGTCCAATGTCTTCGGGACCGCGCGGGTGACCAAGGCCCTGCTGCCCGCGCTGGTGCAGGCCGCCGGGACGATCGTCTTCGTCACCTCGACCGCTGCCGAGTCGGCCTACGAGGGCGGCGCCGGCTACTGCGGCGCCAAGTCAGCCGAGCGCTCCATGGTGGGTGCGCTGCGCCTCGAGATCGTCGACCGGCCGGTGCGGGTGTGTGAGATCAGCCCCGGCATGGTGCGCACGGACGAGTTCAGCCTGACCCGTTTCCACGGTGACCAGGCCAAGGCGGACGCTGTCTACGCCGGAGTGGATGAGCCCCTGGTGGCCGACGACATCGCCGACGCGATCAGCTGGATGGCGACCCGCCCGTCACACGTGAACATCGACCGGCTCGTGATCCGTCCCCGAGCACAGGCGGCCAACCACAAGGTGCACCGCACCTGCTGACTCAGCCCAGCTCGTCGCATTCGAGCCCGGCTGGGACGGACAACTGGGCACCCCCGGATGGGAGCGCCCAGTTCTCGAGCGGTTGTTCAGGCAGTGCAGGTCAGGCGAACTCGATGAGCGCCTGGCCACCCTGGACGGGCTGGCTCTGCTCCACCAGGATGCGACCCACCGTGCCGGCGCTGGGCGCGGTGATCTCGGTCTCCATCTTCATGGCCTCCAGCACGACGAGCACCTGACCGGCCTCGATCGCGTCCCCCTCCTTCACCAGGATGCGGGCGACGGAACCAGCCAGCGGTGCGACGACCGCGTTGCTGCTGGCGGCCGGCATCGAGGCGCGGGTGGGGATCGGGTTGTTGCCGGTGTTGACGCCGCCGATGACGACCGGGCTGAGGATCGCGCTGTGCTGGTCCTCCTCCTCGACCTCGACGTCGATCACGTATTCCGTCCCGTTGACGGTCACCTTGAGCTTCATGTCATCTCTCTTGTCTGGTCAGCGGACCGAGCGGTTGTGCACTCGTCCGCGGGCCTCAGTGGTCCAGTTGCGGGCCGGACGGAAATGGACGGCCTTGATGGTCGCCTTGTGGCCCAGGAAGGCCGCCACGGCGGCTGAGATGGCCACCATGACGTCATCGGGCACCTTCTGGTTGCCCTGCAGGGTGGCCACCTGGCCCTCGAGCGCGGTGAGGCGCGCAGTGAGCTCGGCGACCAGTGCCTGCAGGTCAGCGGTGTCAGTGGTTGGCTGCGACATGTCCACCCCGATCAGGCCGGCTCGAGGCCGTGCTTCTTGGCGGGGCGCAGCTGGCGCTTGGTGGCCAGGATCTCCAGCGAGAGCGCCAGCATGCGACGCGTCTCGGCGGGGTCGATGATGTCGTCCACCTGGCCGCGGGAGGCGGCCATGTACGGCGTCGAGAAGGTCTCGCGGTACTCCTCGACCAGCTCGGCGCGCCGAGTCGTCGGATCTTCGGCGGCGTCGATCTCCCGCTTGAAGACGACGGCCGCGGCGCCCTCGGCACCCATGACGGCAATCTCGGCGCTGGGCCAGGCGAAGACCTTGTCGGCGCCCAGGTCCTTGGAGCACATCGCCAGGTAGGAGCCACCGTAGGCCTTGCGCATGACGACCGTGATCTTCGGCACGGTGGCCGCCGCGTAGGCGTACAGCATCTTCGCGCCGTGGCGGATGATGCCGCCGCGCTCCTGCGCGACACCCGGCAGGAAGCCGGGGACGTCGACCAGGTTCACGACCGGGATGTTGAAGGCGTTGCAGAAACGGATGAAGGTCGACGCCTTGTCCGAGGAGTCGATGTCCAGCACGCCGGACATCACCGAGGGGTTGTTCGCCACGAAACCGACCGTGCGGCCGACGATTCGACCGAAGCCCACCACGATGTTCTGCGCGAAGCCGGCCCGGACCTCGAGGAAGTCACCCCGGTCCACGATCTCGCGGATGACCTCGCGCACGTCGTAGCCCTTGTTGCCCTCATCCGGGATGATCTCGCGCAGGCGCGGGTTGTCCTGGACGTCGTCGACGGGCTGGACGATCGGAGCCTCCTCGGCATTGTTCTGCGGCAGGAAGCTGAGCAGCTTCTTCGCCAGGAACAGTGCCTGCTCGTCATCGTCGGCCACGAAGTGCACGACGCCGGATGCCATTTGCGCGTCCGCGCCACCCAGCTCGTCCTGGGTGACGTCCTCACCGGTGACCTGCTTGATGACATTCGGGCCCGTGATGAACATGTGGGCCTTGCGCGTCTGGATGATGAAGTCGGTCAGGGCCGGGGAGTAGACCGCGCCACCGGCGCAGGGGCCAGCGATGACGGAGATCTGCGGCACGACGCCCGACAGGAGGACATTCTCGTAGAACACCTTGCCGTAGCCGGACAGCGAGTCGATACCCTCCTGGACGCGGGCGCCACCCGAGTCGTTGATGAAGACGAAGGGTGTGCCCGTCTCGAGCGCCGCGTGCATCGACTCGGCGACCTTGACGTTGTGCACCTCGCCCGCGGAGCCACCGGCGACGGTGAAGTCCTGGCTGGCGAAGTGGACGGGACGACCGAGCACCGCGCCGGCGCCAGTGATGACGCCGTCAGCGGGCATGTCCGCCTTGTCCATGCCGAAGAAGGTGGTGCGGTTCTTGCGGAAGGCGCCATCCTCGAGCAGGGTTCCCGGATCGATCAGGGTATCGACGCGCTCGCGCGCGGTCATCGCACCCTTCTCGTGCTGCTTGGCGATGCGCTTCTCGCCGCCACCGGCCCGGACGCGTGCGCGTTCGGACTGGAGCTGCTCGAGGCGATCGGCCATGGTCTTGTTCTTGGCCATTGTTGTTATCCCTTCGCCGGTCAGGCCGGCTCGACCTTGACGGTGTGCTTGCGACCGTCGAAGGAGACGTTGTAGGTGACAGGTTCGGACAGCGCATTGGCCTTGCCAGCCGCAGCGTCCGCCTCGGCCTGGAGCTGGGCCCCGGTCTTGCCGACATTCTTCGGGCCCTCCTCGCGGGAGGCGAAGAACTTGGGCGCGACGCCGGGGAACATGGCGTTGGTGAGCACGTCCTCCTCGGTGCCGTTGTAGCCCGGGAGCGCCTCGGCGTCAGCGACCAGCTTTTCCCACTCGGGCTCGAGCAGGTCGGCCGGACGCACCGTGATCTCGTCCTTCTTCTGCTGTGCCTTGGCCAGAGCGACGACCTCGGGGTTGCGCTCGCCCATGCACTCGCCGTAGTAGCCGAGCATCAGGTCGGCGAACTCGCCGGTCATCACCTTGTAGCGGCCCATCAGGACGTTGAACACGGCCTGGGTGCCGACGATCTGGCTGGACGGGGTGACCAGCGGCGGGTAGCCGGCGTCCTTCTTGACGACCGGCACCTCCTCCATGACCTCCTTGATGCGGTCACCCGCACCCTGTGCCTTGAGCTGGCTCTCCATGTTCGAGAGCATGCCGCCGGGGATCTGGCTGCGGAATATGTCGGTGTCCACCAGGGTGGCCGACTCGAAGGCCTTGTACTTGGGACGGATCGCCGCGAAGTGGTCGCGGATCTTGATGAGGCGGTCCATGTCGAGGCCGGTGGTGAACTCGGTGCCCTCGAGCATCTCGACCAGCGACTCGGTCGGGTTGTGGCCCGGGCCGAGGCTCATGGAGCTGATGGCGGTGTCGACCACGTCGGCGCCGGCCTCGATGGCCTTCATCAGCGTCACCAGGGTCACGCCGGTGGTGGAGTGGCAGTGGACGTTGACCTGCACGTCCTCGCCGTAGGTCTCCTTGATGCCCCGGATGATGTCATAGGCGGGCTGCGGCTTGAGCAGCGCGGCCATGTCCTTGAGGGCAAGGCTCTCGGCGCCCATGTCCAGCAGCTGGCCGGCGAGCTTGACGTAGCCCTCGACGGTGTGGAGCGGGCTGATCGTGTAGCAGATGGTGCCCTGGGCGTGCTTGCCCGTCTTCTTGACCGCCTGCATGGCCTCGGCCATGTTCCGGGGGTCGTTCAGGGCGTCGAACACACGGAAGACGTCCATGCCGTTCTCGGCGGACTTGTCGACGAACTTCTCGACGACCATGTCCTCGTAGTGTCGGTAACCCAGCAGGTTCTGACCACGCAGCAGCATCTGCAGGCGGCTGTTCGGCAGCAGCTTGCGGAAGGTGCGCAGACGCTCCCAGGGGTCTTCGTTGAGGAATCGGATGCAGGAATCAAAGGTGGCCCCACCCCAGCACTCAACCGACCAGTAGCCGGCAGCATCAATGTCAGCACAAGCATCGACCATGTCTTCCATGGCCATGCGGGTTGCCATCAAGCTCTGGTGCGCATCGCGGAGGGCGACCTCTGTTACGCCAATCTGTCGCGGACTCATGGGCCCATCCTTGCACCGGGGCCGCCCCGATGGACCGGCGGGGTGCCATTAGCGAAACGGTTCACAAACAGTTCACGCGTGCTGCACGACCGTGCCGTGCGAGGCTGTGGGCATGACGCGTGAACTGCAGGCCACCGCATGCCAGGACAAGTGCGACTGGCGTTCTGCCGACGAGCAGCTGGACGGATTGCAGGTGTTCCGCTGCGGCGGTTGCAACAGCGAGTGGACGACCTCCCAGGGCTGGACCCCCCGCAATCTCGACGGTGAGGTGCCCGCCGAGGTGGCCGCCGCCCGCGCCGCCGCCATCTCCCACACATTGGTCGACGAGGCGCCGATCGTGCCTTTGTCGGGTCCCGCTGGGGGTGGGGGTTCGGTCGGCTCCTGGTGACCAGAGCCTCGGACTGGGTGGCGAAACTGCCATACACGGCAGAAAGGCCACCCACTCCGTGGATCGCGTGTTGTCCACAGCCCCAATACCTGTGGCCGCCGCGGTTTCCACAGTTCTCAGCGACATGACACCAGACGAGCAAGAATTCCGAGAGTGTGGGCATGAAGTCACGCCACCTCTTGCCCGAGGAACTCACGCAGCTCGCCGACCGCCAAGCAGGGGTGCTGTCCAGGGAGCAGGTCCACCGATTCCTCGGTGACTCCGTGATTCGGCGACTGCTGGGCGAGGGGCGATGGCGACGGCTGAGCCGTGGTGTCTACGCCACGCGCACTGCGCCCGACTCCTTCGAGACCTTGGCCTGGGCCGGAGTGCTGGCAGCTGGCCCCGGAGCCATGTTGGGAGAGCATGCCGCGGCCCTCGTGCAGGGAGTCTGGCGGGAGGATCCGCCCATCGTCACGGTGCTCGTGCCGCACGGGAACACCACGAGGCTCGGCCATCCGTGGCGGCTGGTACGGCGCCGACACCTGCCGCGACCGCGCGGGAGCCTACCGCTCACCCCGCCGGAGTGGACCGTGCTTGACCTGTGTGACGTGGAGCCGGAGCGGACCGTCAACTGGGTGACCAGCGCCCTGCGCAACAGGCTGGTGAGCCCCAAGTCCTTGGCCGGGGCGCTCGATGAGCGGGCGCGCATCTCGCGAACCCCGCTTCCCACCCGCGACCTGCTGGAGAAACTGCTCGCCGATGCCCAGGGTCTGGAATCCCCACTGGAACACATCTACGCCACGCGGGTCGAGCGCGCCCATGGTCTGCCACGCGGCGTCCGGCAGGTGCGTCTTGGGCGAACCCGTCAGGACGTCCGCTACGACGGTCTGGTCGTCGAGCTGGATGGCCGTCTTGGGCATGACGACACCGAATCGGTATTTCGAGAGATGTCCCGCGACAACGCATCCTCGATGGGGGGCCTGTTCACTCACCGCTATGGATACGACGACTGCTGGTACCGCCCGTGCGAGACCGCCTTCCAGGTGGCCAGCAAGCTCCGCCAGCTCGGGTGGGCCGGCCAACCGCACCCCTGCCCGTCCTGTCGCAAGGCAGGCCTGTGGAGCGGGTTCGGACTCCCCTGAGCAGACCTCCCCGGACTGGGTGGCGAAACTGCCGTAGTTGGCACAAACTCCACCCAGTCCGCGCGGTTGGAGCGCCGAAGGGCATGAAGGAACCGGCCGGCCCACCACAGGGGACCGGCCGGTTCTCGAGAGCTACAGCTCAGGCGATCACTTGCTGGAGGTGCCAGCGGAACGCAGCTGCTGGCAGGCCTCGACGATGCGGGCAGCCATGCCGGCCTCGGCCAGCTTGCCCCACGCACGGGGGTCGTACATCTTCTTGTTGCCGATCTCGCCGTCGATCTTGAGCACGCCGTCGTAGTTCTTCAGCATGTGGTCCGCGACGGGACGGGTGAAGGCGTACTGGGTGTCGGTGTCGACGTTCATCTTGACGACGCCGTAGTCGACGGCGTCGCTGATCTCCTGCTCGGTCGAGCCGGAACCACCGTGGAAGACGAGCAAGAACGGCTTCTCCTTGCCGTACTTCTCGGCGACGGCACCCTGCAGGTCCTTGAGGATCTCGGGACGCAGCTTGACGTTGCCCGGCTTGTAGACGCCGTGCACGTTGCCGAAGGTGAAGGCCGTCAGGTACAGGCCCTTCTCACCCAGGCCGAGGACCTCGGCGGTGCGCAGGGCGTCCTCGACGGAGGTGTACAGCTTGTCGTTGATCTCACCGACGACACCATCCTCCTCGCCGCCAACGGCGCCGATCTCGATCTCGAGGATCTGCTTGTTGGCCTTGGTCTTGGCCAGCAGCTCCTCGGCGATCTGGAGGTTGCGCTCGACGTCGTCGAGGGCCGAGCCGTCCCACATGTGGGAGTTGAAGATCGGGTCCTGACCCTGGGCGACGCGCTCGGCCGAGAGGTCGAGCAGCGGGCGGACGTAGGTGTCGAGCTTGGGCTCGGGGCAGTGGTCGGTGTGCAGGCCGACATTGATCGGGTAGTTCTTGGCGACCTCACGGATGTAGTCGGCCAGCGCGACCGCGCCGGTGACCATGTTCTTGATGGTCGGGCCGGACGCGTACTCCGCGCCACCGGTCGAGATCTGCAGGATGCCGTCCGAACCGGCCTCGGCGAAGCCCTGCAGGGCCGCGTTGGCGGACTGGGAGGAGGTGACATTGATGGCGGGGTAGGCGAACTTGCCTGCCTTCGCCTTCTCGAACATCTCGGCGTAGGCCTCAGGAGTTGCGACGGGCATGGCCGCCCCTTTCTGTTCTGGACGTTGTCTCGACGTCCATCCTGCCAAACCCGCTGCGATCGTGCAGCAGCGGGTTCCACTTGGTGGCTCACCAGAAGGTGTCTAGCCCCGTCACGTCCAGGCCCTGGCGACCGTCGGAGAAGGCGCGCAGCGCCCCGTCGATGGTGCCCGGGAGCGCGTCCAGGTAGTAGAGCGGCATCTGCCACGCCACCGCAGGTGACGAAGGCCGTTGCCAGAACCGCCTGGGATGGCTGGTGCGCGGGACCTTCACCTTGATCCGCGGGCCGGCGCCGACCTCGTGGCCCCAGACGCCGACCTGGCGCACCTCGTGCCAACCGAGCTGTACCCGCTGGCCGTCCAGGGTGTGGGCGACCATTCCGTCCGCGGTCAGCCGCAAGGCCTCACCGACGGGAATCCGGCCCAGGGCGCGTCGGGCGGCGAAGAGCTGGAAGGCGGCCCACACGATGCCGGCCAGGGAGAAGGCATAACCCACGAGCAACAACCAGGGCGAACCCCAGCTGGCGCGCTGCCACCACCACACGGCCGTCCAGATCACGGCGCTGAACAGCGTCCCCATCACCATCGAGCGCAGCTTCACGCCCATGGTCGCGACCTGGTTGGCCATCTTGACCGGGGTATAACCGACCACGAAGCCCGGAGCCTCGACGACGCGCGCCTCCGCGAACGGCTGCTCGCCGACCGGGGCGTACCCGTACCCGGGCGCGGGGACCATCTCGGAACTGGTGGACATGGGAGCAATCCTAGGTGGCAGCCCAGCGGCAGGGCCGGCACTCACACCAGCACCGAGTCATCCGCATTCTGGGGGCGAATGGTCGAGTGGACGCGATAACGGTCGGCCCGGTACCAGCTGATGGAGAACTCGATGACGCGCTCGTCGCTCCAGGTCACGCGTTCCTGAACCAGCAGCGGGGCTCGCTTGGCGATGCCCAGGATGCGTGCGCGGTGGGCGTCGGCGGCGTCGGCCCAGACCACCTGCTCACCGCGGGTCGCCTCGACGCCGTAGCGGTCGGCGAGCAGGTCGTAGACGAAGTTGAGCTTGTGGTCGAGCAGGCCCGGGAAGATCCGGCTCGGGTACCAGCCGATCTCATGGGCCATCGGGGTCTCGTCGGCCAGCCGGATGCGTTCCAGCCGGACCACCGGCTCCCCCACGTCCACCTGCAGGCCGTCGGCCACCTGGAGGTCGGCCGGGACGGCCGTCGCGGAGAGGACGTCCGTGCGGGGTTCGAGGCCGCGGGAGCGCATCTCGCGGCTGAAGCTCATCAGGTGCAGGCGCGTGTTGACCCGCGGACCGGTCACGAAGGTGCCCTTGCCCTGGGTACGCTCCAACATTCCCTCGTCCACCAGGTCTCCGATGGCCTGCCGGACGGTGACACGGCTCACGCCGAGCTGGTTCACCAGTTCGCGTTCGGACTCCAGCGCGTCGCCGGCGTGGAGTTCCTCCCGGATGCGTCGCTCCAGGATCTGTCGCACCTGCGTCCGCTTGGTCGCGATCGGTGCAACACGTGACACGAGGGCCCCCTTGGAACCAGTTGAGAAGTGGTATCAGCAGCGTACCACCTGCGAATCACGGGCCGTCACCCGGCGTGTTGCACCGCCCAGTGGTACATCGCGATCGCCGCCGCCGCGCCGGCATTGATCGACCGGGTGGATCCATGCTGGGTGATGGCCACCAGGCGCTCGCAGGCAGCGACCATCTCGTCGGTCAGCCCCGGACCCTCGGAACCGAAGACCAGACAGCAGCGCTCGGGCAGGTGCTCGGTCTCCAGCGGGACGGAGCCGGGGAGGTTGTCCACGCCGACCATCACCACGTCGCGTTCCGACAGCCAGGCGACCAGGTCGGCGACCGACTCGTGGTGGACGACGTGTAGGTAACGGTCGGTGACCATCGCGCCACGACGGTTCCAGCGTCGTCGTCCGACAATGTGCACGGCTTCGACGTTGAAGGCATTGGCGGTACGGACGATGGAGCCGATGTTGAAGTCGTGCTCCCAGTTCTGGATGGCTACGTGCAGCGGCTGGCGACGGGCATCCAGGTCAGCGACGATCGCGTCCATCCGCCAGTAGCGGTAGGAATCGACCACATTGCGCCGGTCACCGGCGGCCAGCAGCTCGTCGTCCAGCCGGGGGTCTTCGGGCCATGGCTCCGGGTGCGGACCGACCCCCACCTGGGGTGCGGTCGGGTCATCGACCTGGTCGTCCGACCCGCCATCCGGCGCCCCATCCCACAGCTGCGTCACAGACCCAAAGGTTAGCCTCGACAACGTGACGACATTGCTTTCCCAGGCCTTGATGGTGCCGATGATCATGCCCAGCTGGCTCGACCCCGCAGAGCTGATCCACCGCTTCGGCAACTGGGCCCTGGTGGCCGTTTGCGTGATCCTGTTCGTCGAGTGCGCGATCTTCCCGATCCTGCCCGGCGACTCGCTGCTGTTCACCGTCGGCATGTTCACCGCCATGACGGTGCCAGCCATCACGATGGGCGGCCTGTCGAAGCCGATGGTCTACGTCGCCTCCTGCGCGATCATGACGATCTTCGCGATCGGCGGGAATGTTGCCGGCTATTACGTCGGACGATTCCTGTCGCCGTGGCTGTTCAAGCCCCGGCAGGGCTTCTTCGGCAAGATCTTCAGCCAGGAGAACCTCACCAAGTCGAACCTCTTCTTCGCGAAGTACGGCTCCAAGGCGCTGGTGCTGGGACGGTTCGTGCCGATCGTTCGCACCTTCGTCACCATGGTGGCTGGCGCCTCGCGGATGAACTTCCGCCACTTCATCATCTGGACCGCCATCGGTGGCGTCATCTGGGTCTGGGGCGTGACGCTGCTGGGGTACCTGCTGGGCAACGTGAAGTTCATCGGCGACAACATCGACGCGGTGCTGCTGATCATCGTCGGCGTCTCCCTGCTGCCCATGGTCTTCGAGTGGTGGATGGAGCGCCGCAAGACGGCCAAGGAGTCCGCCGAGGCCTGATCGAGGCCCGCCAAAACCCAAACCCACCCTCCCCGAGCCGGGAGGGTGGGTTCTTCGTTCTCGTGCCAACGCTCACTGAGGGGGACGGATCCCCTGACCGGGCGCCTCGAAGGGGTTGGTCTGCGGCTGCGTACCAGTCTGGCCAAAGGGGTCGTTCTGGACGCGCGCGGGGTTCGGCAGCTCGTTCGTCGGGGCGGAGCCGACCTGGTCGATGCCGCGCGCCGGGGGCTGCTCCGCGTCACCGCGGTAGCTGATCTCGCCGAAGTTCACGTCCGGAGCCTGGCGAACGGCAGCGTCATTGACCTCGAAGTAGGCGGCCTTCTCGAAGTGGAACATGTTGGCCACCAGGTTGGACGGAACCGACTCGACGCGCGTGTTGTAGGCGCGGACATTGGCGTTGTAGTAGCGACGTCCGGCGGCGATCCGGTCTTCGGTCTCGGTGAGCGCGCGCTGCAGCTCGATGAAGTTCTGATTGCTGCGCAGCTCCGGGTAGGCCTCGACCGAGACCATCAGGTTGCGGACCGCACCGGAGAGCTGGCCCTCGATGGCGGCGCGCTGCTCGCTGGGGGCCTCCCCGTCGGACTGCGAGGCTGCGACCGCCTGGGTGCGCAACCGGGTGATCTCCTCCAGCGTGTTCCGCTCGTGGCCCGCATAGGCGCGCACGGTCTCCACCAGGTTGGGGATCAGTTCATAGCGGCGGTTCAGCTCGACGTCGACCTGTCGCCAGGACTCCTGGATGGTGTTGCGCTGGCGGACGAAACCGTTGTACGGCGCGACGAACAGCATGCCGGCGAGCAGCAGCAGGACTGCGAGCGTGCCGAGGATGACCCAGAGCATGGTGGACCCTTCTGATTGATGGCCTGACGGCACGAACCCTAGTCGGGTGCGGTGCCATTGAGTTGGATGAGCAGCTGGTTCAAAGACCGAGGTCGTCCAGGCCGATCGCGAAGCGGTAGGCAAGCCCCGCTTCCTCGACCTTCTGCGCGGCGCCGGTGTTGCGGTCGACGATGACGGCGACGCCGACCACCTCTCCCCCCGCCTCCCGGACGGCCTCGACGGCCGTCAGTGCGGAACCGCCGGTGGTGGAGGTGTCCTCGACCACCAGCACGCGACGCCCGGCGACCTCGGTGCCCTCGATCCGGCGCTGCATGCCGTGGGCCTTGGACTCCTTGCGGACGACGAAGGCGTCCAGCCGCTCGCCGGCGGCGGCTGCTGCGTGCAGCATGGCGGTGGCGACCGGGTCGGCACCCAAGGTGAGGCCGCCCACGGCGTCGAAGCGCCAGTCGGCGACAAGCTCGCGCATCACGCGTCCGACGACCGGGGAGGCCGCCCCGTCGAGGGTGACGCGGCGCATGTCGACGTAGTAGTCGGCCTCCTTGCCACTGGCCAGGGTCACCTTGCCGTGTACGACGGCGAGCTTGCGGACGTGGTCGATGAGGTCTTCGCGGTCAGCCATGGCGTCAGCCTAGTGGGGTAGGCGCCCGGGCCCGGTGGGCTCATTTCTGCTGGGTGTCCACCAGATGCCCGAAGGCGACCGAACGGTCGTCCGACCAGAACAGGTCCTGCTCGGTGGTCAGGGTGATCAGCGCCTCGGTGGGCTGCTGGGCGGGGCGGCCCGGGACTGGGTCCAGCACCCAGCCGGCGTCGACGTCGACGGTGAGGTCGGCGGCCGAGGAGTCGAGTTGGTAGGTGAGGATCTGGTCGCGCGTCTCGACGATGACGACCTCGCCCTTGTTGAGCTGGGCCAGATCGGCGAAGGGACGTCCGTGGCTGATGCGCTGCCCGGCGACCGCGAAGTTCCCGACCTGACCGGGGCTGGACGTGGTGTCGTACCAGCCGAGGCCGTGGGCCAGGGTGCTGCGGCTGGTGCCCGCGAGCAGTGGCCACTGCCAGTCGTCCCCCAGAGCCGGGATGCGGATGAGCGCGAAGGCTCTTCCGGTCTGGGGGATGGTCGCCTCGCTCGCCGTCGAACTTGACGACCACCGGGAGGTCAGGTCGCTGATGGACCGGTCTGCGGTGCGGTGGGCGGTCACGTTCGTCCCCACGAGCAGCCATCCGAGCCAGCCGAGGGTGGCCAACAGTGCGAACGCCAGAACGGACGCGAGGATGCTGGACGCGTGCCATCGGCGCCGTCTGGCGGGTCGAGTCCTGGTCACTGCGCGCCTTCCTGGTGGTCAGTCAAAGAAGAGCATCCCGGACGGCGGGGCGGGAGACGGCTCGCCCGCTCCGAAGAAGGGCTGGGCATTGCCGACGAGGCGGTCCAGATGTTCGGAGTGAACGAGACGATAGGGGAAGACGGCGCTGGAGGCTGCTCGCTCCAGGGGTTGGAGCGGCAGCGAGACCGGGCTGGCGGCGATCACAACATTGCCGAAGCGGCGGCCCTTCAGCGTCGACGACTCGGCACCCATCATCACATTCGGAAAGTAGCGCAACAGGCCGGCGAGCACCCGGCGGGTCCAGGCGAAGGGGTGGGTGTCGGTGACATTCAGCAGCACCAGGCCGTCGGCGTGGAGCACCCTTCGCACGTCCGCCCAGAACTCCACCGTGACGAGTTCTCCGGGCACGCGCGCGCCGACGAAGGCGTCCACGATGATGATGTCGGCGTAGTCGTCCGGCATCGCCGCGATGCCCGCCAGACCGTCGAGGGGGCGCACCTTGATGCCGGAGTTCTTGGGCAGCGGGGCTTTCTCGCGCACCTCGGCGGTGAGTTCGGCGTCCGGTTCGAGGACGATCTGCGGCGAGGTGGGACGGGTGTGGGCGACGTAGCGGGCCAGCGTCATCGCCGCGCCACCGACGTGGACGACGCGCAGCCGCTGGCTGGCCGGAGCGTGCAGGTCGATGTGCTTGGCGAGGCGCTGCATGTAGTCGAACTCAAGTCGCGTCGGGTCGTCCGGGTCGACCCAGGACTGGTCGGCACCGCCCACCTTCACCACCCAGGAACCCGGGCGGTCAGGGTCCGGCACGACGCGTTCACTCACCGGAGGAGGATATCCGGCACTCGATGGGGCAGTGGGCCTGGACCTCGTCGGGTGCGAGGTCCTGCCGAGGGTGGAGGTGGCCGGTGGGGACCCCTCGACAGGCTCGAGGGGTCCCTCCGGCCAGCTTGCTCGGAACCTGGGCGTGCCGGGTCAGACCAGCACGATGTCTTGACCATCCGGGGCGTCGAAGGTGACCGTCTGGCCGTCGGTGACGCGACCCTCCAGCATGGCGCGGGCGAGCTGGTCCTCGATCGTGGTCTGGATCAGGCGACGCAACGGACGCGCACCGTAGACCGGGTCGAAGCCCTTCTCGGCCAGCCACTGTCGACCGGCCGGGGTGACCTCGAGCGTGATCCGGCGATCAGCCAGGCGGGCGTTGAGCTTCGCCAGGTTGGTGTCGACGATGTGCACCAGGTCGTCCTGCGTGAGCGGGTCGAACAGGACGATGTCGTCGAGCCGGTTCAGGAACTCGGGACGGAAGGCCTGGCGCACCACGCCCATCACCGCCTCGCGCTTGGCCTCGGGGTCGAGGCTCTGGTCGGCGAGGAACTGGCTGCCCAGGTTGGAGGTGAGGATCAGGATCGTGTTGCGGAAGTCGACCGTCCGGCCCTGGCCGTCGGTCAGGCGACCGTCGTCCAGCACCTGGAGCAGGATGTTGAACAGGTCCGGGTGGGCCTTCTCCACCTCGTCCAACAGCACGACGGAGTAGGGACGGCGACGGACGGCTTCGGTGAGCTGGCCGCCCTCCTCGTAGCCGACATAACCGGGCGGGGCGCCGACCAATCGCGAGACAGAGTGCTTCTCCGAGTACTCGCTCATGTCGATACGCACCATCGCGGTCTCGTCGTCGAACAGGAAGTCGGCCAGGCTCTTGGCGAGCTCGGTCTTGCCGACGCCGGTCGGGCCGAGGAAGAGGAAGCTTCCGGTCGGACGGTTCGGGTCGCTGATGCCCGCGCGGGAACGGCGGACGGCGTCCGAGACGGCCTTGACGGCATTCTTCTGCCCAATCAGCCGCTCGCCGAGCAGCTCCTCCATCTTGAGCAGCTTCTCGCCCTCGCCCGCCAGCATCTTGCCGACGGGGATGCCCGTCCAGGCGCTGACGACCTCGGCTATGTCGGCCGCGTCGACCTCCTCGCTGACCATGGGCGTGGTGCTCTGCTCGGCCAGTGAGGCCTCCTCCAGCTCCCTCTCGAGCAGGGGGATGCGTCCATAGGTGATCTCGGCGGCCTTCTGCAATTCGCCGTCACGCAGGTAGCGATCAGCCTCCACGCGCAGGGCGTCGATCTCAGTCTTCAGGTCACCAACCCGGTTCAGGCCGGCCTTCTCGGCCTCCCAGCGGCTCATCAGGCCACGCAGCTCCTCCTCGGTGTCGGCCAGCTCGGAGTTCAGCCGCTCCAGCCGGGCCCTCGAGGCAACATCGTCCTCCTGGCCGATGGCGAACTGCTCCATCTTCATCCGGTCGACGGTGCGACGCAGCTTGTCGATCTCCTCTGGGGACGAGTCGATCTCCATCCGCAGCCGGCTGGCGGCCTCGTCGATCAGGTCGATGGCCTTGTCAGGAAGCTGACGGTTGGTGATGTAGCGGTTCGACAGGGACGCAGCGGCGACCAGCGCACCGTCGGTGATGCGCACCTTGTGATGCGCCTCGTAGCGCTCGCGCAGGCCACGCAGGATGGCGATGGTGTCCTCGACGGACGGTTCGCCGACGTAGACCTGCTGGAAGCGGCGCTCGAGGGCCGGGTCCTTCTCGATGTGCTCACGGTACTCGTCCAGGGTCGTCGCGCCGATCATCCGCAGCTCGCCGCGGGCCAGCATGGGCTTGAGCATGTTGCCCGCGTCCATGGCGCCCTCGCCGCCAGCGCCCGCACCGACGACGGTGTGCAGCTCGTCGATGAAGGTGATGATCTGGCCCTCGGCATCCTTGATCTCGTTCAGGACGGCCTTGAGGCGTTCTTCGAACTCGCCGCGGTACTTGGCACCGGCGACCATGCTCGCAAGGTCGAGGCTGACGACACGACGTCCCTTGAGGGAGTCTGGGACGTCACCGGCGACGACGCGCTGGGCGAGACCCTCGACGACGGCGGTCTTGCCGACGCCGGGCTCGCCGATCAGCACCGGGTTGTTCTTGGTGCGGCGGGCCAGCACCTGCACGACGCGGCGGATCTCACCGTCTCGGCCGATGACCGGGTCGAGCTTGCCCTCGCGGGCACGTTCGGTCAGGTCGACGGAGTACTTGGCCAGCGCGGATTCGCCGCCCTCGGCCTCCGGGGACGTGACGCGACGATCGCCGCGGGAGTCGTTGAAGGCCTTGGTGAGCTTGTCGGGCGTCGCGCCGTTGTTGCCGAGCACGCCCTGCGCCTCGGACGGGATGCTGGCCAGCGCGATGAGTAGGTGCTCGGTGGAGACATAGCTGTCCCCCAGCTGGTCGGCCCGGGTCTCGGCGTCGGCGAGGACGCGCGCGAAGGCACCGGACAGCTGCGGCTGGCTGACCGAGCCGCCCTGCGCGGAAGGCAGCTTCTTGATCATGGCCTGGGCCTGGTCGTCGACCTGCTTGGGGTCGGCGCCGATGCTGGCCAGCAGCGGGCCAACGGTGTTCTCGGGAACCATCAGGAGGGCATGCAAGAGGTGCACGGGTTCGGCATTGGGGTTGCCGTTGACCAGCGCATTGCGAAGCGCAGCCGAGACCGCGTCCCGGCTCATCGTGGTGAGCTTCTCGGTGTCCATGAGTCCTTCTGGGTTGGGGATATAGGAGGTTCGGTGACTCACAGTCTGCCCCGCTCCGTCATGGAGCGCCAGCAAACTTGAGTCCATCTCACTCAACCTTTAGGAGGGGTCAACTATTCCCCCGTGCCCCGGCAGCGCACAGCGCCCACTTTGGGCTGTCCACCCATGGGGTGTGACTTTCATTTGGCGTGTGCTGCCCCGGGCCTTGACACGGGCGGGCGGGGTGAACCGCGGGCCACGCCCTTTCACGTCACTTCTTGATCATGCCGTGCGGGTCGATCACGTACTTCAGGTCGGAACCCTTGTCGAAGTCGGCATAGGCCTTCGGCGCCTCGTCAAGGCTGATCACCTTCGGATTCAGCATGTCGCGCAGGTAAGGCATCCGATCCCACAGGATCGCCCTCATCAGCTGCCGGTTGTAACGCATGATCGGCGCCTGGCCCCCGGTGATGTGCGGCGACTTGATCCACGCCTGACCGAAGTCGAGCTCGAAGATGCCCTGCTGGGCCTTCTTCGACTTCGCGATCGGGTCAGGCCCGTAGACGCCGATGATGCCCGTCGCACCGCCCGCACGCGTGGCAGCCATGACCTGGTTGATGGCTGCAGCCGGGTCCATCGTCTGCGAGTCCTTGCCCATTCCGTGAGCCTCTGAACCGACATAGTCCACCGCCGCGTCGACCATCGGCTCGCCGAGGATCTGCTCGATCTGGTCGGTCAGCGGCACGTCCTGGGTCAGGTCGATCGTCTCGCAGCCAGCCTTTCGCACCAGCTCCAGACGCTTCTTGTCGTGGTCACCGACGATGATGCACGATGCACCCATGAGGCGCGCAGCGGCCGCACCGCAGCGTCCCACCGGGCCCGCGCCGGCGAGGTAGACCGTCGACCCGGGGCCGACACCGGCCTCCACGAGACCGTGGAAGGCCGTGGGCAGAATGTCGGACAGCACGGCCAGGTCGAGGATCTTCTCCATGGCCTGGTCACGATCGGGGAAGCGCAGCAGCTGGAAGTCGGCGTAGGGCACGAAGAGGTAGTCGGCCTGGCCGCCCTGGAAATCGCCAAGGTTGAAGCCATAGGCCGCACACGACTTCTCCGGGTTGGTCGTCTCGCACACCTCCGTTCGCCCGGCACGGCAGTTGCGGCAGCGCCCACACGCGACATTGAACGGCACCGAGACGACGTCGCCCTCCTTGAGGAACTCGACATCGCTGCCGACCTCGACGACCTGGCCGGTCATCTCGTGGCCCATCACCATGCCGTCCGGGACGGGGAAGGAGCCTCGGTAGATGTGCAGGTCGCTGCCGCAGATGTTGGTCGCGACGATCTTGAGGATGACGCCGTGCGGGGCCTTGCGGCCGTCGGGCATCTCCAGCTTGGGGAAGTCGAGCGTGTCGACCTTCATGGTGCCGGTGCCGTGGAAGACCACGGCGCGATTGTGCTTCGCTCCTGACTCGAAAGATGGGCCCTCGAACTTTGCGAGGGCCTTACCCGGACGCTCGATGTGATAAGCGCCGCGGGATTCATGGAAGCTGTGCTGTTTGGAACCGGCTCCGAGCGGAACCTGTTCGTCGACGTAGCTGACGGGGTCAAGGGATGCCGTCTTGTCAGTGCCCTCACGCTGCCCCGGAAAGTGCGCTGGGCCGAGAACCCCGACGGTTCCCGGCCCAGCAGGTGGGTGGTGCCTGGGCCCCCCACGCCCCATCGCACCGACACCACGCGACGGAGCCGGGATGACCCCCGATTGCCGTCCCAAGGGCACGGTCATCCCGATCCTGTCGCCACCGGACGTCGATGACTGCGGGGTGCGTCCGCGCAATCACCTGACCGGGATGCATTCCATGACGCGTCGAATCCGCCAAACGACGTCCACCGAAGATCACGTTATCCCTAGAACTTAACTATGTGACAGCATCACCGGGAAGTATGGCCAAAAGTTAATGGTGCGAGCTAGATCGCTTCCCTGTCAGGGAATGCAGGGTGCGGGAGGGTCATGTGGAGCACCCACTGGTCGCCGTGCGGCCCCACTTTGAGTGAACCACCGACCAGATCGACCCGCTCCCGGATGCCGCGCAAGCCGTAGCCGAGTGACAGTGCCTCGAGTGGTGTGCTTGCCCCGGGGTCCCGCACGGGGCTGCGGACGTCGACGACGATGCGGCGAGGGAAGACCTCGACCGCAATCTGGCACGCCGCGCCCGAGGGCGCGTGGCGCAGGATGTTCGTAGCCGCCTCCTGCAGCACCCTCGAGATCGTCACCTGCTGCGATGCCTCCAGGCGATCCGCGTCATCCGAGACCCTGACGTCGACGTGATGACCATGGTCCCGCAGCGTGCTGGCGACGTCGTGTGCGACCCGCGTGGGGGGAAGCACCTCGGCGAGCCGCTCGGCGCTGGCGTCGCGAGGGTCGTCGTCCCGCAACACCTCGAGCAGCAGCTGCAACTCGCTGAGGGCCGAACCCGAGGCCTCGGCCACTCGATCGAGCGCTCCCCGCAGTTCCTCGGAATCGGTGGCCTCTCGGTGGGCCATGGTCTGCAGGCTGATGATCGACAGTTGGTGCGCCACGACGTCATGGAGTTCGCGCGCGAGGGCCCCGCGCTCATCGCTGCGGATCCGGGCGTTCTGCTCCTCGAGCTGCTGGATGCGCTGCACGCCGTGTCGTCGCTGGAGCATCACCATCCGCAGCACCCACCCGATCGCCAGCGCACATGCGACGATGATGACGCGCATGATGAGGGATGGGGACATCCACCCCTCGGGCACCTTGGTGGCGATCAGGGGCAGGTAGAGCAGCATGAAGACCACCAGTGCCAGAGCAGCCCTCTCCGTCAGGCGCCACAGCAGGATCGGCGGCAGCAATGCCAAGGAGTAGATGTCGCCCGACAGGTCCGGGACGACGAGCAGCACCAGCAGCAGCGTGAGCGCCACGACGGCACCAAGGATGGGCGACCAGCAGAGCAGCAGCGCTGCCAGCGGCGCCACGACACCCCAGAACCTGTCGGAGGTGGAGATGTCGTTGGTGAGCAATGTGTCCATCGCGTCGCCGATGAAGAACAGCGTGGCGATGCCCTGGAGCACTCGCCACCCGGCGCCGGGTGCCTGCTCAACGGGCTGCGTGGGCAGGAAGATGCTGTGGCGGAGACCCTCAAACACTCAGCAAGTGTGACACCGCCGCCGCGGGGCGGCGAGCAGGCGATCGCCAGACGTTGAGCACAGTCTTGGTATGACCTTGCAGATCCAGCGGGTCGGGGCGGTGCCCCGGTCATTCCCTTGCCCGTCGTCGATTCGGGACGCGCGGGCGGCCTGGTCGTCAACGGCTGACGTGCGGGCCCTCGCGAGGACGGGGAGTGCCGCGGCCGAGATGACGGCCACGGCGGCGAGGGTACGGGTGAGGTAGTTCATCGGCGCTCCGAATCTGGGGGATCATCAATGCCCGCCTCCGGGTGTCCGCCTCGACCACGAGGCGCGGCAACCGCCACTACTGCGACGGTCCGGCCCCGTCCCAGAGATGGGCTGAACCATGTTCACATGAAGACGGTCCTAGTATCCAGTCGTGACCTCTGAACCGCTCCTGGCTCCACCGCCCCCTTCGAGGCCGCCCACTGCCCGAACGGTCGTGTTGGTGGACGACGAGGCACTCGTCCGCGCGTCCTTCCGGGCCTTCTTGGGCAGGCAGGAGCGGTACCTGCTGGTAGGTGAGGCCACCAACGGACGTGAGGGGGTGTCCACCTACGACCGACTACAGCCCGATGTGGTCCTGATGGACCTGCGGATGCCCGTCATGAACGGGATCGCCGCCACCTCTCGGATCACGGCCGAACATCCCCATGCGGTGGTGGTGGGGCTGACCACCTTCGGTACGCGCGAGTTCGTCGTCCCCATGCTGCAGGCGGGGGCTGCCGGTTACCTGCTCAAGCATGCGGGCGGACGCGCGGTCATCGCGGCGATGGACCAGGCCCTTGACGGGGACATGCCGTTGTCCCCCGAAGTGCGACGAGAACTCGTCCACGCCCTGAGCCAGTCGGCGGCGCCGCAGGCAGGCCCGGCGGCATCGGCGCTGTCCGTGACGCCCCGCGAGCAGGCATTGCTGGGCTGGCTGGCCCACGGCATGTCCAATGCCGAGATCGGCGCCCGGATGTTCCTCTCGGAGGGGTCCGTGAAGCAATACCTGGCCAATGTCGGGGAGAAGCTGCAGGTGCGCTCGCGCACGCAGATTCTGGTGCGTGCCATCCAGCTGGGGCTCGTCGACCCCCACCGCCTGCCCGCTCTCGATGAGTGACGACCACGCCGCCCGCGGGCCCTATGTCACCGTCGCGAGGGTGCGCAGCGACTTCCCGTCCAAGTTCGGCGTCCCGCGACAGGCCGGTATGGTGCCCGCGCTCGAGTCGCGCGTGGTCTTCGAACACGAGTTCCGCAGCCCGGACGCGGTGCGCGGGCTGGAGGGCTTCAGCCACCTGTGGTTGGTGTGGGAGTTCAGCCTCTCGAAACGCCGGACGTGGTCGCCAACCGTCCGCCCGCCACGGCTACGGGGACGACGACTCGGGGTCTTCGCGACCCGCTCCCCCTTCCGCCCCAACCCGATCGGGCTCAGCTCGGTGGAGTTGGTGCGCGTCGAACTGGACGGACCCGAGGCGCCGGTTCTGGTCGTCCGTGGCGCCGACCTGGTCGACGGGACCCCGGTGCTGGACATCAAGCCCTACATCCCGCTGGACGCGCACGCGGATGCGACCAGCGGGTTCATCGGGGACTTCCCCGAGCCAGAGGTCACCGTGGTGGTGACGGATGAGTTGATGGACCGGGTGCCGGACGAGCTGCGCGAGGCCCTGCTCGGAGTGCTGGCCCACGACCCTCGTCCGGTGCACCTGGACGACCCGGATCGGGTCTTCGGCCTTCCCTTCGCGGGGCTGGACGTCAGGTTCCGTTTCGACGGATGCCTGCTGGTGGTCGTCGACGTGCAGCCGCTGACGAGCGACCCGGCAGCCGAGTGGCCCGGCTATCGGGTCTAGGTGTTGGTGGCAGGGACGTTCATGACAGTTTGCGGGTTGACGTGAAGGGAGGACCCCCGTTG